>JAFCCI010000016.1 GCA_017610275.1 Candidatus Woesearchaeota archaeon
TGATGATTTGAACAAAGAGATTAAGAGGATAAATGAAGAGAGAAATAGTGAGATTAAGAAAAGGGATAGTGTAATTGATGATTTGAACAAAGAGATTAAGAGGATAAATGAAGAAAAAGATAGAGAAATTAAAAAATTAACTGAAGAAAAAGATAGTATAATAAGCAACTTAAGCAATCAATTACAGGAAATTAAATCATCAAGAGTCTATAAATTTCTTACAAAAATACATAAAGCCAGAAAAAAAATGGGTTTAATTTAGATTTAATTCTTTTCAATTTTCCATTTAGCATTAATATAAAAAGTGCCAAAGTCTTCAATATGGTTTTTGATTACTTTAAAACTATATAATCTTGTGTGTACATCGTAAGGGGTAAAACTATTGTATGGATGGATTGCAACTGTAACTAAATAACTTCCTTCTAAGAGTGGTAGGCTATCAACAGTGTAATATACCTTACCTTTTCCATTTATAAAATCTATTTTAAAATTATGGAACTTTGTGTTTGGTCCAGTAATATGGGTTCCATCATCCTTAAAGATTCCAATACCAAAGACAGGATTATTGAGTTTTTTAATAGCTTTATAAGTGATCTCTATTGTAAATTTGTCTCCGGGCTTAAACTTTTTAATTTCATTATTATTTAAGTCCAAAAACCTTACTGAAGTAATTCTAACATTTGAATTCTTTCTTTGAACACCTATGACTTTTTGTTTCCTGTTCATTTCTCCAATCAATTTTTTTCTTTTTTGTTTTAACTTAGTAATTTCTTTTTCACATTCTTTTGCTTTGTCTTTATTTTTAGTTATTAGATAATTCTTTTTTTCTAGCTGTAAATTAAATATGTTATCATCTATAAAAAGAACTTTTTTTCTTAAAATATTGATTAAATTCCCCAATTTTTCATTATCCAATTTTTTTCCTTTGGTAGTTCTTGCTATGGTTTTTATACCATACTTATTTTCTTTATTTAGACGAAAAATTCTTATAATTATATTTTCTAATTCTTCTAATAATTTTTCTTTAATTTTGTGGTTTTTTGTTTGTTTTATCTCTTTTTCAAGTAATTCTTTGAATTTGTTTAGAACATTAATCTCCCTTTTTGTTCCTTTAAATATACCTGATTGCTCACGCATCAGCATTTTTAAAGTATGAGTTATTTTATTTTTTTCTGTTTTATCACAGAATTTAATTTTAGTAATCCAAAGTTTTTTCAAATCATCTAAAATTTCATATTTTCTGTTTTCAAAATTTTTTATTAATTTACTATCATTTTTGTTATAAGCAGATGTCAATTTTTGCTGCGTTAAATATAGATTTGTTTCTAGTAGATATTTATAATTTTCAAATAAGTCAGACAAACTAAATTTTAACTCATTTATTTTCCCTTTGTTTTTTTCAAACTTTAGTTCTAGGCTCCTTATCCTAAATTTATTAAAAATATTTTTTTGTGTTTTGCTTATAGAATCAGTTATTTCTTTCTGTTTTTTTTTTAGTCTTAAAATTTCTTTGATTTTTTTATCAAAACTGTTAAATACTAAGTTGTTATCCCTTTTGTAAACAGTTTTAAGGTAGGTATATATTACATTATCAGGTGAACCTTTAGCTTTAATCTTCCCATCTTTCAAAAATATTGCTTTGTCACATACTGCTTTTATTTGTTCCATAGAATGAGACACAAAAATAATTGTTTTGCCTTGGCTTTTTAAATTATTAATTTTATTAAAACTTTTTTTCTGAAAGGATTCATCACCAACTGCTATTACTTCATCTATCAGAAGGATATCTGGATTGTTTATCATTGCTGTACTAAATACAAGCCGCATTTGCATTCCTGTTGAATATGTTCTTAGCTTAGCATCAATAAATTTTTTTAAGCCAGAGAATTCAATAATACTATTAATCTTTTTTTTAATTTCTTCTCTTGAAAAGCCAAGAAGTGCTCCGTACAAAAAAATATTTTCACTCCCTGTAAGCTCAGGCTGAAGTCCAACTCCAAGTTCAATAAAAGACATTATTTTTCCTTTTACATTTACAGTACCGGATGTTGGCTTTAGTATTCCAGCAATAATCTTAAGAAGTGTTGTCTTGCCGGAACCATTTTCTCCTATTATGCCTAAAGCTTCGCCTTTCTTAAGGCTAAAACTTATATTTTTAAGAGCATAGAAGTTTTCAAAGCGATTTTTTAAGCTAGTTTTATCATGCTCCAGCCTGAATGACTTAGATACATTTTTTAAGGTTATAACTTCCATTTATAACTCCTCTGCAAAATAGGGTGATTTTTTTCTGAAAAACAAAAAGCCCAAAACAAATATTAAAACGCAGATGATTAGGGTAATCAATACTTGCTTCAGCATTGGCGTAAAGTGATATATCAATATGTCTCTTGCTTCGTTTATTAATCTTGCCATTGGATTAAGCATATAATATTTTAAATATTTTTCTGGAATCATTCTTTCGCTGTATATTATAGGTGTGACCCAAAAGCCTATCAACAATAAAAAACTCCAGATGTGAGATAAGTCTCTAAATTTTGGATAAAATGCTGAAAGAAAAAAAGAAATGCCTAGTACTAATATAAAAAGCTCAATCAGGTAAAAAGGCAAGATTATTGCAATTGCAGTTAATCTAACCTTAAATATGAGTGTGAACAAAAAGAATATGATAAGGTTTAATAACAAAGTAATAAATGATGAAAGACACGAGCTTATAACTACAACATAATTTGGAAAGTTCATTTTCTTGATAATGTTTCCATGTCCCAACAATGAATTCATGCTTGTGGTTGTTGCTTCTGATAGAAAGTTCCAGAAAATAATCCCTATTAAAAGAAAAAGCTGATAATGGGGAACATCAAGCTTCATTATAACTGAGAAAACAATATAAAGTGTTGCAAGCATTAGCAGGGGTGTTAAAACTGACCAAAGATAGCCTACTGATGAATTCTTGTATTTAAGCTTAAAGTTGTTAAGTGTAAATTCTTTTATTAGAGATATATGATTCTTTAATTGCATTAAAATGTCCCCCAATTATGCAGTTCTTCAAACTCTTCCTTTTTATTAATGCTTTGTTTAGGTTTACTATATTCCATAGTATTGCTTTCAAAAACAAGTAAGGCAGGATAATTGCTGGTTTAGTTGTTATTTTCCTGTGTTTTTTTGTTAATAGCTGGATTTTACATAAAAAACTTTTGTTTCTTTTGTAGGAAGACCAGTCAAACCAGTTAAAGTTAAAGATTCCGCATACAAAATTTTTTAATAGTGCCTGGACTTTAAATGGATGTTCAAGTCCTATTCCTTTTGTTAAGCCCCTAAATTTTATAATCCCATACATTATATTCTTATTTTCAAGATAATATCTCTTTTCTGTGTAATGGGATTTATGCATATGGACTGCAAGAGCATTTTTTGAGTAACCTGCTTCTAGGTCAAATATTTTGCACCTTAAGAAAAAATCAGAATCTTCATTAAAGGTCCTGTAGGTTTCATCAAACAGCTCATCAAGCTTTTTAACTGATTCCCTTTTAATCATAAAACATGCGCTTATCATAGGATATTTCTGCTCTTCCTGAGTTATAGGATACATAATTGATTTGTTCTCATAAATTATAGCTGGAAAGCTAATATCTGCATATTCAATTGATTTAAGCAATTGATTTAAGCAATTCTTTTTAAGGTACACATCACTGTCAACAAAAGCAATATAATCGCCTAAGCTTTTTAATACTCCAAGATTCCTGCAGTAAGCTGCTCCTTTATTTTTTTTGTTACAGATAACCCTGACTTTTGGAAAATTCTTTTTTATTGTATTAATACTATTATCATTAGAAAAATCATCAACAACTATTATCTCTACATTCCTTTTTTGAAAATATATACTTTCAATGCATTTTTTAATAGTGTTTTTATTATTATAATTAGGTATAATCACACTTATTTTCATCATGAAATATTAATATTTTAAAGATTTCTTTTTTTCTACAAAAAATGTTATAAGCAGGATTGATGATATTATGATGATACAAATCCAGAGATTTTTAGATGTAAAAAGCTTATTGAAAGCAAGCAAAAGCCCTATGAATATATTAATAGTAAGGCTTATGCCAATGCTTAATGCTATTTTCTCAAATTTTGTTATACCTTCTTTAAATAAAACAATAGTTAATAGATAACCTGGTATAAAAAAGAAAAATACAGCTCCTAACATAAATTGAAATATTTGTAGTATCATTTAATCCCCTATCCATTAAAAAAGCTCATAGTTTAAATACTTTATCAAAAATTGTCAGAAGTGCAAATTTAGTTTTCAAATTAATGACAATTTTCTCAAATACTGTGGATTTTAGTCCACAGTATTTATTAAGTTTTATTTAATATATCCAAAAGTCTAATTTCCACTATATTGTTGATAAATGCCTTGTAATTTGGTAACAGTGCTTTTTATATCATAGTTTTTTGCACGCTTTATTGAATTTTTACTCATCTCTTTCATTAATTTATTGTTCTTTAATAGTATTATTATCTTTTCTGCAATATTCTGTTCTGACAGTTTGCAAACAAAACCATTATCATAATCTTTTATTAAATCAGCAGATGCATTTCTCTTATGCTTAACAGTAATTACTGGAAGCCCGCATGCATTTGCCTCAATAACTATTATGCCAAAGCCTTCAAGAACAGATGGAATAACAAACAGCTTAGATGATTTCATAAAACTATAAACTTTCTCTTTAAGCATAAAATCCATAAACTTAATGTTTTTTTCAAGACCTAATCTGCTTGTTAAAGCTTTTAATTTCATTTTTTCTGGGCCATTCCCTATAATGACTGCCTTTATGTTCTTAAATTCTTTTTTAGTCAGATGGACTGATTTTATTAAAACATCAATGTTTTTGTGTTTCATAAGCCTGCCGGCATAGATTATATCTGATTTTTCCTTAGAATTTTCAATTGATTTAATTTCCTTGATATCAACCCAGTTATTTACAACAGAGATATTTTTTTTATTCACACCAATGTTTATTAAATTATTTTTTGTCTTATTTGAAACTGAAACAATATTTTTTGTTAGTTTTGAAACAAGTTTTTCAATAATCACCCCAAATACCCCTTTCCAACCAAGATATTCATACCAATAATCCCTCCAAACCTCATGCCATGTTATTACCAGAGGAACTTTTTTTATCTTGCTGTAAAGCTTGCAACTGAATGCTGGAAAATATGGAAATGCACTACAATCGATTATATCAAACTTTTCCCTGATTAAAGATTTAAAAACATAATAGGAAAATTTTATTGGCTCCAAAATTGAGCGATTTCCCTTAAAATTATATTTTTGTGTATAGCGGCAGACTCCATGTATAAAGATCCCATCTCTTTTTATTGTATTTGGACCCTTCCAAAGTTTAACACCATATATATGGACTTCATTGCCTATCTTAATTAATTTTTTAGCGAGAGTATAATTACGAACTTCAGCTCCCCCAATTGTATAGGGATAAATCATATCATAGATTAGTGCTATTTTCATCTCACTTAATAAATTGAGAACTTATAAAAATCTTTCTTAAAGCCTGTCTTTTTCAATCAGTAACATGCTTAGAAAGAATGATGAAAATATTGTCTGTATACCAACAATCAGAATAGTTATTGAGAATATCACATTTCTTATTTCATTCATAGATGAAAAGCTGCCATGAATCCAATTAAAAAGTATTTTTAAGCTTATAAAAAGGCCTATCAAAAATATTGCCAGTCCAATGACCATTCCCCTCTCCAGACTTATATATTTAGCAATAAAATCTATTAATTTATCATGCTTTTCAAAACCAATTGTTATTGCATATGTTCTTGCATAAAGACCAATACTCACTATATGATACCCAAGCAAAGTTAGTAATGATCCAAAAAGCATAAAATGAATATCTATGTTAAAACCGCTGATTAACATGGGCCCTTGTTTTAAGAAAATTATACTAATTAGTCCTATTAAAAATAAAAACAAACCAGGAACAAGAAATAAATATGTTGGGCTGTACATAAAGATAAACCTCAAATGTCTCCAGCCATCACTAAAACTTCTTAATTTGGACATGCCTTTTCTTTTGCTGTATGAAATTGGAACCTCACATATTTTAAGCTTATTTTTTGATGCACTAATAACCATTTCAGAGGCAAATTCCATTCCTGTTGTTTTAAGATTCATTTTATCAAAGGCCTCTTTTGTAAATGCCCTAAAACCACAGTGCACATCAGATAATTTTGTCTTAAAAAATAGATTTACTAAGCCTGAAAGAAAAGGGTTTCCTATATACCTATGAACCCATGGCATTGCACCTTTTTTTATCCTGCCCTTAAACCTTGTGCCAATAACAAAATCATATCCTTTTTTAAGAGGTTTTAGCAATATTGGTATTTCCAGAAAATCATATGTGGCATCAGAATCACCAATAACAATTAATTTTCCCCTTGCTTCATGAATCCCTTTAAGGCATGCAGCCCCATAACCCTTTAATGGCTGATAAATAATCCTTACATTCAACGATTTAGCAATCACAACAGACTTATCTGTTGAGCCATTATCAGAAATAATTATTTCTCCATTTATATTCTCTTTTTTAAACACATTTTTAATGTTTTTAATGCATTCTCCTATAGTAGCCTCTTCATTTAAGCATGGCAGAACAACTGAAACCTCTGGATTATTTTCCATTTTCAATCTGAGTTTTTTTTGCTATTTAAATATTTGCATAAACCTTGGTTAATAGGAAATTTTATATATAAAGGAGATTTAAGTAAAGCCATGACAACTGAAGAAGAGTTAGCAAACATGTCTCCTGAGCAGCTGCAGGAACTGCAGAAGCAGAACTGCATATTTTGTCATATTATTTCAGGAAAAGTAGCTTCAAAAAAGATTTATGAGGATGACAAGGTCCTGGCAATACTTGATATAAATCCTGCTAATCCAGGGCACATACTTCTATTAATAAAAGAGCATTATCAAGTAATGCCCCAAATTCCTGATGATGAAATTAGCTACATGTTTATGGTAGCAAAGGCAATTTCACATGCATGCCTAAAGGCATTGAAAGCACAGGGCACAAACATATTCATTGCAAACGGCATGATTGCTGGCCAGAAAGCCCCGCATTTCATGCTGCATATAATACCAAGGGCAAATGTTGATGGAATAAAAATTTTTGACTTGCCTGAAAAAAATATTCCAGATGAGGTGTTAGAGCAAATCAGAGCAGGATTAACTAATAAAATCAATGAGCTTCTTGGCATTAAGACAGAAGAGCCTATTGTTCTGGATAAAAAACCTGAAGAGATTGAAACTAAATCTGAAAAAGAAAAGCATGAAGAGGAAAAAATAGAAGAAATCAACAAATCTAAAGAAAAACCAAAACAAGAAAAAAGTAAGGATAAGAAAATAGTAGAAAGCAAGGAAGAAGAAGAAAAGCCAGAGATTGACCTTGATGATATATCAAATTTTATAATAAAAAATGAGCCAAAAAAATAATTGCGAGTTTTGCCAGATTATAGGCAAGAAAATAAACGCCAAAAGGATTTTTGAGGATGAGAAAGCCCTAGCTATTCTCAGCCCTAATCCATGCTGTGCAGGCCACATTCTTTTAATGCCAAAAGAGCATTTTTCAATAATAGAACAGGTTCCTGATTATTTAATAACACATTTATCAAAAATAACTAATAAGATATCAATTGCTGTTTTTGAGGTCTTACAGGCCAAGGGAACAAATATCCTGATACAGAATGGTATTGCAGCTGGCCAAAAATCAAATCACTTTATGATTCATATTATCCCAAGGAAAGAGAATGATGGCCTTGATTTCCAGTGGCAGCCAAAACAGCTAAACCAGGAAGAGATGTCAACTATTGAACTAAACCTTAAAGAAGCGACAAATGGAATTGGTGATTTTGAGAAAGAGGAGAAAAAGCCAGTCAGGATTGATAAAAAAATAGAAAAGATTGATAAAGAGGAGAATTATCTTATTAAACAGCTTAATAGAATACCATAAAAAGAGGTTGGAATGAAAAAACTAGTCCTAATATTAATGATGTGCCTGGTTCTTGCCTCTTTTGTCAATGCAATTACTCCTTTTGTTGCAAAATGTGATGATGCTGGCTCTGTAACAATCCGCTCTAATCAAAATATTGATGGCAAAGTATATGGCACTAAAGACCGTAAAACATGGTTTGAGGTTCCAGGAGAGTGGAATAATGACCTAACCATCTTTAAGTCAGAAGACATGCTTCTTAATAGTAACTTTAATTACAGGCTTAAGATAGATTCTCCGGGAGTTTATACTGTAGATGTATACTGCCCAGGTTATAAATTTAGTTGTAAGGAATTGAATATATCAATAAACAGTTGTTATAAAAGATCTAGTGTTTTTTCTGCTGATTTTAACTCAGTCAATCATAATGGAATTTATGATTTAAAATATATGTTTGAGACTGATGAAGGCCTTTTAGTTATTCATGGCCCTTCAATACACAGTAAGGAAACTGAAAATATGATAATAGGAGAGTTAGGAGATAATCATTATTTGCTTAATTTAAAGACAAAACTTAACATAACAAAATTTTCAATCACTCATGATAAATGCAGCAAGAAAAATGATAATTATTATAGGTATGTTAAAATGTACTGCAATAAAACCTCCTGTATTGCAGATATGGGCTGCAAGGCTAGTGAATACTGTGATAATAAGGATTTTCTTTGTAAACCTGTTGAGTGTAATATTTGTGAAAAAATATCAGAACATAAATGTGTTCCAAAATGTGATGACAACAAGCCATGCACTGAAAATGAATGTGTTGAAGGTGAATGTAAGTTTACAGTAATAAATGGATGCGAATTTAATGATTCCTGTATTCCTCAGGAATATGTAAGAACTGTTAATAATGTTTTGTGTTTTTGCAGCAATTCTAATGAATGGGTTCCACAGAAAAAAAATAATGAAAGCTGTGGTTATGATTATGAGTGTCTTAGTAGCTGTGTTGGCAATATTTGTGCTGAACAGGAAAAAGAAGCAAAGGGCATTATCAGAAGGATAATAGATTTTTTTACAAAATTGTTTGGTTTTTAAAAAAGAAAATTATTTAAATAAAGTAACATAAAATACTAAGTGGTGGATATTATGGATAAAAAAACAATTGTTTTATTTCTTGTCTTAGGAATAATTTTAAACGGATGCCAAATTGCTGAAGATCAGACAGAAGAGCCTGTTGGAACAGGAGAAGAAGAACTAAATAATACAGGAGAAACAGGGGAGATAAATATTACAGAGCCAGAAGAGGGATTAAATGAAACAGTAGAGACTGAAGGAGAAACAGGGGAGATAAATATTACAGAGCCAGAAGAAAAGGTATTTACAATTGAGATTGACCACCTTACATTCAGCCAGAAAGATGTTGTGATTGAAAAAGGAACAACAGTTATATGGGAAAATAAAGAAAGCCATAAGCATAAAATTACTATTTATGGAATAACTCAAAGCTCATTATTATATCAGGGTGATTCTTTTGAGTACACTTTTGATGAAGAAGGAAAATACAATTACGTCTGCGCAGTATTCAAGGCTCAAGAGGCCATGAGGGGAACAATAACTGTTGAATAGGTTTTAAAGAACATTCCCCATAAAGATATTGTGCTTTGTTCTTGTTATTTTTATTTTTACAATACCTTTTTTAAAGCAGTTTGGAACAGAAATAGTTCTGTTTAATGCAACAGCAAGTATCTCATTCTTTAATCTTCCTAGACAGACAATCTTTGCCTTAATTATTTGACCTTTTTTAAATGGCTTTGGAAGTTTTTTTGTTTTTTGAATGTTGAAATCATCAGGCCCAATTATGAGTTTTGTGCTGGTTTTTTCCTCTAAATCTTTTATCCTTGAGTAAAACTCATCCCATAACAGTTGTTTGCATGGATTCCTTCCAAACCTATAGTTAAGGAAATTCTGTATTCCAATGAAATACCCTTTTCTATTACCTTTCATTTTTTTTGCAAATTCTATCAACTTTTCCATTTCATCATCATTAAAGCCGGGCACAAGAACAGGGGCAATTGCCAGTTCCATTTTTTTAGGAATATAAGAAGCAATCTCCTTAATTCTGTTAACATTATAATTGCATCCAGCAAGTTTTCTTGCAAGATTTTTATCCATAGAATTTAATGAAAGATTAATCCTTGTTAGGCCTGCCTCTGCTAACCTATCAACAAACTCTTCTGTAAGCAATGTCCCATTAGTATCCATAGATATTGTCTTAACTTTTTCTATTGATGCCATGTCTTGAATTAGTTCTACAATCTCTGCATAAAGCAATGGTTCACCTTGTGACCCAAGATGCACTTCGACATCGCATCCTTTAAATTCAACTAATTTCCTAAATTCTTCAATGAGATATTCTCTTTCAACAACAAAATCAACCTGGTTTTTGCTTGATATTCCTGCATCAACAGAACAAAATATGCAGTTTAAGTTACAGCTTGTAATAGGTCTCACATCAATAATTGATGTGTTTCTATCAACAATTCCAAAACTATTGGAACCTATCAACGGAATTCCAGAATTTTTATGAATATATACTGTTTTCTTGCCAGATATTGTGTTTTTAAGGTCTTTAAATCCTTCAGCCAGTAGGCTATTAAATTTTCTTCCAGCTCTCTTTTCAGGTGTTTTTTCAAAGATAATAGAATTATCCTTTATCTTGAAGTCTCCTATTTTAATCAATAGCTCGTTATTTATATAAAAGTAGAAGATTTTAAGGAAATTAACCCTTATTTTATTGCCCTCTTGCTTAAATGAGAGGGTCTTAAAATTTAGCTCTGCCATTTTAATTGTGTTTTTCCAAAACTTTAAATAGTTTTAGTTACTTATATATTTCAGTGGGGGATATGGCAGAAAAGGAAATAAATATTACTTATGAAACTCTTTTTGACTTGCTTAGAAGAGAGAAAAACAGGGCAGAGCTGCAAAAGTTAAGTGAAACTTTTTTTGAGGATGCAAATAGCTATATCAAGGAAAAACATGCTATTCTTAAAGACCAGCAGATGAAGATAGGCATGTCTGCAACAGCTGAAAAAGAAAAGACTGCAAAGCAGATTGAGAACATAAACAGCATGCTGAAAGGCCTTTTTGAGAGAAGACAGCAAAAGATAGTCGAAATAGCTATAATTAAATCAAAAACATCATCTGACATAACTGATTATTCTGCACTGCTTAATGAAGAGAGAGAGATGTTTGATGAATTAGTTGAACTATTGTACAGGTTCAAAAAAAAAGTTCTGCTGAGATTAGTAACTGAACCAGGGTTTATGGAACCAAAACAGGAAAAAAAAGAGCCAGAACTAACTGAACCAAAAAAGCTGGAAACTGCAGAAGAAACAGAACCTGAAATTAAAGAAGCTGCAGAAGAACAGGAAAAAACAAAATTAATTAGGTTTATTCATTCTGTCCCCAAGTTTGTTGGCAGGCATTTAGAGGTTTATGGCCCATTTGAAGAGGATGACACAGCTAACCTGTCGGAAGAGATAGCTGATATTCTAATAAAGAAAGGCAGGGCCGAGGAAATAAAAAAATAAAGATTTAAATATAACCTGCTTTTCCTACAAATATTAAACAGGTATTTTAAGATGAAAATTCCAAAAACAACCAAAAGATACTGCCCATATTGCAGAAAGCATACTGAGCATAAGGTTACACAAACAAAAAGGAAAAACCCAAGCTCTCTTAAGAAAGGCTCTAAATACAGGGCAAGAAAAAGAGGCCTTGCCCGTGGAACAGGCAGCCTTGGAAGGTATTCAAAACCAGCTATTTCAAAGTTTAAGATGACTGGCAAGAAAACTACAAAGAAGACTGACTTAAGATACCAATGCATGGAATGCAAAAAAATCCATACTCAAAAGCAGGGCATTAGGACAAAAAGAGTTGAATTTGTATAAATTCTTATATGTTTTAACAAGATTTATATATTATCAGCAATTTCTTTCATCAAATTATCAAGGTGATGTTATATGTTAAAAATTAAAGAACCAAAATCAAAGTTTATTAAAGTAAGGTGCCCAAAGTGCAAAAATGAGCAGATAATATTTGGAAAATCATCCTCAACTGTAAAATGCCTTGTCTGCGGAAAGGTATTAGCAGAGCCAGTAGGCGGAAAAGCAAGGATAAAGTCAAGAATATTAGAGGTTCTTGAATAAACTAAAATGTTATTAAAAAAACAAGGATACCCAGAGGAATCTGAGATTGTTTTATGTACAGTTACTAGTGTAAGGTATAATTCTGTATTTGCCAACCTGAATGAATATAATCATAGTGGAATGATACATATATCAGAGGTCTCTCCCGGAAGGATAAGAAATATAAATGACTATGTTAAGGAAGGCAAGGTTATTATATGTAAGGTATTGAGAATAGACAAGGAAAGAGGATATATTGATTTATCATTGAGAAGGGTTAATGAAGGGCAAAGAAGAGCCAAGGTAAATGAAATCAAGAAAGAGCAGAAAGCAGAAAAAATTATTGAATTTGCTGCAAAAAAGCTCAAAAAAGATATAAAAGATGTATACAGGGAAGTTAGTGATAAAATACTAAAAAAATATGATTTAATATATCCTTGTTTTGAGGATGTAGCTGAAAAAAAGGTTACACTGGAAGAAATAGATATATCTAAGGAATTGTCTAAAGAACTCAAAGAGATTATTGACCAGAAGATTAAACCTGTTGAGGTTAGTATTAAGGGTAATATTAAACTAGTAAGTTATGCTCCTGATGGTGTTGAAATTATAAAAGAGACTCTTAAAAAGGGAATGAACAAAAACATCAAGATATTATATGTTGGTGGCGGAAGATATAACATAAAAGTAAAAGCATCTGATTACAAAACAGCTGAAAAAATGCTTAAAGACTCCACTGAAGCAATAATCAACTATGCTGAAAAGAATCATGCAGAAGCCTCTTTTGAGAGAGAGGAAAAATGAAGCATATACTTAAGTGCAGTTCGTGTTGTTCTTATACATTAAAAGAAAAATGCAAATGTGGCGGCAAAGCAGTTACTCCTAAACCAGCAAAATACACTCCTGAAGACAAATATGGCAAATACAGGCGAGAAGTAAAGAAAGGTAACCTTACTAAAAAAGGATTATTATGATTAAATATTAAAACCTTGTTCAAGAAGCCTTGACTTGACCTTTTCATATGTTTTTTTATCACAACTTTTCTTGATTTTTGAAATATCAAGTTCAATTGATTTTGCAACATCAGGGCCATAATGTTTTATAATTTTCTTCTTTTTTAGTCCAACAAGTTCATGACTGTCGTAATGTATCCATACCTTTTTAGGAGGAGAATTTATAATATACTTGACTGCATAGAGATCTGGCTTTATCTTTGGCTGTTGCTTCTTATATGTGAAAAACTTATAATCCCTGACAACAATTCTTATCTGGTCTCTTTTTACTTTTGTTTCGCTCAAAATTTCATTTACAATTGCACTAATTGTTTTGCCTGTGTCAAACATATCTTCTGCAATAACTATTTTTTCATTAGGTTCTATGTCTGAGAGGGGTGGTGTCCATCCCTCTATATTAACTTTCTTTTTACGTATCCACTCTTTAAGGTATGAGCTTACAATAACTGTTCCATATCTTACTTCAAGACCAAGATATTTGAAGTACTCACTCATAGGATTAGCTACGTTAGATCCTCCCCTCATTGAGGCATATACTATTGTTGGAATAAAGCCTGTTTCGAGAAGCTTCCTAGTAAGCTCAAAAGAATCATCTCTTACATCTTCTGGATTGACAAAAATCTTCCCCATTTTTTTATAAAGATTTAATGATTATTTATATTTTTCTATCTTTAATTTCATAAAACATAAGTTATATAAATTATTGCAACATCCCTACTAAAATGACATGGGAGATAACAAAAACAGTTAAAAAAATGCCTAAGCTGAAAAAGCCAATTTTAATAGAAGGCCTGCCGGGAATAGGCAATGTTGGAAAGGTGGCTGTTGATTTTATAATTGATGAGCTAAAGGCAAAAAAGATTTATGATATATTTTCTTATACATTCCCTCATTCTGTTTTTGTAAATGAAAAAAATCTTGTAAGCCTGCCTCAAATAAGCCTTTATTACAAACAGTTTAAAGATAAAAGAAATGATCTGCTGCTGCTTGCAGGCGATATCCAGCCAACTGATGAGGTTGCATCTCATGAATTTGCTGAGATGATTCTTGATATTTTTGAAAAATTTAAGGGAAAAGAAATAATAACCCTTGGTGGAATAGGCTTGGCAGCTGCTCCAAAAAAACCAAAAATATACTGCACTGGCAACTCAAAAGAAATTATAAAAAAATACAAGAAGGGAATAAAACTTGATGACAAGCTTTATGGTGTTGTTGGTCCAATAATTGGTGTTTCAGGTCTCTTGTTAGGAATGGCAGAAAAAAGGGATATAAAAGCAATATCCTTCCTGGCTGAAACCCTTGGACATCCACTTTATTTAGGCATAAAGGGAGCAAGAGAAATAATTAAGATATTAGACAAGAAATTAGAGCTAAAGGTTGATATTAAAAAGCTTGAAAAAGAGATAGATGAAGCAGAGCTGGAGATGATAAAAATAACAAAAGGGCTTACAGATGTTTCAAAACAGACTGCATTGAAAAAGATAAAAAATAAGTTTGACCTGAGCTATATAGGATAAATTATTTATAGTATTAAATATAATTCTTTAAAAAGAGGTTTATTATGGTTCAAAATGCCTGTATAAAAGCAAGAGAAGTTCTTGATTCAAGAGGTAATCCAACAGTTGAAGCTGGGATAGTTTTGGATAATCATACCATAAGAGCTATTGTTGCCTCAGGTGCTTCAACAGGGAAATATGAGGCATTAGAATTAAGGGACAAAGATAAAAGATATAATGGCAAAGGTGTTCTGAAAGCAGTTAAAAATGTAAGCAGGATTTCTGATTCATTGAAGGGGATAAGCCTTACAAAACAAAAAGAGATTGATGAAAAAATAATTAAGTTGGATGGAACAAAAAACAAGACAAATCTTGGGGCTAATGCAATGCTTGCTGCAAGCATGGTGTGTTTAAGGGCAGGAGCTTTATTGAAAAAAAAGCCACTTTACCAGTACATAGCTGAAATCTCAGGCAGAAAACCACTAATACCTATTCCTTTCTGCAATGTTATTAATGGCGGAAGGCATGCTGATAACAAGCTCAAAATGCAGGAGTTTATGATTGTTCCTGTTGGCTTGAAAAGCTTTTCAGAAGCCACAATGATAATCTCAGAGACATATCATATCTTAAAAGGAATTATCTCAAAAAAATATGGCATGAGTTGTGTTGGTGATGAGGGCGGTTTTTCTCCTAAAATAAATAATGCATTTGAAGCCCTTGACTTAATAACAAAAGCTATTGAAGAATCAGGTCATGAAAGCAATGTGAAGATAGCTCTTGACCCTGCTGCAAGCGAATTTTATAAGAATAAAAAATATGTAATTGAAAAAAATCTTACAGGGCAAGAAATGGTAGATTATTACATAGGTCTTGTAAAAAAATATCCAATAATCTCAATAGAAGATCCATTTGACCAGGATGATTTTGATTCATATGCAGAACTTACAAGAAAAATAGGCTCAAAAATCCAGATAGTCGGAGATGATTTACTGGTAACAAATTCTGAAAGAATAAGAAAAGCAGTTGACCTTGAATTATGCAATGCTCTTTTATTAAAGCCAAACCAAATCGGAACTGTGACAGAGGCAATAGATGCTGCAAATCTTGCATTCAAAAGCGGATGGAATGTAATGGTCTCACACCGCTCCGGAGAAACAGAGGATAGTTTCATAGCTGATTTAGCTACCGGTTTAGGATGCAGCCAGATAAAGCTTGGAGCGCCGTGCAGGGGAGAGAGAACATGCAAATACAACCAATTACTGAGGATTGAAGAACAACTTGGAAAAAGGGCTTATGCAAGATGGAAAAACCGTTAGTTCTCATTATTATGGATGGATGGGGAATAAGAAAAGAAAAAAAAGGCAATGCTATACTGAATGCAAAAACCCCTAATTATAATTTTTTATTAAAAAATTATCCTCATTCCACATTATTTCCCTATGGTGAATATGTTGGCTTGCCCTCTGGATTCATTGGAAATAGTGAGGTTGGCCACCTTAATATTGGGGCTGGTAGAGTTGTCTATCAAGAGCTGACAAGAATAAATAAGGCAATAAAAGACAAATCGTTCTTTAAGAATAAAGTTTTGTTAAATGCCTTAAATAATTCCAAAAAAAAGAAATCATGCCTTCATCTCATTGGGCTTTTGAGTGATGCAGGGGTTCATTCTCATATAAGCCATTTATTCGCTTTGTTAAAAATGGCAAAGAACAATGGGGTAAAAGATATTTGTGTCCATGTAATAACAGACGGAAGAGATACCTTACCCGGAACTGCAAAAAAGTATATCCAAGCACTTGAAAAAGAGATGTCAAAACTAAAGGTAGGAAAAATAGCAACTATTAGTGGAAGGTATTACGCGATGGATAGAAACAAATCATGGGCACGGATAAAAAAAGCATATAGTGCAATTGTTAATGCTAATGGTTTCAAGGCTGATTCAGCTCTTAACGCATTTAACAATGCTCTTAAAAGAAAAGAAACAGACGAGTTTATCAAACCAACTATAATTGATGGCTATAAGGGAATGAATAAAAATGATCCTATAATTTTCTTTAACTTCAGGTCAGACCGGGCAAGAGAGATATGCCATGCATTCACAGATAAGAAGTTTAAGTTTTTCAAAACAAAATCAACATTTAACCTTGTGTGCATGTGTGAGTATGACAAAAAAATAAAAGCACCTGTTGTATTTCCACCGCCTAAAATAAAAAACAATCTTGGCCAGGTTTTATCCAAAAATGGCTTAAGGCAGCTAAGGATTGCAGAGACAGAGAAATATGCTCATGTTACATTTTTCTTTAACAGCGGGATTGAAAAGCCAAACAGAAAAGAAGACAGGATAATAATTCCAAGCCCAAAAGTGGCCACATATGACTTAAAGCCAGAGATGAGTGCTTATAAGATAAGGAATGATGTTATTAAAAATGTTAGGTCAAAAAAATATGATGTTATAATAATTAATTTTACAAATCCTGACATGGTTGGCCATACTGGAGTTCTTAAGGCAGCAATAAGAGCTGTAGAAACAACTGATGAGTGTGTTGGTGATGTTGTAAGAGAGGTTCAGAAGCTGAAAGGAACTGTATTAATAACGGCAGACCATGGAAACTGTGAGGAAATGACTGGAAAGAGAAAAACCTCACATACAACAAACAAGGTTCCTTTCATAATAGTTTCAGGGCAAAAGAAAAAAACAAAACTAAGAAATGGAATTCTTGCAGATATAGCCCCAACAATGCTTGATATTTTAAAGATAAAAAAGCCAAAAGAAATGACTGGAAAAAGCCTGATTATTTCTGGCCTGCGAGACACTTAAATATAACATTTTCTATGAATTTCTTGCCATTTCCATAATTATCATAGTCCCAGTTGTATCCCCATATGCCAATTTTCTTTGGTTTTGTCTCTGATATCATAACCTCAAGTTGTTTAGGAGTAAATGTTGGGCAGCACTCCGATTTTTCTTTTTTAAAATCTTTCCAAAATCTTGCTATTTCAAGATCCCTCTCAAAACAATCA
>JAFCCI010000017.1 GCA_017610275.1 Candidatus Woesearchaeota archaeon
GCCAGCCAGTAATCTTTTGCAGGTTATGGTCATAAAAATTATTTTGTAGCTCAATCAGCTCTATGAATTTTGATTCAAGAAAAGATGCCTGGATTTCTTTTGGAATCACAAAATTCCCTTCCATTTTTATATATCGCTGTGATTTTTCAGTATATGACTGCAGCCTTGGCCTTTCAAGCTCTTCAACAGCCCTTCTTGAGACACCCATAATATCAAAGTTAAAAAATGCGTGTTCTGCAATTGACTTGTGACCCATAGCAAATATTATTGCCTTGTTTGATTCTCTTGCATTTTCTATATCTATTCTTGCGTCTTTTCTTAGTTCATTTATTGGCCTTGGATCCCTTGAGATTCTTGCTGCTGATGCTGATATTGTTTCAGGTGTTAAGTTTCTAAGTGTATGCAATATTTCATTCCTTTCTCTTTCTGAGAAATCCTCTTTTTCAAGAATGTATTCTGCCTCTTTTAAGCCGTCAATATCAACATTAAACCCAGATAATTTAACTTCTAATGGACTTTCCATAAAACATCATAAGAATAATTAGGCCTTGGTTTTATAAATATTTAGAAACCATATAATAATTGTTTTGGAATAACTATCTAAAAATATATAAGTAAAAAGCTAAAAATTAGACAATGTAAAAACAAAACTTATATAAAATTCATAGTAATGGTATATATTGTATGGCAAATATATTGTTTGGCGGGCCGCAGGAAAAAGAAAGGGGGAACCCAGCCATATACATGATGACTTAGTTGCAAGGCTTAAGCAGGATGGGCATGAAGTTAATTATGTTGTCAGGGGAGATGAAATGATGGAAGGCCTAAATTCTACAAAAGATCCAATGAATCCTGTTGAATATGATTTAGTTCTTTATGATACTGGGTTATTTTATGATGAATATAAGCTCAGAGAGCGAATTGATGTGTTTAAAAAGGAAGTTAGTTATTGGTTAACGTGTGCTAAACGGAAGAGAATATATTCTCAGATATAATCTGGATGGACCAAGTATTTTTGATATGAATCATTAAGTGGCAAGTTCTAATTGAAACTAACATCATATCCTGTTATGCTCCACTAGGGATTTAACCTGGGAGTGCAACGCTCCGACGAACTCAGAAGGAGAGTTTTTATGATGGTGCAATTAATTATTAATTTTAAAGTAGTTACAGAAACGAAAGATTTAAAAAGATTAGTTATATTCTCTAGATTATGAAAAGTAAAACACTAGGAGTGATTGTATTAACTTTGGCAATTGGTTTATGTGGGTGTGGAAAAAAAAGTGAAGAAGCTTCTAGATATGTTTTTGATGACACACAACAACAATATCAAACTAAAAAAACATCTGGAGAAATAACTGATAAAACATCTGGAAAAATACCTGATAAATCTGTTTCTGTTTACACTAAACAACCATATCAAACTAAAAAAATATCTGGAGAAATTATAGACATTGATGAAGATTCTTTTGCTATTTATAGTGGAGGGTATGGAGGGGCTAACTTTGAGATTGAAAATATTAGAATAAAAGGTAACAATGGCGAAATATACAAATTAGTCAATCCTGGTCCTACCAGTTATAGAATTGGAGATAAAATCCAGGATTTAAATTTTGAACAATTACCAAGTGGAAAGATTTCTTATTTAGATTTAACAAGAGGAACTGTTATCTCCCAAATTGGTTCTATTGAAGCTGATGGAATTATAAAATAAATATTGAAAAGCACCTGAGAAAAAAAACAATTATCTTAGGTTAAAATAGTGGTAATAAAAATGTCAGAAGAAGAATATTTCACAATGCCAAATTTATTAGCAGGTATAATCGGAGCAGTAGTTGAGGATAAACCATTAGATGAAGCGCTAAGAGACGTTGGATTATCAGAAGCTTATGTTCTTGGACAATGGGTTGCACCACAGAGTTCAGATGTTGCAACTGATTATATTAGAGAAGTTATGTCAGAACAGTTTGGAAAAATATCAAGAGATGAAGGTTCTGGTCTATATCTTGTTAAAAAGGTTTTTTGCACTATAGATGATTATGAAGCAATGGCAGAAGCAGTTAGTGGAAAGCATACAGATAAATTCCAAGTTCTAAAATTAATAGGTTCTAATCCGCAAGCGCTAAAATATAAACAAAAAAATCCAGGATTAGAAGCCTATTTAGTTTCTGGTAGAAATCCAATGGAAGCTATGAGAAAAACAACTGCTGATGATCCAACTTTCAATTGTAGTACAACTGATTTTGATGCAAATGATGCAAAAGAATTTGATGAATTGATTACTAATATAGTGTATAAACATACACCAGAAGCAGTTGAAAAACTATTTAGTGTAACTGGTGTAAGCTTCTGATTTTTTCTTTCTTATTAAAATTTCTTTTATGAAGTAAAAGACTATATGTCCAAAGGACTCGGGCACTTCCTATTTTTTAATTAGCGAGGGGGCAAATTGCATTTAACACTTATTAATAGAATTATTATTATTTCTTTGGTTTTTTTACTGTTTTCTTTGCTTTTACTGGCTTGGCCTTTTTTACTGTTTTTTTCTCTGCTTTCTTTGCTGATGTTTTCTTTGGCTTGGCTTTGGTCTTTTTATCAGCTTTTTTTGGTTTTGCAGCAGGAATTTCTTTTTTTAATTCAGGTTTTTCTTGTTTTTTTGGCTTAGGAATTTCCTGTTTTTTCACTGTTTCCTTGGCCTTTGGCTTTTCCTCTATTTTAGGCATTGCTTTCTTTTTTCTCTTTATTTTTTCCTTTACCTCAACACCCTCTTTCCTGAGCTCTTTAAGAACATCACTATGAGAAACCCCTTTCTTAACTTTCAAAACCTTATCCAAAGGCTCTAAGTGCTTTATATTGCACTTTCTCCTTCTTGTCTGGCCATCTATAAGAACATAATTATCATCAATTACCTCAACAACAAGGCATTTCAGTCCAGCATCCCTTCCTGCTATTTTCAAGCATAATCTTCCTATTTTAAACATTTTTACCTGGTTTACTTATTTTTTCTTTGAGCTTTGCTCTCATGCACTTAGAGCATAAAAATCCGCCATATGGCCTGGAAGGCCTTTTCTTTGTCTTGGCCATGTTCTGCATCTTGTATGGCCTCTCCCTTGGAACACCCTTTAACAAAGCTCCACACTGAGCACATACTGCCTTAGAGGGCTTCCTCTTCTTATAATGCACTACAACCTTGCTTCCGGGGAGCTTTGTGTAAACTCTCCTCAATGATCTTGATTTATATCTACCTTCTGGCATTTTATTAACCTCAGTAAAGGGTAAAACAGCTTATTTAAAAAGCTTTTGCAAGGAATCAGGCCACCTTCAGAACCTTTCTTATTGTCATGCTGAATATCATTGAGAATATTATATACGCCCATATCCATCCAAGGCCGAACAATGGCTTTATTGGCTCATTCCCTATTTTAATTGAGTTTAATGAACTATCATCATTTATCCTTTTCTCAGGAATGGCATATTTTCTTTCTTCACTTATAATCAAATCCTTTTCATATGCCCTGGCATCACCCTCAAATGAATAAACCAATGTATAAATCCCTTCTGGCCCTTTTAACTTCCAGTTTGCCACACCAACCCATTTTTCACCAAGAAACTTTTTTGTTTTGTTCTGTTCCACAGTCTGTGTTGCGCCATTAATAATTTCAAGCTGGTCTTCAGGAATAACAGAAACAAGGCTGATATTCCTCCCTAAACCTTCCATGTCAAAAGTCAGCCTTACATCAAACTCTTGGTCAGGCATTATTGGATAGTATGCCATATTAGCATTAAGCCAGCCAAAGATAATTATTATTGGGAGAAATGTGAATATCATTGGCTTAAAAGAATGCTTCATAAATTCCATGTTTTTTTCCATGACTTTCTTCTGAATTTCCATGACTTTTTTTGGATCATCTCTATGCTTTTTCATCTCATCCTGGTGATCCTTCATGTCTTTCTTAAGCCCTTTCATAACATCCTGATTGGTTACAAGCTTATGAATAAGTGTTATCAATAATGTTAAGATAAAAGAGATTATAATAATTCCAAATAATGGATTTAACTTAAGAAGAGGTGAAAGTATTGGATTAACTATTGCTTCAAACATTTTATAAGCCCCCCATGAATTTTCTCATCATTGGATTCATATCCATCATATGCTGCTTTGATATTTCCTCATAGAGTTTGTAGATGATCATAACTGCCAGCAATATTCCTGTTCCACTGGTTAAGGCGCCAGTTAAGTCAGCTATTGAAGCTAAAAATCCTATTACAATTGCTCCCATTATTGTTAATGGATGAATATATCTGTTCAATAAATGCTCTAAGATTCTCTGGTCTTTCCTGAATCCGGGTATTTGCAGTCCTGAAGCCATTATCTGCTTTGCCTGGCTTCTTGCATCCATGCCTGATGTCTGGACCCAGAACATTGAAAATACAACACAACCTAAAATCATGAAAAGCATGTAAACAAGGGCATGTGCAAAATCAGCAGAAACAACATTCCCTTGTATTATTTTGCTTATTATGTTTGGCGAGGAAAACCATGTAATAATCCCTGAATGAGGGACATTGTTAACAAAGGTTCCAAGAATGGGATGGCCCCAGTTTTGCAGCAAACGCGCCCACAATTGTACATTAGCCATTAAAGCAGAAACAAGAATAACAGGAATAACTCCTGTATAAATAAATGACAAAGGCCATCTCATTCCATAACCCCTGACCCTGCCAAAGCTTAATGGAATTTCTATCTTCATTGCCTGTGCATAAACTGCAATTGCAAAAACAATTACTGTTGCAAGAATTGCTGCAATCTTTAAGCCGGCATCCATTGGATTACCTGCTGCCAGGAACTGGAATAGTGAAGGGATAGCACCTGTTGCTATTCCCGGAAGACTTGGTGAAGGTAGTGGTGATAATGCCCTTATAAATATGCTCTGGCTTACTCCTGCTGCTATAAATAAAGATATCCCAGAGCCAAAGCCCCATTTGCTAACAACCTCATCCATAAACAGAATTATCATCCCGCCAAGGAATAACTGGAATACTAAAATTAGTTTTAATTGAAGGTAAGCTGCTGTTCCAATAAACTCTGCCGCGGGAGCCAAGCCTCCCATGAAAACAAAAATACATGCTTCAGCAAAAATAATAATAATTGCCAGCATTTTTTGTATTCCCTGGAATCTTTTCTTTCCTTCATGTGTTGTTAAGTCCATTTTTAAAATACCAGAACCATTCAATAATTGCAGAATAATAGATGCAGTTACAATTGGACCAATACCAAGTGATATTAAAGAGCCAAATTTTGCAGCAAGAACTGTTGATAAGTATTCAAACTGTGCCAGGGCATTCTGGCCAAGGCCAAACAAAGGTATCATACCAAGAATAAAGAACAATACAAGAACAATGCCTGTCCACTTTAGTTTCTCTTTAAAAGCAAGCCTTTTTTGTGTTGGGCCAGATACTTCTGGCAGATTTTCTATGATATTATCAATAACTGACATTTTGAAGGTTTTTATTTTTTAATTTCAGCTTTATCAAGTGTTTCAACAGCAGAAGGTGTTTTTTCTTCTTCAGGCTTTTCTTTAGCTTTTTCTGTTGTTTCAACAGCTGGTTTCTTGATTTCTTGTGATTGTTCAGTTTTAATATCCTGCTTTTTTACTTCTGGTTTTTCTTCTTTTAAAGTTATATTGCCGCCAGCTTTTTTAATCTTGTCAACAGCTTTTGTGGATGCATACTCGCATTTTATATTAAACTTTTTTGTAACCTTTCCTGTGCTTAAAAGCTTGTTAAAGCCAAGTTTCTTTAAATCAATAACATAAGAATCATTTTTCTTTTCAATAAGTTTCTTTGATAAAAGTGATTCAAGGTTTTGCTCAATTGTTTTGAGGTTTATTGCCTTTATTTTAATTGTTGTTTTCTTTGGCCTTTTGAAGCCATGCTTTCCAAAATACTTTTTATCTTTCCAGATGCTTGGCTTTTTTGCATCGCCGCGCTTTCCAGTTCCGGCCATTCCTCGACCACCCCTAGAGCCAGCACCCCTATGCTTTTTCATAGAGCCCCAGCCATGTGTCTTAGAACCCCTCATCTTTCTGTTTTTTCTTATCTTGTAGGTTGTCATCTTATTTTCCTTCAATTATTTCAAAAAATTCTTTACTAACCTTAAAATATCTTTCTCCTAATTCTTTTCCACTTTTGGTTTGTAAATCATTGTAAGCAGCAAAAGCTGTATCTTTAGCACTTTCAATAGATTCAAGAAAATCTTTTCCACGCCTTGCTCCTAGATGAATAATTTTTGCAATACCAAAAGGAGAGCATAAATCAATCATATCTGCATCATAAATAATTTTTGATTCTTTTGTATCTGGCCGAGGAAAATCAAATGTTCTTCCAACTTTTTTTAATTCTGATGACCAAAATTTGCATGGTGGTCCCATGTGAGTTTCAATAATATAACATATTTCTTTGATTTGTTCTGGATTTGTTCCTTTTTTCTTTAGTAAATCTTCTGCAATTTTAACACCCAAACTATGATGATTTATAGCTGTACTATCCTTATCTGATTTTCCTATGTCATGAAGCCAGGCTGCAATCTCTACGATTTCTTTATTTGCTCCTTCTTTTTCTGCTAAAGCCAAAGCTATTTTAACAACTTTTTTAGTATGCATATAATTCAATTCATCTAAATTTTCTCTTACAAATTCCTTAATTGAGTTAATATCAGCCATTTAAACCATCTTTTTTATTAAATCATTGATTTTTTCCTTTCTATAGCCTAAGGCCCCACCTTTTCTGAATGGAACTTTTATGCCTTTTCTTTCAAAGCCGCCTCTTGGAGGACTTAACCTGAAATACTTATTGTATTTTTTATTATTTACAATTATAAACTTTTTGTAGTTAATCTTTTTCTTGGTGTCAGTCAGTCTTCCCTTGTATTCCTCTCCCCTCTTTTCAACAAGGAGCTTATATGTTTCATCATCTATTTCTCCCCAGGTTACATAATCTTTTGCTTTTTTTATCATTCCAAGAAGTTTATCACTAACAACAACACAATAATTATTATGATAAAGGCAGAGCATGTTAAGAGTGTCTTTTATGCCTTTCTCTATTCCGGTTATGCCTCTTATCCTTATGATAGCCAATTTGGATTCACTTTTCTTTACAGGTTTTTCTTCACTCATTTTTTTCTTCCTTTTTCTTTACATCAACTTCTTTTTTAGGAGCTTTTGCTGTTTCCTTAGCTTCCTGTTTCCTGACTTTTTTCTTCATAATCTCCATCATTGTTTCTTCTTCAGCTTCTTTTTTAGGAGCATCACTTTTTGTTTCTTCCTTTGGCTTTGCTTTTTCCTTGACTTCATCTTTTTTGACTTTTTTCTTTATAGTATCAACCATTGTTTCTTCTTCAGTTTCAGGCTCTTGTTTCTCGATTGCTCCTTCAACAATACCAAGGTTTTTGTAATACCTATGCTGAACTCTTGTTGAGCTAAGCTGCTTCAAAGCATCAAAGCATGCCATTACAAGATTTGTTTTGACTTTTGTCTGTCCCTTTGTTTTTGACCATACATCTTTAATTCCGGCAATCTCAAGAATTTTCTGGCATTCTTTTTCAATGCAAAGGCCTTTTCCTTTAGGAGCAGGCATTATTTTCATTATAGATGAGCCGCACTTAGACTCTACGCTAAATGGAATAGAATGTGGCTCCCCACAGCTGCACTGCCATGAGCCGCATCCTCTTTTGATTTTTATAATGCTAAGCTTTGCATTCCTTAGGGCTTTTTCCCTTGCAGGAACAGTTTCCCTGCTTTTGCCATAACCTATTCCAACATAGCCATTTCCATTGCCAATAACAGCATATGCTGCAAAATTTGGCTTATTTCCCTCGCTTGTTTTCTTTTGGGTCTGCCTGAAAACTCTTCTCTGGCCGCCGCCAAACTTTCCCTTTGACTGGCCTATAAGCAGTAATTCTGTTTTTAGGTTTGGCAATAATGCATCAATTATCTCTGGTTCAAGTATTTTTAATCCATTGTCAAGGATTTCATCAATTTTAGTTATTTCGCCTGACTTTACTTTCTTTCCAATAGTTGTTTTTGGATTCCAGGCTTCCTTATCAAAAACAGGCTCCTTAGGAGATCTTCTTGGCCTATTATTATTATTTCTCTTTCTTTTTTTATTATCATACATTTTTATACCTTCATAATCTTGTCTTTTACATCATTAAACTGTTTTTTTACATCTTCAGCATTCTTTTTAATATAAACTGAAAACTGCTTTTCATATTTTTCTTTGTTTTCTTTTTTTAGTTTTTCTGCATAATTTGAAATATGGGCCCCACTAATCCTTTCCTCAGGAGGAAAGATATCTTCTGAGCACGGCACTTTCATGCCAGAATCAACAATTCCCTTCAAAGCAGCATAGATTCTTGAGCCCTTGACATGAGTATTTAAGCCGGTATCAACTATTGCTTCTTTTACTGCTTTTTTCTTTGCTTTCTGTCCAAGCAAAAGTCCTGTTAAGTAAGCAGCAGGAATATTACCCCTGTTGAGAGTATATCCAAATTTTACAAGATCTTTTGAATTTGCTGATGCAAGCACATTATCCCCTTCAGGCTTGTATTCAATAATCTGGATGTTAATATTGCATAGTGATTTTCTGATAACAACTCTTGGCTTTCCTGAAGTAAGAAAACTAATTCTCTTTTTATAATTAGTTTTTCTTTCTCTTTTTCTCCTGAACTGCACTATCTGAATCTTAGCTTTTACCATTTTCCCTTGTTAAATCGTTTTCTTTCATGTATATTTTTATATGCTTCCTGCTTCTGAAGAAACCGCCGCTTGTTTTTGAATAAAGCATACGATATGATTTTGTGGTTATTATTTTCTTGTCCTTCAGCTCTTTAATGAATTTTCTTTGAACCCTGACTTTGTTCATCCATGCCTGTTTTTTTGGCAGCCTTGCATTATGTGTTCCTTTTTTTGAGCCAGGGCCTTTTTTTCTTCCCTTTGTTCTTTGCCTCTTAATCTTATTTGCCCTTACTCTTGAAATGCCTTTAGCCTGCTTCTTTTTGATAGCTTTATCCTTAATCAAGCCAACAATATCCCTTTTTGTTATTGACTCCTTTATTTCATCAAGCCTTTCAGTATCAAAAGAAACTCTTTTCTTTGAGCATTTCAATAAATCGGCAGCAAGCCTTTTTTGGGTTTTAAGCTTCATTTTTATTCAGTTCCTTTTGTCAGTACCTTATCCTTTTCCTTTTTCTCTTCTTCTTTCTTTTCTTCGTCTGTTTTCTCAACTTTTTCTTCTATTGTTTTCTTTTCAGCTTCTTTCTCCTTTTCCTTCTTCCTAAGATCTTTTTTCTTTTTGAGTTTTTCTTTTTCTTCTTTGCTTTTCTTAATTTTTTCCTCAACATCTTTCAGGAATTTATCAATATCCTTAACATTAACAATATTAATGCTTTTTTTAACTGCCTGCTTTAAAATCTCAACCTTTTTCCTAAGGCCGATTGTCTTTGCAACAGCAACGCATTCTTTCTTAACATTAATCTTTTCAAGATCTTTTAATGATTTAATAATTATTAATTTAAGACCTGCTTTGTCCAATCCTCTTGTGTTTTTAGGGCTTCCATAACCAATTGAAACACTCTTGTTATAGCCCTTTTTACTAAGCCTCATCTTGGAATGAAGTCCTTTTGGCTTTCTCCACTTATTTCCTAACCTTACTTTCTTATGTGCATCCTGCCTTGTGAATTTTAGCTTTTTCATGATAATCACTTAATTTCTTTTCCTGCTTTTGAGACAATGTATATCCCATCCTGGAATATCCTCCTGTCCCTGTTTTTTATTTTTGTAAGCGTTTCAATGCTTGCTGCTGTCTGCGCAGTAAGCTCTTTGTCAATTCCCTCAACATATACATCCTTGCCATCAATCTTTACCTTAACATCTGGGTTTATCTTAAGCTTCCTTGGAGTTTTCTCTCCAAAAAAATTTTTTATGGTAAAAATATCCTTATCCATCAATACATTCATTGGAAAATGTCCAGGACATATCTTTAGCTTATATACAAATGGCTCTGTTACGCCCTTTATCATGTTGTTTATGTGTGCCTTAAAAGTATAAATTAATTTTTTCTCTCTTTTTGATGCCTTTTTTGAGATTATTTTTACTGAGTTTTTATCTAACTCTATATAAATCCTTGCGCCAGCAAGCTTTTTGCTTACTTCTCCCATAGGGCCTTTTACTTTAATTAAATGGGCTTCTTTGCTTATTTCAATTCCTTCCGGAATATTAATTTCCTGGGTTATATCTGCTTTCATCTTTAGTAACAATATGCTAAAAGCTTTCCCCCTATTCCTTTTTTCTTTGCTTCTTCATTAGTCATTATCCCCAGTGGTGTTGATACAATCAAAATTCCAAAACCCTTTGCAGGAAGGAATCTTTTCTCAAATTTTTCATAGCCATCTTTTTTTACTGAAAATCTTGGCTTGATAACGCCGCATTTGTTTATCTTGTTCAACAGATTAATACTTAACATATTGCCTTTTGAGTCTTCTATCTCTTTAAATTCTCCAACATAATAGTTGTCTTTCATTATACTGAGTATTTCTTTAATTATCTTTGATGAAGGCTTAATTAAGCATTCTTTTGTTTTTGCATTTTCCTTATTCAGGATATTAGATAATGCATTTGCCAGTGGATCATTTAACATTTTTACACCTTTAGCTGTATTTTTTAAATCCTATTTTTGTTGATATTTCCCTGAAGCATTGCCTGCATAAATTTAAGCCATACTTGCTTATGTGCCCTCCTGCCCTTCCGCACCTTTCACAGCGCTTATTGCTTATTCCGCAGGTTCTTTCTTTTGGTGAACTATGCTTCAAAAAGCTTTTCAGCTTTACAGGCTTGGCTTTCAGTTGCTTGAATACCTTTTTATAATTGCTTACAGTCATTTAATCTCCCTCTAATTTTATATTAAATTCTTTTTTCATGAAATCAATTGCCTCTTGCTTTGTTATTGTATGTTTTTTTGGAATCTTTTTTTTTGCAATTTTCCTTCTCTTTATCCTGAATCCATTTCTTTCAAGAGTCACACAAACTTCTAATCCTATAATTCCTATTTCAGGATCATACTTAAGCCCGGGAATATCAATGCATTCTTCTATTCCAAATGAAATATTTCCATTATTGTCAAACTGGCTTTCCCTTAAATTATTGTCTTTTGCCTGAACTAATCTCTTAAGCAGCTCAATAGCATTTTTTCTTCTTAATGTGGCCTTGCAGCCAATAGGAAGCCCAGGTCTTAGGCCCCACCCTGGAATTCTCTTTGAGGTAATTGTCTTAACAGGGCTTACATTAGTTATGCTTTTTAAGAGCTTTATTCCCTTATCTAGCTTGACCTGGTCCTTGCCAGCCCCTATATTAAGGGTTACCTTGTTGATTTTTATATTTCTTGATGGGTTCATTGTTAAAACCATTTTAGCTTAATGTGATGATTGGTTTTTCCTTGCCTATAACAAAGGCAAATTTTTTTGATGTTTCAAAGCTTTCTCCGGATTTTGGCTTGACTTTAATCATACTGTCTTTTACTTCATCAATAATGCCTGATTCACCCTTGTGTTTTCCTCCTGACAAATAAACACATGCACTTTTCTCAAATTTCAGATGTTCTTTTATTTTCTGCTCAGGAACCTCAACAACCAATGTGTCTCCGGTATTGTAATTGTTCTTATCCATAATCATATTCTTTCCATCATTCAGGTTAAGCTGAATATTGCCTTTTTTGATAACACTCTTTCCAACAATTTTGCATAGCTTAATTTTTGTTTCATTACCTTTTATTTCAACAAGACAAATATTACCCTTTTTATTCAATAAAATCCTAAAGCATTTGTTTATCTTAGGCATTTCTATAAGGTCCATTACACCAACTGAAAATCTATGGTCTTTTATTTGTATTTTATCAACCAAGATCCCTTTATCTGCAAGGATCATCTTAATATCCCTTGTTGTTTTTGTATACCCCAGCATATCCCTTAAAACAACATTTATTGAAGTACTGTTTTTTTTGCTGTGCATACCCGGATTTGGCCTAGTAACAAAGGTTATGCCTTTTCTCTTTATTTTCCAGGATTTTGGTGCTGTTAATCTTTTTAAATGTCTTTTAACCATTTTTAATCACTTTTTTCCTTCTTGATTTTATCAGTTTTTTTTAACTTGTTTACAATTGCTAACCTTTTTTTGTCATCAAGGTTAAGCTCAGTTACAACAAGGTTTGATGGGTGTATTGGATACATTACTTTTGTTCCATCCTTTTTTACCATTTCAACACCAGCTATATACACTTTTGTTTCTTTCAGATCAATTCTTTCTATCCTGTTAGTTTTTTTCCTGAACTGGCCCCTTAGTATAGTTACCTTGTCTCCTTTCCTTACCTTAATGCTTCTCCTGTTGTACTTTTTCATTAACTCTTTTGAAAGATGTGCAGCCATGAACCTGCCTTTTATATGCAGGGGAGCATTATAGCTGTATTTGCGCTGCTTCCTTGGCTGCTTACTTCTTATCCATTCACTTGAAAAATCTTTTTTCATGATTATCACACAATAATTCTTGCTAGCTTTGATATACCAGGCCATCTTTCGCAGGCCTCTTTTGCTATGGCTCCCTTGAATATAGTCCCTTTAGGATTTCCCTTATCATCCTTTAAAACCACAGCTGCATTATCCTCAAACTTTATTCTTGTTCCATCTAGTCTTCTGTATTCCTTTTTCTGCCTGACAATGACAGCCATTACAACCTGCTTTGCCATATCAGGATTTCCTTTTTTTACAGAAGCCATAACAAGATCTCCAACACCTGCACTGGGCATCCTTCCCTTTACAGTCTTGGATCTCTTCACTCCAAATATCCTTAGGATTTTGGCTCCTGAATTATCACATGTAGGGACTTTAGACCCAAGAGTTAATCCCTTTGTTACACTTGCTTTTAATGCTTTCATTTTATTTTTTTAATTATTACAAAATGTTTTGTTTTGCTTATTGGCCTGCATTCCTGCACCTTAACAATATCTCCTTCTTTTGCATTAATGCATTCCGGATTATGTACTTGTAATCTTGTTTTTCTTTTTTCATACCTCTCATATTTAGGTATGTAATGCCTTCTCTCTATTTCAATAGTTGCAGTTCTATTGGCCTTGGCACTGACAAGCTTTTCAGTAAATGTTCTACCTCTCAATTTCAGGCTGCCATGAAATGGGCAGTTTGGGTCATTACACCCCTGATTTGATTTTACTGGCTTTTGTTTTTTAGTTACAGCTTGTTCTTTTGGTATTTTTGTTTTAATATTCATGAACATTCACCTTTGTTTTATTCTTTCTTCCGGCCTTGTTGATAATGATTTTCCATTGATTTTGATATTTTTTTCTTCAAATTCAAAAACACACTGGTTTTTGATTATTTTTTTTCTTGTTTCTTTTGTCTTAATTACAAACATGTTTTTTGTTTCGTCAATGATCCTGCCTTTTATGCCTTTATTAAAGCGATTTTCTGATTTAATAATTTTTACATCTAGGCCTATTAACTCGCTTTTTGCAAGCTTTTTCTTATTGAATTCCATTATCTTACATCAATTGTCTCTTTTGAAAAACCCATCTGAACAAGATTTTCCCTAACCCTTTGTTTGTGATCTCCCTGCAGTTCAATCCTTCCCTCTTTTGCTGTTCCTCCGCATGCAAACTTTGTTTTCAGCTTTTTTGCAAGGTCTTTAAGGTCAATTTCTTTGCTGTCAATGCCTTCTATTAATGTATATTTTTTGCCAAATTTTTTCTTTATTACATATACTTTTATTATCTGGCTCTCTTTGGCTATTGCTTCACAAACACATAGTTCTTTGGGTAGTCCACACTTTGGACATATTTCACTCATTGCTTTTTTTCACCACCTTTGACTTTTAGTACTGTTAAAATCCTCGCGATAGTCTTTTTCATTACCTTTACCTGTCCAGGACTTTTTGGATTTGTTCCTGTGGCAATCTGGGCATTATGCTTAATCAGCTCTTTTTTAAGCTCCTCAAGTTTAGCTTTTAATTCGTTTTTGCCCATTGATTCAATTTCTTTTATCTTAAGTGCCATTTTTTACTCCTTTTTCTTTGGTTGTTTTTTTAGATTCTTTTTGGTCTTTTTTAGCTGCCTTTTTCATAATTTTTTTGATTTCTTTCTTCACTTTTTCTTTTTTCGGTTTGGTTTTTTTATCTTGTTCTTTCTTTAATTCTTCACCTGCCTTAGGCTTTTCTTCCTTTTTCTTAGCTTTTTCTTCAACAGGTTTCTCTTCTTTGATTTCTTCTATAACTTCCTGTTTTTCTTCCAAAATCTGGATATTGTCTGGCAGCTTTATATCAGGAGGCATGATGCTCACCTTAACACCAACAACACCTGTTTTGATAACAGCCCTGACCTTTGCTTTACTTACACCATTGATTGCTATATCCCCACATTTTTTTAAATATCCTGAATAAACACGCCATGATTTTGCCCTTGATCCAGGTATTTTTCCTGATATTACTATCTCAATTCCAAGTGCACCTGAATTCATTACTTCTTCCATAGTTTTATGCATAATTCCCTTGAACCTTGCAGTGCCAAATCTTTCCAATGATTCTGCAATTTTTCCGGCAACAACCATTGCATTAATGTTTATATTTTCTATCTCATTGATTTCTATCTGCGGGTTTTCAAGCTCAAAATTATTTTTTAAATCCTTTGTAAGTTTTATTATATTCTGGCCCTTTCTTCCGACAATTAATCCAGGCCTTGCTGCATGGATTATTATTTTTTCTCCAAGAGGAGTTCTCTGAAGTTTTGTATGGCTGTAGCCAGAGCCCTTTACCTTATTAGCTATCATTTCCTGGATTTGATATTCCTTCTTTTTCTGTGCAACAATTCGTCTTTCAATCATTTTTTATCCACTTTGCTTTCTTTTTTCTTTGTTAGTTCATTAATTGCAGGAACTTTTTTTGATTTGGCTCTTTCTGCCAGCTCAGCAGCAGTTGGAACCTTATTTTCCTTTAACACTTTTTTTGGTTCCTGTTTTGATTGTGATTTGTCCTTTTGTTTGCCTTCCTTTTTCTCTTCTGCTGGTTTTTTGGTATCTTTTGGCTGTTCTTTTTTCTCTTCAACCTTGTTCTTTGCTTTTGCTTCAGCAGGTTTCTTGATTTCTTGTGATTGTTCAGTTTTAATATCCTGCTTTTTTACTTCTGGTTTTTTCCCAACTTTCTCTGCTGGTTTTTTGGTTTCCTTAGCTTTTTCTTCCTGTTTTTCCTTAACAATATACTTCTTTTCTTCTTTTTTAGTTTCTTTTTTCTCTTCCTGTTTTTTAATTTCCTTTGATTGTTCTTTTTTAACTTCTTTCTTTTTGATTTCTTTTTCTTCAACAATAATTTCAACATGAGTTCTTTTCATTGCTATCCTGCTCTGCCTGCCGTAATGCCATGACTTTGGTCCCTTCTTTGCGCATATATGTATTATTTCAAGGCTTGATGTATCTAAACCTTTGTGCTGTGCATTTGCCTCAACCAGGTTCAATAATCTTAATATTTCATTGCATGCTTTTACAGGGTATTTTCCAGGACCAATCCCATGCTTGTGTCCTGCTCCTTCTGTAAACCTTGTATATGGAATAGGTTTTTTCATATCCTTAGCTTCAGTTAATATTTTCTTTGCTTTCTGAATATTTTTTCCCCTGATAAGCCTGCATATCTCAACACTTTGCTTTGTTGATATGGGCATTAATAATCCAACAGCCCTTGCCCTATGCTCATTCACTGTTGCTGAATATTTGTATTGTGACATTTTCTTACCTTACTGAAAGACTTGAACTTGACCTTGTAGCTCCAACCCCTGGTGCATGATGTGATACTCTTTTTCTTGTTTGTACAAACTCACCAATGAGGTGACCAATCATCTCTGGCTGTATTAATACAGAGACAAACTCTTTTCCATTATGTACCCTTATATTTTTTCCGACAATCTGAGGAATAATTATTACATCTCTGCATTTGGTTTTTATGTTGTTGCCTTCCATTACTTTGCTCATAAATATTTTTTGTGAGTGTGTATCCTCTCTTTTAAGGCTCCTTCTCTGCCTTGCAGGAACAAGTTCTGCAAAATCATTAATGCTCATACTATTTAATTCTTCAAGAGTTTTTCCCCTGTAAGTGAATTCTTTTTTTGCCATTTTACTTCTTCTTCCTTCCCATCCTTCTTGGATGCAATGCACCAACATTTCTTCCTGGAGGAGCATTTTTTGGTGCTACTGTTGGTTTTCCTTTATGGTTTGAGCTTGAGCCACCGAATGGATGGTCAACAGAGTTCTGTGATGTCCCGGATATGCTTGGCCATAGTTTGTTTTTTGCTTTCATTGCATAAAACTTTTTTCCAGCCTTTAAAAATGGTTTTTCTTTTCTTCCACCGCCGGCAATCACACCAATAGTTGCCCTGCAGTTTGGATTAAACTCTTTTTGTTTTTTTGATGGCAGCTGAATAACAACCTTATCATTCATTTTTGCTGTAATTCTTGCAAATGCTCCGGATGCCCTTACAAACTTTCCGCCATCTCCTGGCTGGCCTTCAATATTATAAACCAATGTTCCCTCAGGGACATCTTTAAGCAAAAGCATATTGCCATTTTCCGGAGCTGTTTTTTCACCGGATTCAACAACATCCCCTACTTTTATTCCTTCAGGCGCAATCATCAGGTTTCTGATATTATTGCTGTATTCCAAGACAACCAATGGCGCTGAATGCCCAGCACATCTTATTATATCAATAATTTTTGCATTTAATTTTTCTTTATGCGGAAGGTATGATGCTTTGCCCTTATACCTGAAGCTAGGTGCCCTGTATGTTGGGCCTCCTTTTCCCCTTGCCTGCTGTATAAGCCTTTTACCCACTTTACATCAACCCTAGTTGTGTTGCAATGTCAATAGCTGGTGTATCATCACTTAACTTGACATATGCTTTTTTTTCATTGCCATTTATCAATAAATTTACTTTCAATACTTTTACCTTGAACATTTCTTCAATAGCTTTCTTTACATCCTGTTTTGTTGCACTCCTATTTACAGTAAAGACCAGCTTGTTCTCTGACTCCATAAGCCTAACAGACTTTTCTGTTGACAATGGATATTTGATAACTTTGTATGGTTCCATTTTACATGAATAATTTTTTATCTCCTAATTCCTTGACTGCATCCTGTGTCCATATTGCTAAGCGCCCTGGACTGGATGATGGTGCTAATGATTTTGCATTAAGTGATTTTACCATTATTACATTTATTCCTGCTATGTTTTTTGCTGCTTTCAATAAAGCACAGTCTTTTGAAACTATAATTAATGGCCCTGATTTGCTTTTGTATTTTCTGCCCCTTTTCTTTCCTTTTCCGCTTCTTATTGTTTTTTCACCTACTCTCTCAAGCTCTTTTTCAAGTCCTATTTTTTTCAAAACATCTCTTACTTGTTTTGTTTTTTTCAGTGATTCAAGCTTGTTTTCTATTATGAATGGGTAATTATCAGGGACAATGTGGTTCTTGCCTACAATCTCTTTTGATAGTGTTGCGGCAATTGCGCTTCTTATTGCCTTTCTTCTTTCTTTTTTGTTGATTTTCTTTGTCCAATTTTTACTAGCTTTTGGTGGGTGAGCTCTTCTTCCGCCAACTGTTCCAGGTGCAAAT
>JAFCCI010000018.1 GCA_017610275.1 Candidatus Woesearchaeota archaeon
TCAACTCTTTGGAATTTTTGCCTTCAGCAAAACCGCCTTGCAGGCTATTCCTCGTCGCTATCGCGAGAATATAACAGCAATTAACCGGTTCGCTTCGTTGCACTCGCTCACCTAGATTGGCAAAATTACCGTCCGCTTCACTACCGGAAATTTTCCGACCTCGGTTAATTACTCAGTTAATTTCAATTTGTCCATCATCTAAACTAGAAACCTATTACACCAAAGAATAGAGGGGTTTAAAGTTAGCGCTTTTTAAAGAAATATTGGTTCTATTTTTTTGATTGATTTGCTAAACCTTGTAAAATCATCATCATAGACAAGGTAATTAATATTAAAACACATGTAATAAATAAAATTGCTGTATTTGCAAAGAGTGTACCTTGCAATGCAATATTTGATGAAATATGGCCCATAATCCCAATATTAGTTCCATTAATTTCTTTAGTAACTTCTGTCCAAGCATCTGTTGACTTTCCAACTCCCTTTACAAGATTTCCAATATAAACATTCTTGATAATAAAAATAGAACCAACGATAGTTACTAAAAGAAGTAAAATACCTAAATAAAATTGAATTTTCCCAATTTTTTCTTTAGTAATCATCTAATCACTTATTATAATTATAATATGGATATTTATAAATTTATCTAAAGCGCTAACTATGTGTATAATTTGATGGACAAACTTTGCGGACGCAATCCGCCAGAACTTCGTAACTGGCGGAGAAACTAACAGGAATTCCTTTGTTAGTTGCAATTATTTTCAAGGGCTAAAAAGTGAAGGGCGAGAAAACCTAATATATTCTTTAAAAACCAAAAACTTTTTAATGTTATTTGCGGTTATAGTTTAACGTAATAGCCATTGCTTGTTGAAAAGAAAATGATAGGAGGTTAAATAAAATGGGTTGGTATAAAAAATTCTATAAATGGAATGAAGCTAGGATGAAAAAGATGGATCTCTGGGATATTGCACTGATAAAAAATATGGGTCTGTTTTTTGGGTTGTTTCTTGCAACAGTGTTACCAATACTTACGACAGTTAAATGGTATTGGTGGTTAGGAATATTCTTGGTTTTAACTGCTAGACCTTTTTATAGGGGTTATATTAGATAGACATGTTGCACACATTCGAAACATTGGTTATATAAAAAAATTTATTTTAAATTGTATTGAAGTATAGATAGTTTTCTCGCCTAGATACTTGTTCAAGATGTATCGCGTTCGCTCATTTAATAAAACGCCCAAAAAATTACTCTGCTACGCAGTTTTCCAGAACTCCGCTTCGTTCGTAACTAGAAAAGAGTTTAACAAAAATTCCGACTTTACTGAAAATTAACTTAATCAAACTTCATAACCCTGTCTTTGTAATCTTCTTTGGCCAATAGAACAACCCTGCTCTCTTCTTTTTCGTCAATTATCTTATATCCGGAAAGTTCTGCAACCTTTTTTGCAAACTCTTTTACATCTTTGTGATAAGGCATATTTTCTTTTAATAACCTCATCCTTGATGAGCCGACAAACATATATGCCTTTAGCTCAATAAACATTGGGCCTGCTTTTTTTATTAAATCAGCATAATTTTTTTCATGTTTCATGTTTATTCCTTTCATCAAGGTTATTCTAATTACTGTTCTTGTCTTTAGTTTGGGCATTAATTCAAGTGTTTTGTTTAAGCGCTGCCATCCATCCTTAAGGCATGATTTATTAAATTTCTGGAAATCCTGCTCATTTGTTGCACTAACTGAAACATAAAGCTGTGTAGGAAGCTCTTTCAGGTTTTCAATAACTTCAGGGAATTGTCCGTTAGTAACCAGGAATGTTGTTTTTCCTAATTTATGCAGTTTTGAAATCAATTCGCCAAGTTTTGGATAAATAGTTGGCTCTCCCGTAAGTGAGATTGCAAAATGCATTGGCTCCTGTGCCTGATCAAGCTTTTGCCTGTTTACTTTTTCATTTCCATAAAAACCATTGAGAAGTTTTCTCTGGCATAAAATTGATTTTTTTATGATTTCTTCTGGCTCGTCAACAATAGGATTCATCTTAAATCCTGCTGTATAATCCATCTCGCGCCAGCAATGAATACACCGGTTTGTGCAAAATCCTACAGAAGGAGTTATCTGGCAGCAAAGATGGCATCTTATGCCGTAAAACTTTTCCTTATAACAGACGTTTTCATCTAATAATGATTTCTTTGTCCATGTGCAGATTTTGACAGCAGAATGCTCACCACTAAAGCAATAATGCTGTTTTTCCAGAAGTGCCTTAAGCTCATGGCTTATTTTTGTTATCTCCCCCATAGAATAAGCTAAAAGAATATCATATAAAAAGCTTTCTTTAAAAACCAAAGCTATATAAATCTCCCATATGTTCTAAAAACAATGGATTTTAAAACAGCACTCAAAAAGTTAAAAGAAAGCAGTGAATTCAAGAAATGGATTTCTAAGAACAAAGAAGCATATTTAACATATGCTTTTACTATGATTGAAAACTCAGAAAAAAGTGAGTGGCAGATTGGATATTATGACAAAAAACTGGATAAAGTAGCAGTTTTTAATGTAAATCAAAAGATTGAAATCAATCCAGAGCAGGATGTTTTCAAAAAACCAGGAGCATCTGTAAAAAAGATTAATCTAAAAGATGTTAAGTTTGGCTTGGATGATGTCTTAAAAAAAGCTGATGATATTAAAGAGAAAAAATATCCTAAAGAGATAGTAACAAAAACAATTGCTATTCTGCAAAATATTGAGCTTGGCCAGTTATGGAACATAACATTTATTACAAGCTCTTTTAGTACAATAAACATAAAAATAGATGCAAAAACAGGCAAGACAATAAAGCATGAACTAGTATCATTATTCCAGTTCAGGGCTGGTTAAATTACTACCTGAATAAAACAAAAACCAATGCTTTCTCATGGAAAAATATGGTGATTTCTCATGGAAAAGATAGTTATTTCCTTTGGAAAACAGTTTTTTCAACTGGAGTATTTTCATTAAAAAACCTAAACAAAGCCTTAAAAAGAAAAATAAACCCTTATTAATATCTCTTTTCCATCAGAACAATAATTGTTTTAATTATATACTTTTGACCTTAACTTAATTTAAATATGAGTTATGTTTTCTATTTTAATGTTTTTAAAAAAGAGGGATGATTTTGTCAGAAAACCTGAAAATAAAAATAAAGAAAATAAAAGAAAGTGCAATTCTGCCGCATTATGCTCATAAGGGTGATGCAGGAGTTGATATTTATTCAATAGAAAATTATGTTCTTAGACCAGGCCAAAGAATACTGGTCAGCACAGGATTAAGCATGGCTATTCCAAAAGGCTACGAGGGCCAGATAAGGCCAAAATCAGGGCTTGCATTAAAGCATGGAATAACAACCTGTAATAGTCCTGGAACAATTGACTCTGGCTATAGGGGCGAAATAAGAGTTATAGTAATCAATCATGGAAGTGAAGAATTTAAGATAGAAAAAGAAACAAAGATAGCCCAGATGATTTTTAATAAGGTTGAGGAAGCTGAGTTTGAGGAAGTTGAGGAGCTTGAAAACACCAGAAGAGGAAATGAAGGTTTTGGAAGCACTGGATTAAACTAAAGAGGTTAAAATAATGAAGAATGGAATAAAATACAAGACAGCAAAGACAAACACAAAATTATTTGAATTCATTGATGAAGAAAAAGAGGCTGGTAAGTTATCTAAAGATAAAAAAACCTGAGTGGTTTAAATGCAGGCATACATTGGCGGCATAATCCCTTTATCAGAAACTAGTTTGCCAAACAAAGTTTGCACAAAGATTTTATTTGCAGGATGCGACTTCTGTTGCCATTACTGCTATAGCAATGATATTCTAGATTTCAGGGAAGAATTCTTAAAAGATTTAAAGGAAGTAAAAAATGAGATAATAAAAAATTTTGGTTTTGTTGATGCTGTAATTTTTTCAGGAGGTGAGCCATGCCTTCAGAGGCAGGCACTGTTAACTCTTGCAAGGTTTGCAAAAAAACAGGGTTTGAGTGTTGGCGTTGAAACAAATGGCTCAAAGCCTTATTCAATAAAATCATTAATAAATGAAAACCTGCTGGATTTTGTTTTTATGGATATAAAAGCGCCGCTTAAAAAAAATATTTTTCAGAAAGTCACAAAATCAGGAACTTTCTTTAAGACAGCAGAAGAGATTATTGGCAATATAAGCCAAACATTAAAATTATTAAAGGAAAATCAGAATAAAATTCAGATAGAAATCAGAACAACTATTGTTCCAGGGCTTATTTTCAGAAAAGAGGACATTCTTGAAATAGCTAAAGAGATTAATGAATTAAACTGCAGATGGGTGTTGCAGCCATTTAAATCTAGTAAAGGAACTCTTGATCCAATATTGAATAGTATAGAATCACCAACAAAAAAATTCTTAGAGAACATAAAGAAAGTATGCCAAAAAAAATACAGCAATCTAAGAATTGATATTAAAGCAGTATGATTTAGTTTTTTTCAAGGAAATCTTCCCATATTTTAATTGCTTCTTTCTCTGTTTCCTCAACTGTCTTTGGAAAGTTTGTATCAAGATAAATAACTTTTGAGCCATGATTTTCAAACAGGTTTTTCAGCCACTGGCTGTTATATCTCTGCTCAACTCTTCTCTGAAAATTTATTTCCTCAAAAATAGCTTTATCCTGCTTCTGCCTCTGGCTTAGCCTTTGCATTATTGTTTCTGGCGAAACCTGTGATATTATCATCAGGTTTGGAGAATTCTGCAGTGCAAGCTTATTGCCAGGCAACCTCATAATCTCTGTTAAGGGTATGTTGCCCTGAACAGGCTGGTAAACAATAGAGCTTATTACTCCCCTTTCCTGAAATACATATTTGCCCTGTTTTAAGGCAGGAATAATAACCATCTTGTAAAGTATTTCCCTGTCTAAAGAAAACGCATGCGCTGTGGAAGTTATTGAATAATTGCGGTTGTTTTTTCTTACTATTTCTTTTCTTAAAGCACTCCCAACCCAGCAATAGCTCATCTCACCTGAAATAATTGCATCAAAATCATTTATCTCCTCTGGCTCTGGAAACCTGTTATTTTCCCTGCAATAATCCCTTAAATCAAATACTTTAAGTTGCTTTTGCTCAGCCCATTTTTTTAGGGCATTAACAATAACCCCCTTACCTGAGCCATCCGGCCCATCAACCATAACAAACCTTTTGTGCATATAAGAATTATTTGTAATAATCTATTTAAATGTTTTGAAAATCAAAAAGTTTGTTAAATTATCTAGAAGAATCTGCCTGTCTTTCTGCATCAAGCTTCTTTTTGATTGCATTTGATGAATTGCTTAATTGATTGGCAGCAATTATTTCGTCAGCAAGTGCATTAACAGCCTCTTTCTTTGAGTTGAATGCTTTTGCAAAAGCGCCCTGAACCATGTATCTCAATGCAATATCAACCCTTCTCTGGGGTGCACATTCAACAGCCTTTGGATAACGTGCACCACCATAAACAATTGTTATTATTTCTTCCCTGGGTGATGCATTTTCCAGTGCCTTAACAAAGACAGCTATAGGATTCTGTTTTGTCCTGTTTTCAATCACTTTAAATGTTTCCTCTACAAGAAAATATGCCTTCTGTGCCTTCCCTGTAGATTTGCCTGAGCTAATAAAATGTTTTTTTCCTTTATGTCCTGGTATCATTACTTTATTGATTAGTCTTTCAACAATAAATGTCTTTGACTTATGGAATCTTGCTCCAGCATATCTTGCGCCTGTTTTTGGTATTATTCTCGGCTCTAGATTGATATATCTCTTTAACCCAAGGTCTTGTACAGTTATTCCATTTACACTCCACCTGTTAAATACTTTTATATCTTCCATTTTAATACCTGTTTCATAGAAGGGGATTTGAGTTCATATTTAAAGCTTTCTGTGATAAACATTAAAAATTAAAGTTAAAAAGAATAAAAATTCTTATGATCATACATCCCTTATATAATTAGATTCAGGATTTGTATTAATTATATGCTCATTAGAGTACTGGACTTTATCAAGAACAGTCATATTAAATTTCAGCCTGAACAGATAAACCTTATTTTTCTCAAGATTAAAGTCAGCACCGCCAGTGCATTCATCACAGATTTCAAAGTATTTGTATTTCTCAAACAGGCCATCCATTTTATAAATCTCCTTATATTCCTGGTTAATATCCTCTTTAATCTCAAAGGTGATATCATTTGGAATAACACCCATCTTGAAATAAACCTCTCCCCCATTTTTCCCTTTTACGTATGCTGGATTTACTTTCACATTAATTATTGATGTATCTTTTTCGTTAGTCAGGATTGGCTCAAAATCTGTATCTAGTTCAGGTTTATGTTCACATTCATCAGGGTTATCAACCTCTCTCTTATCAGGGCAAATATATGTTGTTATAGTTATTGTTTCTATCTCTGTTTTTGTTTTCTCAGGGCATAATGAGCAGTCCATGACACAATCAGGGCATTCCGGACATATGCATTCAGGGCAATCAGGGCATTCTACTGGTTTTTTAAATACAAAAGCAAAAAATAGAATGATTATAATAACCAAGAATATTAAAGCAATAGGATTGCCATCCTTTTTGAATATTCCTTTGTTTAGATTATTAAGGATGCCTTTTTCCATAAATTAATCACCTTTATATTTAATAGGTGTTCTCCTCCAAGTATTTAAATATATTCTTTTCTTTAATTTTGAATAAAAAATTACTGTTTAAGAGCAGGTATATTCAAGATCTCATCCTTATTCAGGAGAGATATTCCAGCATCCTTGCCTATGATGTCAACCCTTATTATCTTGTCTGGATTTTTTAGGTCCACTTTTGGCCTGTCAACAATCTCTGTAAGCTTCATTATAAGCTCTGTTGTGTGGTATTTTTCATAGCATCTCTTTGCTATATCCATCTTCCATTTATCTTTTTCTTTAATATCCTTGACAAGACCTTTTATTGTCTTCTGCATATCTTCAACAGTTGATTTGCACCAGTTGTCAACAGGAACCCAGTGAAATGTTATCCTAAACATAGAAGGATTCTTTTTGCACATAGCTATTAATTTTGTAACAACTGATTTTGGTTCTTTCAGCATTATCTGAAAAAGGCCTTCTATCTCTGACTTCAAGAATTCTGGCTCTATTTTAAGCTGCTTTAAAACAGCAATTATTTCTTCCTTGGCTAATCCAGCATGATTTGGATCATGTGTTACAAGAAGGTTTGCTTTTGCCATTAAACCACCCCATAGGTAAATATAGAATTTTTAGTTTATATAACTTTCGATTTTAAAAGTAACTAATAAAAAGAATTAAATTCAACCATCTATTGTATATTTTCTGTAAACTTGTTTTTCAACAGGCTTAACAGGTTTTTCTTCTTCTGGTTCAATAACATTAACTAACCATTTATAGCTTACTGTGTCAGTGCCGTCTGAAACTATAACCCCAACTGGCTTTGTTCCAGGTATTGTAAACCTTCTCCTGTGTGTGTTGGTTCCCTGATATTTCTCAAAAACACCAAACTTCCATGTGTATGTTAAGTTATCATTATCTAAATCATGAGCAATAACCTTAAAATCAATTATTTTGTTTTTATAGACATTTATCAATGCTTCTGGGCTGGTATTTGTTATTATTGGAACCCTGTTTTTATTATATACTCTTAGGGTCATGTTTCTTTTAGCATTTATTTTGTTGTCAGAGGCGATAAAAGTGAGTATAAAATCTTTTTTATCCTCGTCAATAACTGTATCAAAATCAGGTATCCAGGTGAATGTTCTATTTACTAAACTAGATGTATTTGGTGCATTCTCAACTGAAAAATTTATACTATCACTGTCAGGGTCTGTTGCATAAATCTTGAATTCTATTGATTTGTTCTCATCAACAGCTATATCACTTATTGGCTTAAGAAGCGGTGCCCTGTTTGTGTCTTTTATTATTAAGGTTATGTTTTCTGTATCACTTAAGTAACCATCTGATGCCAAAACAGTTGCATAATATGTTCCTGCTTCATCATATCCAATATATTTTTCTTTTGCATTTGTAAACCCAGAATAAGAATATTTCAACTTATCTCCATCAGGGTCTGATGCAACTGGATTGAAAGTTAGTAATTCACCTTCGTTTATTGTTATTTTTCCTATTTTCTCAAGCACTGGTGCCCTATTAGTCTCATGAATAGTTATCTTAATGGTTTGTTCTGCTTCAAAATCATTTGATTTTGCAATAAAAGTTACAAAGAAATTTCTTTTTGGCTTGTAAGGGATATGCATCTTTGTTATTATTTTTTCAAACCAGTTCTTTTTTACAGTATCAAAGCTTGGTTTCCATTTGAATTTATTATTAATAAAAGTAGCATTGTCTGGCAAATCAACTGTTAAATAAGTTATTTTATCTCCATCAGGATCAATAGCTGTAACATTAAAAATCAACTGCTCATTTTCATTAACCACAGCATCATTTAATGGGTCAAAAAAAGGAGCCCTGTTTTTGTCTTTAACTATTAACAAAACCTTTTGAGTGTCTGTTAATTTGCCGTCAGATGCTGTTACAGTGATTTTATATTCGCCAGCATCCTCATATCCAGTTTGCCATTCGCCATTCTGATTTAATGGCTTGCTAAAATTATAAAAAATATTATCCATATCCTCATCTATTGCCTCCAGCTTAAGGCTTACAAGATCTCCTTCATTTACTGTTATATTTGTTAATTGTGCATTAACAAAAACAAGCTGTAATAATATTATAAGCAAAAAGATTATTTTCTTCATTTTATCATAATAAAAACTTGCTTATATAAAAAGCTTTCTATTATTTAGTATTCAAAAGGAGTGAAAAAATAAAAAAAATAAAAGAATTAGCCTAGTACAATCTTTACAATCTTTGGCGGCCTGTTCACATTATTGACTGTCACTATTACATCCTGGCTTGCTGATTCCTTGCCATCAGATGCTGTTACAGTAACAATATGTGTTCCTGCATCATCATAGTTTGTTGTATAGGTTGATTTTGTCATCCAGCCAGAGTATGTTATTGTTACTTTATCTCCGTCAGGGTCTGTTGCAACTGGCTTAAAGATTACTGTCTTTCCCTCGTTAAGTGTAATATCAGCAATTAGTTTTAGTACTGGCGGTTTATTTGTGCTCTCAACAACCAATAAAATCTTTTGTGTATCTGTTAGTTCACCATCAGATGCTGTTATAGTTATCTCATAATTTCCTGCATCTCCACTTTTTGTCTGCCATTCACCATCTTTGCTTAATGGTTCACTAAATGTGTATTGAATAGTGTCTGCGTCAGGGTCCTCACTTTCAGGCTTTAAAATTACTAATTCTCCTTCTTTAACTGTTATTTTTGTCAGTTCTATAACTTCTGGTTCAACCTCTTCTATAACTTCTGGTTCAACTTCTTCTATAACTTCTGGTTCAACTTCTTCTATAACTTCTGGTTCAACTTCTTCTATAACTTCTGGTTCAACCTCTTCTGGTATTTCAGTTATTAGTTCCTCTTTTGCTTCTTCTGCCCCAGGACATTCATCTAAATTTGTAACAACAGAACCATCTGGGCAAACATATTTTGTTTCTGTAAGATTGCATCCACTTGCTAAGAGCAATAAAAGAACAATCCCCCCTAAAAATATTTCATTTTTCATTTTTCACCTCAAAAAATTGTTATTATTATAAAATAGAAAACACCTATATAAACTTTTCGATAGTCAAGAATACCTTTTCCTCTAATTAATTAGTGGTTATTTAAATTAAAACCTGTAAAAATTTCTATAATTTATCTTCTTAGCTTTAAAGAAAGACTTAGAAAATTTTTTTGCTTTATTAATATTAAAAGTTTTACAACTGAAGATATCAATAAAAGCACGCAAGCCAATTTCATCTAAGTGGATTGTTATGGAAGATGTTTCAATGAATTGCATAAGAGAATACCCCTTTAACTTACCTTTGCCAAATCTTTTGATTATTGGCTTACCAAAGGGAACCATATTAATTTCTTTACATAATTCAATACAGAACTTCCTTAATTTTTTAGGGTTTGTTAAAAGAGAATACTCACATCTATACAAGTTTATTGACATTAATTGTCCCCATACTTTCTTTTTCATATAGAACTGTTAATTTATTTGGATTAATAAAACTTTTTATTTTTACAAGAAATTGAATATTCCTTTTCTCTTTTTTGACTCTTTTTCAAACTCTTTTAGAAGTTCTTTCTGCTTTTTTGTCAGTTTTGTCGGGGTTTCAATTATTACTTTGATGTTCTGTGAGCCAGTGCCATAACCATGAAGGTCTGGGATGCCTTTTCCTCTCATCCTGAATATTGTATGGGTTTGTGTTCCCGCTGGTATCTTTAACTTTGCCTTTCCCTTTAATGTCGGAACCTCTATTTCAGAGCCAAGTGCAGCCTGTGCAAAGCTCACTGGAATTTCACAATAAATATCATTTTCTTCTCTCTCAAATATTTCATGCGGTTTTACATGAATCACAACATATAAATCTCCTGGGCTTCCATTGTTTACCCCAGCTTCTCCGCCACCAGAAATCCTAAGCTCATTGTTATTGTCAATTCCCTTTGGGATAGTAATTTCTATCTTCCTGTCATGGTGAACCCTGCCTGTGCCATTGCATTTTGTGCACGGATTTTTTATGATTTTGCCCTCACCATGGCATTTAGGGCATGATGTTGTTGTAGAGAAAATTCCAAATGGGGTTCTTCTTGTCTGCTGGATGCGTCCTGAGCCATTGCATTTGTCGCATGTCACAATATCAGAGCTTGACTTTGCTCCAGAGCCATTGCATTCCTTGCATTTCTCCATTCTCGGAACTATAATGTGCTCTTTTGCACCAAATGCAGCCTCTTCAAGTGTTATTTCCATATCATACCTTAAGTCAGCTCCTCTTCTTGGGCCCCTGCTGTGCCTTCCAAAACCCCTGCTGAAAAAAGTGTCAAATATATCCTCGAAGTCAAAGCCAAAGTCTGAAAATCCAAAATCAGAGAAGTCAAAGCCTGCAGCACCTGGGCCAAAGCCCTCTGCTGTTGAGCCAAACCTGTTATACTGGGCCCTTTTCTTGTCATCGCCAAGAACAGATGCAGCCTCATTAATTTCCTTGAATTTTTCAGCATCAGCATGGTCCTCCTTATTAAGGTCAGGATGGTATTTCTTGGCCAATCTCTTATAAGCTCTCTTAATCTCTTCCTTAGATGCGTTTTCAGAAACGCCTAATATTTTATAGTAATCTTTGGCCATTTTTATTTCATTAGTTTTTTACCTAATTTCTCTAATTCATCTATTATTGCTGTACTTTTTTTAATTTCTTCCGGACTTTCTGCTTTGGCAATAACACTTCCAACAAGAATCATCTGGTGATCATCAATGAATTCCTTCAAAACATTTTCGCAGAATTTTATATTACCTAAGTCCTGTCCTCCAACACAAACAATTGCTGCCTTTTTGTCTTTTAATCTTGGCGGTTCTACTATTGCATTTGTCCTGTCAATAAAATTTTTCATTAATCCAGAAACATTCTTGAAGTAATTTGGTGAGCCAAAAACAATAATATCTGCTTTTAACAGTTTTTCATATAATTGTTCCATATCATCTTCTATAGGGCAAGGTTTTCCTTCATTATAACATATATCACAGCCAGTGCATGGTTTAATATTTAAATTTCTTAAAAGAATTAATTCTTTTTCAACATCACCTGCACTTTCCAGAACTTTGTTTAGCATAAACTCTGTGTTGCCTTTTCTTGGTGAGCCGCATATTGCCAATATTTTCATTTTAAATTAAAAATAAGGTAAAAAAGAAAAAATTACTTCTTCTTTTCTTTGTTATCTTCTTCTTTGTATTCTGCGTCAACTACTTTGTCGCCTTTCTTTTTTGGCTTCTCTGCTGTTTCTTTTGATCCTGCTTGTTGCTTTTTCTTTGCCTGCTCTTCAGCAACTTTCTGGTACATCTCTGTTGACATCTTTTGCACAAGCTGGTTTACTTCTTCCACCTTTGCCTTGATTGCTGCTGTATCTTTTTTCTCTGGCTTTAATAGTTCTTTTAATTCCATTATTTTCCCTTTAATAGTTTCAAGTTCCTTAGCGTCAACCTTTCCCTCAAACTCCTTGAATAACTTTTCTGTTGAGTAAACTAAATTGTCTGCCTGATTTATTGTTTCAACTTCTTCCTTTCTTTTCTTGTCTTCATCTGCATGTGCTTCGGCTTCTTTTCTCATTTTTTCAACTTCTTCTTCATTGAGCTTTTGCGAAGCAGTAATTTTTATTGATTGTTCTTTTCCTGTTCCAAGGTCTTTTGCTGTTACATGAACAATCCCGTTAGCGTCTATGTCAAATGTTACCTCTATCTGCGGAATGCCTCTTGGTGCAGGAGGAATTCCTACAAGGTCAAACCTTCCTAAGCTTTTGTTATCAGAAGACATTGGGCGCTCGCCCTGCAAAACATTTATTGTTACAGCAGGCTGATTGTCTGCAGCTGTTGAAAATATCTGTGATTTTTTTGTTGGGATTGTTGTATTTCTCTCAATCAAAGGGGTTCTTACTCCACCAAGTGTTTCAATCCCTAAGGTTAAAGGTGTGACATCTAACAGTAAAATATCCTTTATATCTCCTGCAAGAACACCTGCCTGAATAGCAGCTCCTGCTGCAACACACTCCATGGGGTCAACTCCCCCCTCTGCTTTCTTTCCTATGAAATCCTCAACAAACTTTCTTACACAAGGCATTCTTGTAGGTCCGCCAACCATGATAATTTTATCAATATCATCTGGATTTAATTTAGCGTCTTTTATTGCCTGCTCAACAGGGTGCTTGCACTTCTTTATTATTGGCTCAACTAATTCCTCAAGCTTTGAGCGCCTTATCTTCATTGTTAAGTGCTTCGGACCCTTGTCTGTTGCTGTTATAAAAGGAAGATTTATATCAGTTTCAAGTGTTGTAGAAAGCTCTATTTTAGCTTTTTCAGCAGCCTCTTTTAATCTTTGCATTGCTACAGAATCATTTTTTAAATCAATTCCCTCTTTTTTCTTAAATTCCTCAACAATAAAGTCTGTAAGCACATTATCCATGTCTGTTCCGCCAAGCTGTGTGTCTCCGCTTGTGGATTTTACTTCAAAGACTCCCTCGCCAAATTCCATTACTGTAACATCTAATGTTCCGCCTCCAAAGTCAAACACCAGAATTTTAATCTCTTTGTCTGTCTTGTCAAGCCCGTAAGCTAAAGATGCAGCTGTTGGCTCATTTACAATCCTTACAACCTCTAAGCCAGCAATAGTTCCGGCATCTTTTGTTGCCTGCCTCTGGTTGTCATCAAAATATGCAGGGCATGTTATAACTGCTTTGGAGATTGGCTCTCCAATAAATTCCTCTGCATCTTTTTTTATCTTCTGAAGTATGAATGCAGATATCTGCTGCGGAGTGTATTCCTTGCCATTAATCTTGTACTTATGGCTTGTGCCCATTTTTCTCTTTACAGCTGTTATTGTTCTTTCAGGATTGGAAATTGCCTGCCTTCTGGCTGGCTCTCCGACCAGCATCTGACCCTTATCTGTAAAAGCAACAATTGATGGAAATGCCTTTCCATAAGCAGTTGTTCCCTCAGAACTTGGTATTATAACTGGCTTTCCGGCCTGCAGAAAAGCTGCTGCAGAATTGCTTGTTCCTAAATCTATCCCTATTATTTTTTCCTTTTTTGTTTTTTCTTTTACCATTTTATTTACCTCATATGTTAATTATCCAAAATAACTTGGGGATTCTACTGTTTTCCCTTCTTTTGTTTTTTTGATTTTTTTCCTTTTTTCAAGCTTCTTTATTGAATCTGGCTTTTCTATTTTGCCAAATTCAGATTCATATTTCTTTACAACTTTTGACAAAACATTAAGAAATTGTTTTGCATGGTGTGGATCTACCATAATAATATTATGCTTTAATGCTATTGTAGCAGTCGGGCTTCTTGCATCTATCCTTGGTGTTATAGACCTAAAATCGAAGATAAACTGTGTTGGACTAAAATTAATTGATGTTTCATGTGAAAAAAATGCATCACCATCCATTATGCTCATATTTATTTTTTGTTTTTCTGCCATTTTTAAACCTCCATTAATCATCTTTTTTTAAAGCAATCTTCCTTAATTCCTCAACTCTTTTGTGGGTGAGTATTGTTCTTTCCTTTCCCTTTACTCTCTTTAATGAACCTATCTCAACAACCTCAAGAAACTTTACAAGCTTTCTCTGGTTGAAGTTATCATAATCTTTTATAGAGCCTAATGCCTCATACAAATCCTGGTCTGTTGTTACGAGGTCAATTTCATTGCTTCTGCACATTACTAAAGTGTCTATCTTATCGCTTGTTCCAAGGAAATATTTTAGTATAGCTCCAGCTTTAAGGTATAATTTCTGCTTTTCAATTTTGTTTTCATTATTTATTATCATTTTTCTAATATTTCATAATTTAATATTTTTTTTAATTTTTCTTCATCAGGAACAAGCTCTTTTAGCGAGCCGCCAGGTATTGGCTCGTTTTGTGTGAGGAATATTTTCCACTGCCTTATTGACTCAGGATCATCTGGATTTACGAGGTAATTCAACATAAACCACTGGTTTAAGTCATTCCCGTATGTATTGCAGTTGCCTACCCTGCAGTGCAATGGTTTTGCCTCATGGATTGAGCAACCAACCTGCTCATTATAAAAAATACACTTGCCATACGGCTTGGTTCCCTTTATCTGTTTTGGCTTCAATACTTTTGTATTAAATCTCTCAGTCTGTTCAAGATATTTTTTCTTTAGCTCGGTTGGGGTAATTCTCAGGAGCCTTGCAATCTTTACAAGGTCGTCATTAACTAAAAATCCTGAAGAATATTTGCAGCAGTTGCCGCACATCCTACATTCTTTTCCAAGTTTTAATACAACTTCTTTTGGTGTTTGTTTTGAAATAAGCATTTTTTCAACCCATTAATTATTTTTTGCAATTTTTACCTTTGCATGCCTTATTACTTTATTATTAAGTATATAACCTTTTTGTAAAACTTCTATTATTGTATTATCTGGCTTATTGTTTTTCTCGTGCATCATTACTTCGTGCTTGTATGGATCAAATTTTTCATTCAGAGGGTTTATTTGCTTTAAACCCTCTTTTTCTAATGTTAAATAAAATTGTGAAAATACCAGTTTCATCCCTTCAAGGAATTTATTTTTGTCTTTATGGTTTTTTATGGCACTTTCAAATGAGTCAACTATTGGCAATAATTTTATTATCAAATTTTGAGATGCATAGTTGATTAAACCTTCTTTTTCTTTTTCAACTCTCTTTTTATAGTTCTCAAATTCTGCCTGCAGATGCTGCAATGAATTTGTGAGTTCTCTTATTTTATGGTTTGATTCTTTTATGAGTTTATCTTTATTTTTAATTTCTGATTTTTTATTTTTATGTGGTTCTTGTTTAGTCATTTAATCACCGAGTTGGTTTAATGTTATGTTGACTTTAAGTCAACTATTACATATTAGAATAAACAACTTATATATAAATGTTTTGGAAAAAGTTTATAAATAAATGAAATAATTTAATTGTATATGAGATATATTCATCAAAGAATAACCATAGTAAAATTCAGAAAGCCACTTAAAAAAGATATTAATGAGGAGCTTCAATGGTTTGGCTCGTCACTTGGATTATTTAATCTAAGGGATAGGGACAGCTCATGCTTTAGGATATTTATTGAGTTAGTCAAAAATTCCAGGAAAAAAAAGCCATTGTCAAGCGATGAACTTGCGTATAAGTCTGGATTGAGCAGGGGAACAATTATACATCACCTGAATAAGCTAATGGGCTCAGGCATTGTTGTTAATGAAAATAATAAGTATATTTTAAGGGTTGAGAATCTTAAAGTTCTTGTCGAGGAGATAGAAAAAGATATCAAAAGGACATGCAGTGATTTAAAAGAGATAGCAAAAAATATTGACGAAGAGTTAGGGTTATAAAACTATTATTCTAAAAAAGAAAAGAAAAAAATTAATATTACTTTTTCTTTTTGTAGACAAAGAAATATGCTGCTAATCCAAGGATTATTAGCATTACTAAAATCCACAACCAGGTAAGTTTTGCAGGAGGTTCTTCTTCAGGAGGTGTTACATCCTCTGGTTCTTCTGGTTCTTCACCTGTTATTTCTTCTGGTTCTTCACCACCTGTTATTTCTTCTGGAACTTCCTCTGGTGTTTCTTCAGCTTCAGCAGTAATAGATTCATTGATGTGTTTTAGTGTCAGATATGCCTTGCTATTATTTATCTCATCCAGCTTGATATATAAGTCATAGTAGTTGTCATTATCAAAGTCAAGTTTCTTAAATTCAAGAGGCTTTAGTGTTATTGTAACAGGTGTTGATGTAACTTGGAATGTAGCATTGTCCTCTCCTATTTCCACACCTTTTATTGTATGATATTTGCCATTTAAGGTAAAGGTCTTAATATACCCCTTTCTCAATATGATGCTTGTTCCCTGTTCTGAAACTGAAGTATAACTAACTGTTCCTCCTCCTCCACTGCTGCTACTAGTAACTGCTGTTCTTGTAACAGTCACTGAATTAGTAACATAATTGCCTGCCTGATCATATGCTTTAACTGTAATAAGCTTTGAACCTACACTTAAGCTAACACTCAAGGAATATGATCCTGTTAATACATTAAAATTTGTAGCATTAACATTATTAACAGTCACATTAACAACGCCTGACCCTGCATCAGTTGCATTTCCTGAAATTGTTGTACTGCTTGCTGTTGTTGATGTTCCTGCAGAGCTTGAAACAGTAACTGCTGGTGCTGTTTTATCTACAATAGTGTAATCAAAAGTGGAAGTTACGTTATCTGTTCCGTCTCCTATAGTTATTAAAATAGTGTAAGTTCCTGTTTCGTTTTCTGTTGGAGTATCTGTAATTAAGCCACTGCTTGAATTTATATTAAAGAGAGAAGTGTTATCATAGTAAGTAATTGTATCTAAGTCTGCATCAGAAGCGTTTATGTCGTAAGTAAAAGCCACATCTGAATCTGCACTTTGTGCTGTTAAAGAATGGTCAAAAGT
>JAFCCI010000019.1 GCA_017610275.1 Candidatus Woesearchaeota archaeon
CTGTTAAGCCAGGCTGTGTATATACTATAAGCCTTAGTTCATCATAAAATTCTGGCTCTTTCTGGATGTTTTCTTTTTTTGGTATGAGCATCTTTCTTTTGAGATTTTTATCAAAGTTCTTTGATAGTATTTGATTAACTGCCTTTAATCCATAAGCAGTTCTCTTGTAAAACTTTATTGCTGCAACCTTTAACGGAGGACATTCTATTATTGTTACTGGCCTGAATATTGATTCTCCCTGAGTCATTGAGTTAGGTCTTGTGCTCTTGATTAAAAGGTGAGTCATTCCTACTTTATAGCCTGCAAATCCAAGCATATTTTTCTCATTTGAATTGGCATAGGATCTTACTTTAGGGTAAGCGCGTTTAGCCCTCTTTCTATGCCAGAACTGCATGCTTCCGTGTCTTGGATTTCTTGCTTTCCCCATTGTATTACCTTTTAATTTGCTAAATAAACCTAAATTACAGGTTTTAATGCAAAAATAAGCCTTTTAGTAAAGTCTCCCTTCAAGAACAAGTTTAATTGCTAAACTTTGTACTGAAAGACTTTTTTTCAGGCTTGTTTAGTTGTTTATGATATTTAAATCATTCAGTTTAGGATTTAAATACTTTTAATTGATTTTTTTATAAAACTAACAGGCGTTTATAAAGCTGTTGTTTTCTAATAAAATAAAAAATGTAAATATTTTTATATTAATTCAGAAAACAGGATGTTTTTATATAGTTAAAATGGAAGAAATCAACATTAAAATATCCCAAAAAGAGCAGGAGGTGTTTAATTCCAAAGGAATATGTAAATATCCTTCAAATGAGGATTTGAAACATCTTTTTGAAAACTATGCTATTATTACATATTTTGGAATAGACCTTCCAGAGGGATTTAATCCTGAAAATGCTAAAAAGGGATTATGGATACAAAGAGTACAATTAACTAAAGGTATTGAGGTCAATGAATTACTTCCTGATTTATACCATCTTGTTGAAGATTCAAAATTAAAAACTCCAAGAACAAAAAAAACAATTGAGAATTCACTTTTTAAGTCTCTTGAAAACTGCCTGAATCTAAATAATAAGGAACATAAAACTCCTAAAAACTTAAGAGATAAGCAATTTCCAGACGATAGTTATAAACTTACTTCAAAACCAGAAACAAAAAGTTATTTATCAACAAAATATAAAAATCCTGACATTGAGAAGAAAATTAAGACAATAGTGGACTTAGTGAAAACGCTTGATGTTAAAAACCCTGAGATTGACCATCTGCTATATAAGTTAGCTAAGTCTAAGCCTTCTTTAACAAACACCTGAAGAAAATATATCTTACATTACTTTAAGGGATTATAACCTTTTTTCAATAAATTCTGTATTATTGCCCTACACCAGCCCAAAGAATAACTTTTTATAACATAAACAAATTAATCAAATTATGAACATCACTATTTGTGGAAGCATAGCATTTTATGATGAAATGCTTGATATTAAGAAAAATTTAGAAAATCTTGGGCATAAAGTAAAATTACCTTTATCTGAAGTCAAAGATGAAAAGGGCAACATGATCCCAGTCAAAGAATATTATGCTAAAAGAAAAGCCGAGATAAATGATACAAGTTGGATTTGGGATAGAAAAGAAGAAGCAATGAGGTTACATTTTCAAAAAATTGAATGGAGCGATGCTATTTTGATTTTAAATCACAATAAAAACAACATTCCAAATTATGTAGGGGCAAACACTCTGCTAGAAATGGGTCTCGCATTTCATCTTAATAAAAAGTTATTCTTATTGAATGATATTCCAGAAATCAGTTATAAAGAAGAGATTCTAGGAATGAAGCCAACAGTTATAAGCCAAGATTTAACAAAAATAAAGTAGGCGAACTTTATTATCCTTGATTATAATTACTCCTACACCTACTTTTGGTTTTTTATCCATTTTCAACTAATTTTTTCCAGCTTTCTTTGTAGTATTTATATTTTTTATCAAATTCTTCTTTGGGTGTTAGATTTATATCTATTATCTTTAATTTATTTTTTAATATCTTAAATATATCTGCTTTTTCCTCCTCATTAAACATTTTTTCCAGCTCTATTATGTAACCATAGCCATTTGTATAGTCAAGCATAACATCAATTCCTTCCCATTTGAAATGATACCTCTTCCTGAACCATTTTATCTCAATATTAAAGCCAAGGTTAAGAAATAATCTCTCTAAATTCTTAAAGTCCTCTCTCTTGAATTTTATCTCAACCTCCTCCCTAAAATCATCATGGATTTTGCCTTTCTTTAACCATATCTTTGAGAAAAAGTTATTTTTTTGTATTCTTAAGTCAGCATCAGAATCAAAGTAATATGTTTCCTGATAGTCCTCTTTAACGAACTCTGCATACATCTTAAAAAATTTAAGGAGATCATAATACTTTTCCTTTGTTATAAAACTCCTTACCTCTACTTCAATGGCCATAACAGAATAATCTACTTTGTATTTAATAAATCTTTTGTTAAAAGAAAGAAAATTATTTAATGCACTTGCAGGGCTTGAAGCCTTCGTTTAGTGCCTTTGTTTTTGATTTAAAAGTTACTTTGTTCTTTGGCTTTATGTTCTGTGCAAAAGGGCAGTTTGAGAGATGAAATATTTTGCCATCTTTTGGTGCAACAAAAATTTTATGTGCTTTCCTTGTATTTCTCCTTATTACAACCTTTTTTACAGCTTTTTTTGATGCCTTGTTCTCAAGCGCCTTGATTTTTTCCATCATTCTTACTTGGTTTGTTTTTAGCTCACTTAGTCTTTCTATTATGCTTTCCACTGTCCTGATTAACTCTATTATGCTCTGTTTGGTCTCTATAATATCACTCTTAGCCAAGCGAAATGAGTTTATGATGTTTTGTTTTAGTTGGTCCATTTTTAACCTTTTTAAGTTTATTTACTCATAAGTAACTACAACTACTATATAAATGTTTGGTTTTTTAGACATTATTTAGTGATAACATTTATATTAAAAAATTAAATATTACCTAAAAAGAGGAGTTTACATTACAATAATATATTTAAATTTTGATTGCATATACAATAATAGATGATAGCATGAAACATATTGTAAGTGTAAGCCTGGGTTCTTCTAAAAGAGATAAGAGTGTTGAGATAGAACTTGGAGGGGAAAAAGTTCTTGTTGAAAGAATTGGTACAGATGGAAGTATTAGCTTAATGAAGCAGAAATATGGAGAACTTGATGATAAGGTTGACGCATTTGGAATAGGGGGAGTTAATCATGCGCTTTATGTTAATGGAAGAGCTTATCCAATTCCTGAGGTTAAAAATATTGGAGAAGGCATTAAAACAAAGATATTTGATGGTGAGGGCGTTAAAGAGGTTTTAGAGGAAAAAATTGCTGGTTTTATTGAGAATAACAGTGATATAACCCTAAAAGGAAAAAAGGGCTATATGCCAAGTGCAGTTGACCGCTATTCAATGGCTTCATCGCTTGAGAAAGCAGGAGTGGGAATGTGGTATGGTGATTTTGCTTCTGCACTTCACTTGCCTATTTATCTTCCTTCACTAAAATATATAGATTTCATAGCTCCAAAAATAATTCCTGTAATATTAAACGGAATAAAAATATTTAACTGGAAAATATGGAATGGAATTCCTTTTGAAGAGTTATACCCCACTGGTAAAAAGCAGGATAAAACAAAAGTAAAGAAGATCAAGCAGCTGGAAAATGCAGAGATTATTGCAGGAGACTGCCTTTATATAAAAGATAATCTTCCTGAAAGCCTTGAGGGAAGGATAATAATAACTAACACAACAACTGAAGAAGATTTTAATCTTTTTAAGAACAGAGGAGCTTCTTATTTAATAACAACAACTCCCAGTATTCAGGGAAGAAGCTTTGGAACTAATGTTATGGAAGCTGTTTTATATTCTTTTATTTCTGATAAATATAAATATAATTCTAATTTGATTACTGACGCGTACCCTGAATTAATTAAAACAGAAGCAGAACAACTTGGAATAAAACCAGAAATAAAAAAGCTTAATTAAACTTTATTTTAAATTCTTTCAGAATTCAAAAAGAGCAAATAAAACTTATTTTGTTACTACTATTAAGATATCACAAATAGAAAGATTTAAATATAGATTGTTTTTATAACTATGTTATGCCTAAATACAAACCTAACTCAAATGATATGAAATCATATGTTAATGGGATGTTAAATCTTACAACAGTTATTGAAGAGTTAAATCCAGATGGGATTATTATTCCTCTTAGGGGAGCATACCCTTTTTATGCTGCTTATGAAAAAATTTCAGAGATTAAAGGAAAAAAACCAAAAGAAGGTTTGTTTTTGCCTTTAGGCACATATATAGATTTGCAGAAAAGAAAAAAGAGAGGACTAACCATGCCTGAAAAAAAAGGAGTAATTAACTCTTATATTTCATCTTACCTCAAAAAAAACCTTTTACTAAAAATTTTTTATTAGTCGATGAAGTTATGCAAGGGGGGACAATTAAATCAACTTATGATTTATTATCTAATTATTTAGCAATTTATGCACCTAAAATAAAAATAAAAGTTTGTGCAGTTGAGGATAAAAGACATAAACAGAGAAGCAGGTATAGGGGAATTAAAATAAGAAAAAAATTTTATTTTGTTGAGGTTGATAATTTATTTACTTTGGATAGAGAACAATTTCTTCCTAAGGTAATAAAAAATAATGATTTTAGTATTGAGATTGATAACAGGAAATTAATTAGAATCATGAGTAGCCTAGAGGAAATTATAAAAACAACATCCTAATATTGTACAAAACTTTCAAGGGATTTTTTATGCAAGGTTTTATTTGAAATTATATAAATTTAAGCCAATTTCTTCATCAAAAGCCCGGTCAACCTCGCCGTCAATAACTTCTATTACTGCCTCAAAGGTTGCGCTTACAACTGCTGAGTTTAAATGGCCTCCAAAGGCCTTATTCTCCTGATTGCAGAGGTTCGCATGTATGTGCAAATATACTTCGCTTTTCATTGTTGATATATTCCCATACAAAGGTGCAATCTCATGATCACCAGTAAGCTCTTTTGAGTAATACTTTTTTTCCTTTATGTTATACAAGCCTATCTTTGCCTTGTTTGTTGCACCTAAACCCATTATAGTTCCTAATCTGATGTGATTCTCCTCACAGAACTTCTTCAATGTCTCAACTATCTCCTCGCCGCGGTCAATCCTTACAATATACTTATTTCCAAATTTTTTGTATTCCATAAAAGAAGATAAACAATAGGAGTATATAAAGCTTGTTTAATCTTTTTTTCTTTTCTTTACAGACCTTACTTTTATCCTGCTGTAATTTACAGGATTTTTTATCCTGTTGCAAAGATTATCTGGCTCACATATTCCAATGTCTTTGTAATATGCAGCATTATCGCAGTTTGGAGGAAGTATTTTCTTTTTGTTTCGCTTGTGGTATCTTATCTGGCCAAGCAGATTAACCTCTCTTAATGGCTCATCATTTCTCTTGTTCCATTCAACAAACAGTTTTTCTATCTTATCATAATCCCATCCAACATTTGTCAGAAAGTTTATCAGCATGAATGAAAATCTTTTTCTTCCGTCTTTCAGGCCTTTGAGTCCTTTCTGTATGCATGGTGGAAAGAATTCCTCCTGCAATGCAAAGCCAAGTGGCTTGTATTCTTTTTTCTCAAGTTCTTCTTCCTCAATCTGCGGTTTGTAGTCAAAGGCCTCTATTATCAGTTTTCTTGCTTCTCCTTTTTTTACGTTTTTAGAATTCAAAAATTTAAATTTAGAAACCCTTAATGTTTCCGGCTTTGCAGCAGACTTGTCAAACTCAAGAACTTTGTCAGGGTCAATTGGTATTGATGCAAGGCCTGATTTCTCATGCAAAGAGTAAGCCATTCTATAAAGATGCCTTGATGAGACCAATAAAGTGTCAATGAAAAGATTGACTTTTTTCCCAAATTTTGCTCCTCCACATTTTGGGCATTTCTTTTTTTCAGGACTTTGCATCTTTTCCATGTAAATCTTATCCTTATCACAAATCATATACTTGACAGATTCATCTGCTCTCACACTTTTTCCGCATTTAGGACATATAAACTCAACCTGTTTTTTGTCTTCTGATTTTAATCCTGCACCACATTTAAGGCATATATCTTTTGTGAATTCATCAGCACTTTTTCCTGTTTTTTTAAGAAAATCATTGAATTCATTGCTTTTAATTATCTTTTTTGACAATGCAAATTTCTTCTCTTTGCTGTCAATATAATCAGCTAGGTAAGTGACAACGCGCTTCGTTGCCTCTGGAAAAAGGGTTCTTGTTTCCTGGCCATGCACTTTTTCAGGAAATGCCTCAAATGGAACACCTATATGAAAACCTTTATTACCTGAGAATTTGCAGCTTATAGGGCTTATACCATATCCTTTTAATGCTTTTATTATTTCATTTGCTATGAGCTTTGTTATTTCCCAGATTTCAAAATCAATATCTATGACTAAATCCCAGCCAATCCTTAAGTTATCAGCATCCTTTTTGTTCATTGGAGTTGTTATTTGCAATGGGTTTTTCCATCTCTCCTCAGAAACATGGAATGATGTTGCTCCGTTTTTCACCTGCTCAATAATATCGCTTGGATATTTTAGGGTATCAGGTCTCTTTCCAAAACCCCTATCACCAAACCTCGCAACTACCTCTTTATCCTGGGCAGCGAGAAGTATTTCATCCTGTATATCTTTTCTTTTGTAATGCTTCAATGCAGTGCTTAAGCTTATCATAATTATATATAGAATTCTGCTTTATTTAATAGTTTTTGTTTTTATAAGATAGGATTTGTCTCAAAGTCTTTCATAACATAATTAATTTTTTCTTTTTCATCCATTCTGTAAAATTTCCTTAAGCTAAAGAGTATGAGATCAATACCCTTTTCTGTTAAATACTTACAGTAATCCCTTGCCAAAAGGTCAGCAACATGATATTCTTCCCTTTTAATCATATCATTAATATCAATTTTATTCTTATCCAGATTTAAGTCACATTGAGGAAAGACATTAAGCATCAGAAAACTTATGTCTTTTTCAGTTAATTCATTTTTGTTTTCTGCCATTGATCTAATAGACAGCCAGTACTTCGTTACTGCAGCCTGTAATTCAAGCTCAAAATTATTAGGTGTTTTTTGTAGTTCAAATTTAGTATTTAAGTATTCCCAATGATCTATCTCTTCAGCCAAAACTAAAAAACTTAGAATATTTCTTTCATTCAGAGACTCAAAGGGATTATTTTCCTTCAAATTTTTTGTAACTTTTTGGGATATATAAACTATACTCTCTAACTTATTCTCAAGAACTTTGCAACAAGTAAAACCATACTCCTTATTTTTATATATATTATATTTAGTTTTTTTATCTTTGCCTATAAAATCCTCTACACGCTTAGTTTTGTTTGTTATAGAACTCCCTATATTCTTAATTAGCTTAGCATCATAAAGTGATTCAATTCTTGTCTGAATCTTCTTTGCTAAATTACGCATGTTTGTTTTGAATCAATGTTATATATAAATATTTGGATTGTAGAGCATAGAAAAATTTATGTTGTTATAATTAAAAAATAAAAGTTTAAGAATATCAAGGAGCAATTCTTTATTTCATGCAAAAACTAATAACTTTTTCTAATTCTAATTTTGTGATCACTTATTGCTTCCCCGTTTACTTCCCTGATACTTTTTAATATATTCCAGGAACTAATTACTAAGAAAACTATAAATGTAGTATGTGTTATTCTCTCCAGATGTTGTATTGATGCAATTCCAGATGATTCTAAGAGTATAACAACATTATGTATGCTAAAAACCATCATTGCTAAAATACACCATATTCCAGCAGTAGCCAATCTTCCGCTTAGTCTTTGTTGAATCCCAAAAGCAAACCAGATAACAACTAAAGTTAAAACTAAAATTATCACATCAACTATTATTTCCCATATAATTTTATTCACCTCCCTTGTATTTTATTTTTAGCTTTTATAATATCCTCTGCTGTTACCTTCCTTACAGATCTACTTAATTTTCTTAATTGCCAGTACTGGTAAAACATTAAAATACTGAAAAAAGCAATAATAGCAGCTATTATATATAATACATAGAAATATTTTTCTATTTGTATTGGCATTTCAACATGTGGCTTTTCAACTATGTCAAATAAAAAACTACTGCTGCCAACAAGACCATTATAAGTTACCTTTGCATAAAAAATATACTTTCCGGCTTTTGTTGAGTCTGGAATTGTGAAATCTTTTACAAAACTGGTTTTTGTTTCAACAGCCACGGTTTCATGTTCTTTGGCTATTACTTTTCCACCAATATCCATAATATTATAATCAACTTCTACATCAATTAATCCAGTCCCTTTAGGATTGTATAACATTATTTCTGCAAATAATTCTTCGCCAGGCGCAATTTCTTTAAATTCTTTCAGGAGTTCTACCTCAATATCAAAAATAGGCTTTTCTGATTCAACCTCAATTATTGTTGTAACAAAAGTTTGCAAATCATCTCCCTTAATAACAATCCTTCCAGAATAAACATCCGGTTCTTGATCTTTGTCTATATTAAAAATTAACTGCACAGTCTGTTTTTCTCCTGGTTTTAATTTAAAACTATATTCACTAACACCTCCAGGGAAAATTATAAATTCTTTTAAATCTTTTAAGTTAATGCTAATATCTAACTCTGTTTCACCAGTATTCTCAATCTCTAGGAATTCTTTTTTTGTTTCACCTTGTTTTAACATAATTTTTATTAAATTTTTATCAACTCTAAAGCTAGAGACCTTTTTCTTAACAACAGCTCCTGTTCCACCACCCCCTCCTCCACCTGGAACAACAGGGGTTTCTTCTGCTGAATATTCTGAGAAAGAGGTTGCATTAAATACCAATGCTCCTCCTGCATAGCTTATTTTAGTGCAAATCGCCGAAGGGCATAGCAAGCCATTTCTTAATATTCTTGGGTTAGTAAAGCTTAGGTTATACAATCTTAAAGTAGCTGACTTATTGAGCTGTGGCAGTTCAGTTGTATTGATAAGAATCCTGTTAAATGATATGTCAGTGTAAGCGCTCAGATTAATAACTTTTCTTGGATTGCTCCCTACATCCTTACCATCATCAGTTATATTGATTATTTCATTAAACAAAATTTTTCCATAGTTAATATACTCTAAAGTCATATTGCTGATAGTTTCCTGCTCTGTTTTGTTTAAAGAATCAAAATTTGTTGTTGTTCCGCCATAATCCAAAACAACTTCGTCTCCGGTGCTGGTGTTAATAAATAAGGTTATAGATTCTGTATTATTTAAAACTCCAAAGCTATCATTAGCAAAAATGTATAGGGTATGGCTGCCTTCATCAGTTACATTAAAAGTAGTATTTCCTGTTAAACTAATATTAATTCCATTGTCTAAATTATACCAGATTTGGTCTATTCCTGACCCCTGATCAGAAGCAGAGTAATATAAATAAATATTATTTTTATAATTATAAGTGTTATTTAATGGATAGTATATTATAACTTTTGGTGGTATATCATCAAAAACTGATATAGATACACTTGCCTTTTCATACACTGCCTTGCTGCTGACCAGAAATTTTCCGGTGATATTCCTAAGGCCAGGACTAAAAATTAAGATTAAGCAAACTAAAATAAAGAAAATTATAATTAATGTCTTGTTTTCTTTTTTCATTCATCTTATTTCTTCTTTTTAAAGAGAATATACCCTAAGATTATTACTATTACTAAAAGCAATACAACCATTGCAGTAGGAAATCCTTTTTCTTCCTCTTTTGGTGGGATTGTTTCTTCTTCTGGTGGAACTTCACTTTCTGATTTAACTATAACTGGAATATTTTTCCTTACCTCACCAGCCATTTGCACCATTTTTCCTTCATCATCTAAAATCTGCTTAAATGAAACTCCTATTGTATATTCTTTATCAAAGGGTGCATCTTCTGGGATTATTACCCTTAAATTAACTTCAATATCTTTTCTGCCAAAAGGAACCAGATATTCCAATTCTTCATCAACAAGAGTTGCTATCTCTGCTCCTGAAACCAATTCTGCTTTTAGGACTATGTCTTCACTTCCAGCTACCATATTCTGCAATGTTAATGCAAAATCCTTGGTTTGGCCAGGTTGCATTATTAAAGGATTGTCATCCCAATAAGGAGTAGTAACACCAAAAGCACTTGCTAAAGGACTTAGTAATAATAAAGCTATTAATAGAAACCCAAAATTTAATTTTATCATTTTAACCTCTTTTTTAACTTATTAATCTACAGCAATAGTCCATGACCCTAAGCCAGTTGTTGAATATGTCTGAGAGCTAATTCCAGATGGCACCTCTTCCAGGCAGAAGTATAAGTCTTCCTGTCCATCTCCTGCTGAGTTATTTCCTGCAGTTATTGTTGCCCCGCTGACTGCTATTGCTGTATTATTTGCCATAACTGTTCCCTCACAGGCGTCATTTATATTACCTGTAAAATTATGTGCATAAATAAAGTCTGTTGCTGTTGTTTCACCCTGCAAGTCAATTGCAGTTACATTAAGATGACCATCTGCAATATTCTTGTTTGCTGTGTTATTTATTGTGATAGGATCATTATTTGACAGAACATTTGTATCAGTCAAGCCTATGCTTGGCCATGTCAAGGAAGTTGGAGACATTACCATAGCAGTTGTTTCCTGCAATGTAAATGTAGTTGAGGAATTTTCACCTACTGCATTATTTATATCTTCTATAGTAGCATTTATTGTCCAATCTACACCTGCAGCATCCCAATACCATACATCTATTGTGCAGGTATAATTAGCAGTATCAGTGTCTATATCAGAAACCCATGCGCAGCTTAAATTTTGCCTTGTTTCTTCGCCTGTTTTTTGAAATCTAGCCTGAGCTGAATTATCATCCAGATTAGCTACACCATCTATATCTGTTGCTGTGAACCAAAATCCAACAGATGTTGTTCCGGATTCAGTAACACTTTGAGCTGCTATTGTAGATACAGAATCAACTACTGGAGCATTATTGCCAACACTTATTGAAACAGTAGTTTGTCCTGATGTTGCCCAGCCAGTAATTTTATTCCACACATCAGAAAATCCTGCAAAAACAACAGGAACAGCTAATAATAAAATAACTAAAAACACTACAGGCATCAATATCTCTCTTTTTTTAGATTTCATTATAAATCATTATTAAGATAGCTTATATTTAAATATTTCTATTTTTATCATCCAAAAGTTAATAGATTTTTCAAGTTATAAATAATAATTTCAAACTTTTTTTAACTTACTGAAATAATCCATGACCCTAATCCAGTTGTTGAATATGTCTGAGAGCTAATTCCAGATGGCACTTCTTCCAGGCAGAAGTACAAATCTTCCTGTCCATCTCCCTTTGAGTTATTTCCTGCAGTTATTGTTGCCCCACTGACTGCTATTGCTGTATTATTTGCCATGATTGTTCCCTCGCAGGCATCATTTATATTAACTGTAAAATTGCCTGCATAAATAAAGTCTGTTGTTGTTTCTTGACCTTGCAAGTCAATTGCAGTTACATTAACATAGCCATCTGCAATATCCTTGTTTGCTGTATTGTTGATAATAATTGGATCACTATCTGATAAAACATTTGTACTGGTTAAATTTATACTTGGCCATGTCAAAGCAGTAGGTGACATTACCATAGCAGTTGTTTCCTGCAATGTGAATGTTTCGCCATACGGAGCAGATTGAGCACTGCTTAAATCAAGAATAGTTGCATTAACATCCCATGTTCCAGCTCCATCCCAGTACCATATTCCTATAGTGCATGTATAATTTGCTGTTGTTGTGTTAATATCACTTACCCATGAACAGCTGGAATTAAATCTTGTTTCTTCTCCTGTTCTGGTGAATGTTGCATTTAAGCTTGCATCATTTAAATCACCCACTTCATCAACATCAGATGCCAGTACAAAGAATTCAACATAGCTTATTCCAGCTTCTGTAATGCTCTGAGCAGGAATATCTGAAATATTTGTTATTTCAGGAGCTGTGTTTTGTATTGTTACAGAAGAGCTGTTGTAGTATAAGCCAATTCCGTAAGTGTTTGTTGGCTGTTCTGAACAGATTATATTGTCTCCATTGTCTCCATTTCCCGCAACTGATAGGTTTAAGGTTCGTGATGTTTCACCAGAAATTACTATAGTATTCTTAAACCATTTCCAGTTGCTTGTTCCCTGTGAATCATCATCTGCATCATCATAAGTTCCTGCATCACATTTTAAGATTGAATCTGTCTTTGGGCTTGTGTCATTTATTGTTGGATTTGTTAGAGTTGGTAATGTATCAGTTATTTGCTTGTTTTCTTCATCATAGCCAGAGCTTTCTCCATAATCTGTTACTGCCTTACACCTAACTCTTATCTGGTCATGTGCATCTACTACTGCTATTGTATAACTATTTGTTGCAGAATAAGCCTGTCTTGTAGTTGTATCATTTGTGTTATAAAACTCATAGTGATAAATTATTGAGTCTGAGTCTGCATCTGTAGAATCTGTGCAAGTTCCTGTTAAAGAATCTGTAACCCTTACATCTCCTGCAGTTAAGATTAAATCAGTAGGATCTGTTGGAATAGTGTCATCAACAAAATCATCCTCATAATATGAGCCAGATGAGTTTGTATAAGTTGTTGTTGATTTTGCATAAACCCTTATGGTATCATGCACATCACTTGTTTGTATAGTGTATGAGTTTGTTGCACTCCAGTCCTGCCTTGTTACTGATTCATTCACATTGTAGAACTTGAAATGGTCTGTTATTGTATCACCATCAGCATCAGAACCGCCTGAAGCAGATACTGTCAGGCTGTCTCCAACATAAAGGTTTGCTGGGAAGCCAGCAATATCTGTTGGGTCTGTAGGTGCTTGGTCTGGATAAGTGTTTGAACTTAAGGTTGAATTTACATAAGCACCAAATGAATCATTAAAGCCAATTATTATATCAGTTGATTGCAAAGCAGTTCCACTACAGTTAAAGGTTACATTAAAGTAATTTCCATTAGTTGTGTTGCTGTAATGCTCGCAAGTTCCACTAGTTGTTGAGATATTTGTTTTTACAATATCTGTTCCGCCATCTGCATCACTAACACCTGCTGTTACATTAAAGCAATGTCCAGCAGAGCAGTTTATGAATATATTCTGGACTTGTATTGTTGGGGCTGTATTTAAAGGAGTATTAAATAATGAACAATTATCAAACCATCCATATTCTTCAGATCCTACTGCAGCTCCACCAGTTGCCTCTATTCTTAATCTAAGCCTATATGTGCCGGTGCTAAAATAGCTTGATACATCTATATTTCCTGTATTTGTCCAATCATTACTGGCAGAAAGAACACTTGATGACCAAATCTCAGTCCAACTAGTAGGAGTGGTTTGTTCTGCAATTTCAGCAAAAAATTGAATATCTCCATTACCGGCTTGGGTATTTTTCCAATAACATGAAAAATTAACAGTGTCTGTGCTTAAGTAATCATCATAATCATCTTGTGTTGCAGTTCCTGTAACAGTAGCTTTTCTTGCAGCATAAACCTGCATTGAACCAGCTGTATCTTGGTATGTTGCAGAATCATAAGTAGCTACTGAAAGTGTCCAAGAAGCTGAGCCTCCTGTAAATGAAGGATTTTCTAATTGCTCTCCTAAAGGATCAATTATGTGGTCAAGTTCTATTGTTCCGTTAATAACTTTTAAATCAAATACATCTTGTTGTCCTTGCAAATTTGTTAGATAAATTGTATTATATTTGTTTGAACTAATATTTGTAAATTCTGCAATTAAATCTGTTCCATTAAATTCATAAACTTCTATTTTGGGATTTCCATTGATAACTCTTGGATAAATTGTAATATCCCTATTAGAAGTTAAATTTTGTTCAAAAGTTACTCTAACATATTCTTCATTATTTATTCCCTTACTCCAAATGTTATCTAATTCTTTAACTTTATCATAAATATCAGAAATAAAGCTATGGTTTTCATCCAAATGCTCTGCCTTACTGATTTCAATAATTACCTCATAAGTCTGGTTGCTTAAGCTAGGAACAATCCATTCAATCCTGTCAATCAAGCCATTATTATTAGTATCAATATAACTAACATCACTAACTAATTTTCTTGAATCATTAACAAGCCAATATAACTTAACTGCTTCTTTTTGGCTTTCCCTTATTGAAGTATAAGCAAGGATATTTTCATAATGAATATCAGAGCTTACAATTATCTGCTTTTTATAATCACCAATATATTCTTCCATTACTTCTGGTGCTTTTGTATAATATTCTATTTCAACCTCTTTTACATCTTCCTCTATAATTAGTTCTGTTTCTTCTTCAGTTTTCTTTTCAACATGCTCTTTTATTTGTTTAGCTTCTCTTATCTTTAGCTTGCCTGAACTAATTTCCTCTTTGACTTTATCTTTAATTTTATTAACTTTAACATCAGATATATTTTTTGGCAGTTTAACTGTTAAATTACTAACAGTTTCATCTAATACAATACTTTTAGTCCACTTAACTGGTTTATTTATCTCAGCTTGCTCCTGTATTGTTTCCTCTACTTTGCTAACCTTTTCCACAGGTTTAGGCACTTCTGGTATTTCAATTGGTTTGATTGTGTAACTTATGCTATCAAGATGTAATATAGCATTCTCTATTTCAAATCTTAACTCATAACTTGTTTTATTAAGGTTTAGACTGCAGGTCTCAATGCAAACATCTGTAAAGATTATTTCTGTAATATTTACTTCTACTAATTCTGGAACAGGGGCTGTAACATTTTCCTCTACTATTGTTATGTTTTCAGGAACTTCTTGTGTAATATTAGTTACATTTTTTATCTCTACTACTTCCAAAGCAGTTATGTTTTCTGTTATATTTTCACTAAGAATAACACTATTATTTGTTTCAGTTAAATTACCTATTGCCAAGCCAGTTATCATACTAATTCCAGATTTCTCCAGCTTAGAGCTGTCCAAAACAAGCTTGTCATCCAAATAAATCTTAACACTGCCATTTCCTAATATTTTGCCATCTACCCTAAAAGACCTTAATATCCCAATCTGTTCTAACTGCCATTCATCAACAGAGCTTTCATTTACTATTAAACTTATATCCTGCGTATAAGCCTCTTCCCCAATTCCAACAATCAATCCAGTTATAGCTGGCTTTAAGAACAAGAATCCAAATCCTAAGATCATAAATACAGTCAATATTGTTACAGCAGGAACAATCTTTGCTATATTCTCCTGTTTCTTGATTTCCTTGTCATAAATATTGAGCTTATATTTATAATAATCAATAGACCCATTATAATATTTAATCCATTGCTCAGGTGTTCTCTGCTCTAATGCCCTGTTTAATTTATAATAATATTCTTCATGATTAATCAGTCCCTGATTATGTTGGTTATTTAATTCCTGGACAAATCTAACTATTTTTTCTTTGTAATGCTCGCAGAGCTGGAGCTTTCTAACTAATTCAATCTTCTTATTTTCCAGCTTCCTTAATTTATTTTGGTTTGCCATTCTTTTTTCTAGCTCTTTGATACACAGTCCAGACTGTTCTATTATCTCTCTTCAGCAAGAGAGCAATTTCATGATAACTTAGAGAAAATTCTTCCTTTAGGTATGAGACAATTGCCTCTAAGGCAGATAATTTAGTATTAGAAAAGATATCAACAGGAATCCAGAACCCTGTTTCTTTAACAACAAATCTTTTAGGATATTTTTTCTTTGTCCTGTTATAGACATGCCATATATTTCTTTCATCTCTTCCGAGAAGAGCAGATATTTTACCTAAAGAAACACCACGTTCTTCTTTTAGATACTTGACAACAGATTCTAAAACAGTCAGTTTTTTATTTAAAATTGTAATAGGAAAGAATAATTCTTCCTCAACCAATTTTTCCAATTCATCAAATGTAAGTTTATACTTTTCCTTAATTGGCAAAAGAAGCTTTTTTGCTTTTTCTAACTTAATGAGCTCTTCTTGTGTTAGTTTTGAAGAAAAAGGGTGTGAACTACTTATTTTGTTTTTTAAGATGATTCTCTCTGCTTTTTTTCTCTTCATCCTTTATAAATACGTTAAATGTAAGTAATATTATTTAAATATTTGGATTTTTAAAGAAAAAATACGTTTTATGTAAGTATAGTTACCTAAAGAATTTATTTATACAAAACTGTTTAAAACAAAAAACCAACAGCCTTAAATATTAAAAAGACATTCCCTTTTCTGATAATCATGATAAAGAACCAGTTAAAAACAGTTGTATTATTGGCCTCATTAACAGCCTTATTGCTTTGGATAGGATCATTCTGGGGAACTTCAGGAATAATAATTGGCTTAGTTTTTGCCATACTAATTAATTTTGGCTCTTACTGGTATTCTGATAAAATAGTTTTGAAAATGTATCACGCAAAGCCAGTTACAGAAAAAGAAGCTCCAAGATTGTATAAGATTGTAAGAGAGGTTATTCAGCTTGCTAATTTGCCAATGCCAAAAGTATATATTTTGCCAACTGACAATCCAAATGCATTTGCAACTGGCAGAGACCCAAATCATGCAGCTATTGCATGCACAAAAGGAATTTTAGAGCTATTGAATGATGATGAGCTTAAAGGTGTTATTGCACATGAGGCAAGCCATGTAAAAAACAGGGATATTTTAATACAGACTGTTGCAGCAACCATTGCTGGAGTTATTTCATATGCTGCTATGATGGCCCGCTGGGCAGCAATCTTTGGCGGCTTTGGAGGCAGGGACAGAAACTCTGGCCTTGAGCTTATTGCACTGGCAATTCTTACACCAATAATCGCAGCTATTTTACAGCTTGCAATATCAAGATCAAGAGAATTTCTGGCAGATGAAACAGCTGCAAAAACATTGCATAACAGC
>JAFCCI010000062.1 GCA_017610275.1 Candidatus Woesearchaeota archaeon
AACTCCAGCTTGAAATCCAAATCCTTATTTTCCTTTTCTTTTACAAATTCTTCCACATTCATTTCTAAACTTAGTGAATAAACCCTGTTTTTATGCTTTGTCTGGTTTTTTCATAGATTTTTCCGGAATAGCTGAATTAATTTTGGAGATAAATAACTTTATTTTATACAGAAACCTTAATCTACAAGGGCATTGGAAGATGGTTCTGAGAAATATTTTTATCATAAAGAAATTCAAAAAATAATTTCCTCAATTTCTTTTAATTTCCTGATATTTAACTGGTATGCGTTGCCATGCTTTGTTTTACCATAATAAATAACTAAGCTCTCCTTAATAAGATCATTAGAACCTTATCAACAAAACCAGCTAGATGAGAAGGAATTTCAGATGTTAGGCTTTCATACAAAAGATGCCCTTTACTAAATGCTTTATTTGAATATAGCTTTTTGAGAATATTTTTTTTTAATTTTAACATCATAAAAATCCATAGTGGATTTTTAGGATGCCAAAAAAGCTTCATCCAACATCTAAAGACGCTAGTTTTCGCTTTTTTGTGCATAATCACTTTTGGATAATTTTTTTCCCATTCCTAAAACATTGTGGAGATTATATATAACCTTTATTCTTTTGATTGTAATTTATAGCTTATATTGGCTAAAAATAGAAACATTTATATAGCTACTATGTTTTTTAGAATCTACAATGGAAAACAAAAAAACACAAAGCGTTTTTCTTAACATGTTTGGAGATAGCCCTATACTAAAAGTAATGGATTTCTTGATACTTAATGAGGATTTTGATTATAGTATGACAGATATAGCCAGCCTTTCAGGAGTAGGCTATTCCACCTTGAAACTGTTCTGGAGAAACTTAGAGGGGGGAAAAATAATAAAACAAACAAGAGTAGTTGGAAAAGCTAAAATGTATAGGCTTGACTTTGCTAATCCTATTGTAAAAAAATTCAGGGATTTTTATTGGGAAACTGCAAAGCAAAGAATTCATGAAGAGATTAAGGAAAAGGAATTAGTGGCTGTTTGACTGGAGATTCTTTGAAACACCAGGAAATGTTAGGGAATTGTATTTAAGAAAGAGATGACTTAAAGTATTCTATTGTCTTTTTTATGCCCTCTTCAAAGCTGATTTTTGGAGTCCAGTTAAGCTTTTCTTTTGCCAAAGAGATATCTGGCTTACGTTGCTTGGGGTCATCTTCTGGCAATGAATTAAAGATAATTTTTGAAGAGCTTTTTGTATAATTTATTATTTTTTTGGCAATTTCAATTATTGTTGCTTCGTTTGTATTGCCAAGGTTTACCGGACCTACATAATCCTGGTTCATCATATTGTATAATCCTTGTACTAAATCCTTAACATAGCAGAAGCTTCTTGTCTGGGAGCCATCTCCGAAAACAGTTATATTTTTGTTTTTTAGTGCCTGAACAATAAAATTAGATATTACCCTGCCGTCGTTTTCAGCCATTCTTGGGCCATAGGTATTGAATATCCTTACAATTCTTATATCCAGGTTGTATTTCCTATGGTAATCCATGAACAATGTTTCAGCAACTCTTTTTCCTTCGTCGTAACAGGCACGAGGTCCTAGTGTATTTACATTGCCCCTGTAGGTTTCTTTTTGAGGGTGCTGTTCTGGGTCTCCGTATATTTCTGAGGTTGATGCCTGAAGAACTCTTGAGCCGTTAAGTTTTGAAAACTCAAGAACATTTATTACTCCGAGAGTATTTGCCTTAATAGTCTCTATTGGGTCAAACTGGTAATGAACCGGGCTTGCTGGGCATGCAAGATTATATATCTGGTCAATATGCTCTTTGATAACCTTTCTTAATGGCTGTGTTATATCATGGGAAATTACTCTAAAATTAGGATTATCCTCTAAATGTTTTATGTTTTTTATGCGGCCTGTAAAGAAATTATCCATGCAGATTATCTTATTTCCATTATTCAAAAGGAATTCACATAAGTGAGACCCTATAAATCCTGCTCCGCCTGTTATTAGTATGTTCATGTTTACCTCTTAAATATTAAATGAATAATAGCCATTATATAAAGTTTTTTATTTAATTTAATCAACAAACCTATACTTAATTATAAACCATATAGCTTTAATTCCGTCTCTCCATGTTATTTTCTTGCCTTCACTAAAATCTCTTGAGTAATAATTTATGGGAACCTCTTTTATTTTAAATCCTCTTTTTAATATTTTTGCAGTTATCTCTGGTTCAAAATCAAAACGCCTTGCTCTGAGTTTTCCAATTTTATTCAAGACTTCTTTTGTGAAAACCTTATAACATGTTTCCATATCAGTAAGCTTGGTAAAAAACAATATGCTTGTGATTAAGGTTAAGCCCCAATTACCTACAGAATGCAGCATGTATGTAAGATGCCTTCTTTTAAGATGACCTTTTTTTGATTTAAACCTTGAGCCATAAACCACTTTTGTTTTTCCTTCAAGTATAGGTTTGATTAATTTAGGATAATCCTCTGGGTCATATTCTAAATCTGCGTCTTGAATAAGGATTATGTCTCCTGTTATATACTTTAAACCAGTCCTTAAAGCAGCTCCTTTACCCATATTCTCTTTATGATAAAAAACTTTATGCTTTTTCTCTATTCCTTTTAATATTTCCCTGCTCTTGTCTTTTGAGCAGTCATCAATCAGGATTATTTCTTTTTCAATTATTTTTCCTTTAAAAGAAGGCAAATTTACTTCTTCAACCTTTTTTAGAAGCTTTAATAATGTTTTTTCTTCATTGTAAATTGGAATTATAATGGAAAGCTTCATTTTTATTTACTTTTGTATTCATATAATCTAAAATATGGGTTGCCTGGTTTTAGGCCTGCCTTATATGTTATATCAACTGTGTTTTTCATAAGCCAGTTGTATTTTTCCGGCTCATTGCAGTGCCACTCACCAGGTTTTGTGCAACTAGTGTTATCAACCACGCCGCTAAGTTCGTTTGCATTATAAATTCTTATAAGAAAAGTGCATAATAATATTATTATTAAAAAAATATGTTCTTTTTTCATTTTTTATATAACCCTTGATTTAGCCTCATAGAAACTTATTTAAATAACTTACTATTCAATTAATAGGATGGTACAAAGAATATCTATCATTATTCCAGTTTATAATGAAGAGAAAGCTGTTAAAGAGACAATTGAATCTTTAAAGGAAGTGATGAGTTCTATAAAAAATTATGACTATGAGATTATAACTGTAAATGATTGCTCTAAAGATAAAAGTGGAGAAATTCTTGATAAAATAGATGGAATAAAAGTTTTGCATAACAAGCCAAATAAGGGATATGGAGCTTCATTAAAAGAAGGCATAAAGGAAGCACAAGGTGAATGGATATTAATTATAGATGCAGACGGAACTTACCCTGTAAATGAGA
>JAFCCI010000020.1 GCA_017610275.1 Candidatus Woesearchaeota archaeon
GGCTGCTTCAGGACTTAATGAAATGGAAAACCTGAACCTGCAGAACCATTGGCCATTGCTTTGGCCATACGAGTTAGGATCAATTCCTGAACAGTCAGCGCTTCTGCAAATATATGTTATGTCATTTCCTCCTTTAAAAACAACATCATCCCCTATTTTTGCTTCAAACTTTCCCTGCTTTGCAACCAATTCCCTAACCTCCTCCTCATTAGCGCCAGCTACCTCGATAAGTATGTATTGGTTGCCTGAAAGGTCAGCAGTTGTTCTTACAACAATATCACTAAGGCCGTAAACGTTAAGTCTTTGCTTGATATTAGAAAGAACTATGTCCATATCATCTGCTGATATTTTTTCCTCTGGCTCAAGAAGAACTCTTGTTCCGCCCTGGAGGTCAAGCCCCTTTCTTACATTTGTTGTTGGCGCATTATAAACCCTTATTCCAAGGTCTATTGAATCATTGTAAACCTTTGTTATTGTTTTTGGAACAGTTATAATCTCTGTCTTGTTTATTGTTTTGTTAACCTTTGTTCCATTAATTACTATTGTTGCATTAACCTCTTTGGTAACTGTTTTATTTACTGTTTCATTCAGAACAATTGTTTCTGTTTTGTATTTTGTTATTAATCTGTAAGTTCCTTTGTTTGTTTCTATTCTTACTGTCCTGTTTTGTTTTAAGCCAGCTTCAAATGAATAGTAATCATTTACATCATTGATTGGCTTATTGTTTATTGAGATTATCCTTTCTTTGCTCATAGGGCTTGCTGTGGGCTTTGGGCTTCCTATTCCAGCCAGGCTTGCAGAGGAATTTATCATGATATTTCTGATAGCAACCCCTTTGTTGAATGGGTGGGGATTTATAGCTACAACAGCAAATAGGATAACAGCCAGGAGGATTATTACTCTAAGGTTTGTGAATATTTTTTTTAGCTGGCTCATCTTTTAGTTTTCCTCTCTAAGTATAATCTTAATATGCCTGCATTCTGCACCCATGTATTTAGGACATCCATTAAAAGGCCAATCATAAGAATTAACATAATCTGGCTTAGTGCAGCTGACTGTGAAAATATATATGCAACAACTATTGCTGTAATTGTTGTAAGGGTCATTGTAAGTCCTGTTTTCATGCCATTGATTATCCTGTCTATAACCTCTCCGCCCTTTTTCTTTAAGACTTTTGTTGACAGCAATATATTTGTATCAACACTATACCCAATTAGCATTAGAAAAGCAGCAACTCCTGCAGTAGAGAGTTTAACACCCATTAGATTGATAATTGCCAAAGTAACAACCATGTTTGAAAATGCAGAAAGCACAATTGCAAGCGATGGTATTGGCTGCCTGAAATAAAAAAAAACTACAACTGCCATAAACAAAAATGCAAATAATATTGCAGTAAAGATCTCTTTAAAGAAACTTTTTCCAAGAGATGAGCCCATTTCCTCAACATTATAGTCAAGCTCACCATACTCTGTTTTTAGGCTGTTTAATAATTCCTTTGACCCTATGTCTGAACTGCTTATCATAACCCCTTTTTTTTCACCTAATCTGGTTAGTGTCCTTACAGAAAAATCTGATTCTGGAAATTCAGATAAGAGATATATTTTTAGGCTATCAGCATCAATATCTTTAGTGGGAATTGTTATTGTGATCCCCCCTTTTAGAGATATATCCTTTTCTACAAAATCACCAGTTGATGCATACTTATAGGATATGAGTCCAATAGAAAGTATAAGTATGACAATAGGAATAATCAATAGCTTCTTATAATTCTTATCATACCATTCCAATAGCCTGGAAATCTGCTTATTTTTAGCAAACCTGCCCCCATTATTCTCTTCTGACATAAAAATAGGGGAAAAAAGCTTTATTAATAAATGTTTTGGAAAAAACTAAAACTAGGGATTATTTAGAATGGAGTTTGCATCAGTGGTTACATTCATGCCAAGCCTTATTAGACCGCCCTCATCACCCTTCTTTAAAATATGGGTAGTGTGCATCTCACAGCCATTTAACTTTTTAAGCATCTCAACTGCATGAGCAGCCATTGGGTTTGTTGCAGAGCTTATTGCAAGAGCTATCATTGTTTCCTCGACATTAAGGTTTTCTGAAATTCTGTTGAGTATATCTTTTTTCAGGAACCTTATATTGTTTATTACCTCTTTTGATAATAAGTCAATGTTATCCGGAACATTTGCCAGCTCTTTTATTGCATTTAATATAGCTGCAGACTCAGCGTGCATCAGAGGAGAATTTTTTCCTGTAACAATTCTTTCATCATCAAGCTGTATTGCAGCCCCGCAGTAAATGTTCTTATTCCCTTTTTTCTCTTTTGCAGCATCAAATGCAGCCTTTCTTGCTGATTCCACAACCTTTCTGTCATTTATAGTTACATCAAGTTTTCTCATTAGTATCTTTACTCTGTCTGTTGTGTTTTGATCAACTATACCATAAATTCTCTGCTGCCTGTACCAGAAATACCTTCTTATTACTTCCTGCTTTGAGGCTTCCCTAATAATATTATCATCTGTTATTCCGCTTGATATCCTGTTAACACCCATCTCTGTTGGAGAATTATATGTGCTTATGAAGCTGTTTTTCATTGGGAAACTGTTTATTACCTTTTGCATTATGCTGAAATTCTCTATGTCCCTGTTATAGTTTATTGCTGTTTTGTTGTATTTTTTTAGGTAGAATGGGTCAATCATGTTTATGTCGCCCTGGTCAGCAGTTGCTGCCTCATACGCAACATTAATAGGATGATCCAATGGCAGATCCCAAATAGGGAATGTCTCGAATTTAGCAAAGCCTGAATTTATCCCTTTTTTCTGTTCATGATATATCTGTGAAAGGCAGAAACTCATCTTTCCGCTTCCACCGCCTGTGCCTGTTACAATAATAATGGGCTTTTCTGTTTTTACATATTCCTGCTTTCCATATCCCTTATCACTTACAACAAGCTTGAAGTTGTTTGTATAGCCCTTTATCATATAATGTATGTAAACCTTGGTTCCCATGTTTTTAAGCCTTTTCTTAAACTTTATTGCAGCAGGCTCATCTTCAAACAGATTTATTACAACAGCAGAAACATCAAGACCGTGCTCCCTTAAATCTTCAATATCCTTGATAGCCTGGTCATCATACCTAAGGCCAAAATCATTCCTGATTCTTCCATTTTGGATATCTTTTGCATTTATGCAATAAACAATTTCTATGTCCTTAAGATTTTTCAGAAGCCTAACCTTTGTTTCCTTATCATATCCAGGAAGAACCCTTGATGCATGCCCATCATAGCAGAGCTTTCCGCCAAACTCAAGATAGAGTTTTTTGTCAAACTTGCTTACCCTTTCAAGAATAGCTTTTGTCTGCTCTTCAAGATACTTTTCTGTGTCAAATCCTTTCTTCATTTTAAAAAAATGTTTGCATTAATCCTGATACTACATGCCCCCCATCAAATGGTCCAAAGGGTATCATATTGAATATGAACAAAAACAGGTTAATCTGTTTTGTGATGATTAGTGCAAGCCTTTGCCTGCTTGTTAATGATACAGCTCTTTTTAGTATAATTGAAGAGCCAAGCCATAGCGCAAGATTCATTAATGGGCCTGCAGCTGCTACTATTGAATGCTGCAATGGTGTTCCACCCATTGTGGAAACAAATCCTGGCACAAATACTATAAATGGTGAGTGGATGAGCCTTAAAATCACTCCCAACGAAAGGCCAAAATAAGATGCATGGAATGTTGCGCTCAGGCCAAAGCCAAGTGCAACGAATTTATGGGCCATTTCATGAAGAATTATTGCAGGAGCAGTGCAAAGTGCTGTAAACTTAAAGTTTTCAATATCAAAGCCAGAAGTTAGCGGCTGGTGTATATACCTTGGCATCCTTATAAAATCCTTTAGTATAAATGCAATTGCCAGGGTCATTATTACTAAATCAAATAATTCATAAGTGCTTAGTAGCATATAATTAGTAAACACAACTTATTTAAAAAAGTTGTGCAAAAATATTTAAACAATCACGCTTTCTTTTGCTTTATGACAGATTTAATAGCATGCCTAAGTACTGGAAAGGGAACATGGATCCATGTTAAGGGTGTTATCTCTGGCTGCGAGTGGGATAACATATTTCTTATTACAAATGAATTTGGCAGGGAAAAGTTCAGTTCAGAAAAAAAGGTTGAGCTTCTTGTTGTTGATAAACAGCTGAAAGATAAAATATCTGGAACAGAAGCTGCATTAAATCTTGCCTCAGGAACAGGAAAGGAGCACATGGCAATACTTTCTGCTGTTTTGAAATTAGGCCTTGGAGTAAGGCTTGTTGCCCTTGAAAAAGAAGGCGTAAAAGAGATTTAAGGCATTAATATATAGAAAGACATAAATAAAATAACTTCTCTTTAAAGAATATGAAAAAATTTTTTGCTCGTTTATTTGGTGTAAAAAAAGAATTAAAACAGCTGAAGAAAAGTGAGCTAGAGAGTTATATTAAAAAACAGCTTGATAAAGACAGTATAAATTCTCTTTTAAAAGAATTCTCAGGAAGAATTGATGAAATTTCAGAAACCATAAGGGAAAGATGCGATGAGCTTGAGAAAGCTGAGCTGCATAATAAAAATATACCTCCAAGGGCAATAACAATAATGGAGGGAAACAGAAAGGCTTACATATACAAAACAATGCATTTCACAGACAAAATAAGAGATATTTTAAGTGAAATCAAAACATTAAATGATTCTAACAAGATAATTGATAAGGTTTCAAAAATAAATGAGCTATTTGATGAATACAACAAAACAACTCAAAAGCCATATTATATTTTACAGGAATTTTTTGCAAATGAATCACACAAGGTAGCCACTGGCATAAAGGAAATAAGCGATTCAATACAGCAATTTAAGGACAGCCTGAAAAAATCAGATGCCCATAAATTCCAGGAGATTCTTAATTTGCTTGATAAGATAGGGAATAAAAAACAAAAGAAAAAAGAGCTTGAAAACCAGAAAAAAGAGATTGAAAAAAATCTTAGTGAAGATGAAAAAAACATTTTAGTTTTAAAAAATGAAATAAAAAAAATAAAGGAATCACCAGAGTTTAATGAGCTGGCAAAACTTAATGATAAATTAAGTATAGCAAAGGATGAACAGAAAAGATTTTCTGATGAAATTTATTACAAGCTTGCCCCGTTGTCAAGAGCACTTAGGAAATATGCTAAAATCTCTTTTGATGAAAAAAGCATAGAAATGATTATTTCTGACCCATTTAAAGCAATAGCCCGGATTGAAACTGAAGCATTAGACAAAGTCTTTTCAGGCCTTATCAAAAGCATTAAAGAGGGAAATATTGGTCTTAAGGATAATGTTCAAAAAAAGAATTTATTAATACTGAATGAGCTTAATCTTGGCTTTGTAAAGGATACACAAACAAAAATTAAAACCCTAATGGAAAATATTAAAAATCTTTCAATAGAAATTGAAAAAAATACTTTATGGTCCAGGATTGAGGACCTTAATAATAAAATTGAAAAAAATCAGCAAAATATTTCCTACATAAAAAGGGGGATACAAAATACTGAGCATGAAATAAGCAAAATCACAACAGAGGATATTTATAAGAAAATAAAAGACATTCTAAAATCATTAAACATAGAATTAGCAGAATAAGGTTACATGATTTCAACTGATGTTTATATAAATCTGCTTTTTGAATATTGTTGAATCTTAAAAATATTTTAAAAAATAATAAAAAAGAACTTGATTGTTTTAGAAATCTAAGTTTTCTAGGAATTCTGGAGCCTTTAATTTAAATTCTTCAAATTCCTTATCACTCAGATTATCTCCAATACTAGCAATAAAATCAAGCAACCAACTTGCACCGGAAGTGAAATCTCTGCATTCTCTTTTATCTATCAGTTTTTCCAGTTCTTTTCTTGATTCAGTTATGTTTAGTCTATACCTTTCACACGGATCTTCTTCATACTTTTCTCCTAAATTGCTACATCCTCTTATAAAAGATGTCATATTGTTAACAATATTATTTTCACTTCCAGTGTTTTCTGTTCTTAGTTTTTTACTAATATCCCTTATGTTTCCAACTAATTTTTTTCTGCTTGTGTTCCCAAGTTCTAAAATCAGTTGTTCTAATTCTTTGCGTTTTGTTTCAATTAAGAAATCTTTTAAAACATAAATGCCATCATTTTCTTTAATTATTTCTGCTGTCTGCATAACCAAAGAACCAGTTTCCTTACCTTCTCCATACTCTTTGATAAATTCTTTTAATAGGTTTTTTGTCCCTTCTTTAGTTCTATACTTTTCCAATCCTTTAAAGAGTAGAACAAATAAGGGTTTTATTGTCTTATAAGATTTTATTAATGTGTCTGCGCTAGGAGCATTTAATTGGTAATTTCTTGCATCTTCAATTACCTTGCCAGCATATTCCATTGCCTTTGATTTTGGAATGTTTTTATCCATCATTATTCTGCCTGCCTTACATTGGTTACAATAGCCTTCTGTTAAAATCAAATCAGCTTCTAGGCTTGCTAATGGATGAGTTTCTGGTGTATGATAATTTATACCTAAATTACCTAAGTTCATATTTGCTTTAGTTGATGATTCCATTTTCCCCCCGAGTTATATTTATTTTTTGTATAATATTTGCTATTCTTTTCCTCCCTTTAAGAAAGGATTGTTAATATTATAAAACCCATCTTTATAAACTTTTTGTTTTTAACTACTATAAAATTATAACGTTAATTACTTAGTCCAAAGAATGAAGTTTAGATGTTTTGTATAATTCCGGCTTAAAGGCTTTTTTGAATTTGATAATCTTTGGATTTAGGCCTATTTTCTTTAATATTATTTTTAAATTATCAGTGAAAGAGTTTTGATCATATCCAATACAGATAATGTCTGGCTTTAGTTCTTCAATAATTTTGTACTTATCTTCTTCATATCCTAAAAAAGCATTATCAACATAATTCAAACTTTTTATTTTAGCAAGCCTTTTTGATTCGCTATTTAATGGTGCTTTCCCTTTAATCTGCTTCACTGTTGAATCTCTTGCAACAACCACATTAAGTATATTGCCATGTTTTCTTGCTTGTTTTAAGTAAAATTCATGGCCTTTGTGGAATATATCAAATGTTCCAAAAGCAAGTACTTTTTTTGTTTTATTCATTTTACTATAGCAGAATCTAATAAGCATTTAAATAATTTTAGTTGTGTTTAAGAAATGTTATACGCAATCGCCCCTAAGCCTTACACATGATATTTTACTAAGAATTCAGAAATTTGTTTTTCTCTTTGTTCATGTCCTGATTCTGTCATTCTAACTTGACCTAACGCCTGAATATACAAACGTTGCTTAGTTGCAGTTACAATCATAGCTTGTATTTCTGCTTGTTGATCTTTAGGGAAATATTGAAGTGTACGTTCTAATGAATATGTTGTATCTCTAAAATATTCGGGCTCTCTACCTTGAGATATCTCTCCAACTGCGGACATGAACATTCCAAAGATCATATCTTTATTTTCTCTAAGTTTTGCTTCGTCAAACATAGTAATAGTAATTTCTGAATTCTTTATAAACCTTTCGTTTCTCTAAAGTAGTTACTAATTCAACTGCTTAGGGGCGACTTCTTCGGAAACTTTTGGTTTCCTCAACCCCCTTGCGCTCTCCTCCTTTTGGTCGTCGGGTCGTATAACAGCAATTGCGTAAGTTCATGTAACTTCGCACATTTTTAAGAAATTATTGATTATAATATTTCCTTCTTCTCCTGAAACCTCAGGATGTGCCTGAAATCCGTATATATTCTTTGTCTTATGCTTTATTATTTCAACAGGACATGTATCTGAGTGAGCCAGAACCTCAAAATCTTTTGGCACTTTTGTTATGTGCCTGTAATGCTTTTTCCTTAATTTAACATCCTTTTTTAAGCCTTTGAAAATTTGGTCGTCTGCTACATCAATTACAATGTTTTCCATTCTGTTTTGCTCTTCCTGCAGATTTGATATTTTACCTTCATTTGCTACAGCTATTATCTCATGGCCAAGGCACAAGCCAATGGTCGGAACATCATACTTCATCAATACTAGCAGGTCGGCTGTGACGTTTAAAGGCCCATAAGGGTCTCCTGGGCCGCCAGAAAGAATAATACCTTTCACATCATTTAAGCTTTCAAAATCAGGGGGCTCAGAATGCCTGCAAACTTTGTATTTGACTTCTTTTTCCTTTAGTTTTTCTTTGATATTGTCAATAAATTTGCTTTGGTTGTCAATTACTAGAATCATTGTCAAAACTCAATTAGTTAACTTATATATCAATTTTTCTTAGTTTAGATAACTTTATTAATAAAAAGGCATTGTTGATTTTTATGAAACTCATCTTAACAAGGCATGGAGAAACAATCGAAAACCAAAAGAGAATTATGCAGGGGCATATGCCCGGGCATTTGTCTAAGCGAGGAATTGAGCAGGCAAAAAAGCTGGCTTTAAGGTTAAAAAATGAGAAAATTGATGCAATATATTCAAGTGATCTGGCTCGTGCTGCTGACACAGCAAAAGAGATTGTAAGATACCACAAAAAGATATCCATTAATTTTGTTCAGGAGTTAAGAGAGACTGATCTGGGTAGCTTGACTGGAAAATGCAGTAAAGATATTGATTTTGATTATCGTCCGGATGATATTGAGAGTGTAGCCAGTATGCAGAAGAGAGCCAAAAAATTATTAGATAAAGCGTATGATAAATCTCCTGACAAGACAGTGCTTTTTGTAGGTCACAATGGAATCAATAAAGCCTTGATCAGTGTTATTATGAATAAATCTGCTGACCAAATAGAAGAAATTGAGAACCAGCCTAATACTTCAATAAGCATATTTGAAATAAAGGAAGATAAGAATCATATTGTGCATTTAATGAATTGTGTTAAGCATTTAGAGTAATTATTTATATTTTATCAATGATTATTTCCATTTTATCTTTGCATGGGAAAATTCCAAATACCCTACCTGGAAGAGATTCTAAATTGATTGTGTATTTTTCCCCATCATACCGGATACTTCCAGTTTTATCATAAATATGGTTTTTAATTACACTGATTAACTCTTTAATAGGTTCTTCTGCATAACCAAAAAGAGGATATTTGAATAAATCAATTTTGTATTTTGAGACAATTTTCTCAACACCTTTATCTTTTAAATAACTAAGAATATTAACAACATTCTGAGGATTAACTTCACTTTTATTTAATATTTCTGTTATATCTTTTGCTTTCATTATTTTTAATATATTAAGTTAAGTTTTATATATTTTTCTTTATTTAAGGATATACTTTTAATATCAGCGAAAACTATATAAATAATACAAAAACCCTTGAGATAAGTGCCTCTGTAGCTTAGCAGGTAGAGCGTGCGGCTGTTAACCGCAAGGTCACCAGTTCGAGTCTGGTCAGAGGCGTTTTGGGCCCGTAGCTTAGTCTGGAAAATTTTTGCGAAAGCATAATTGGGTAATAGAGTGCTCGACTGATAATCGAGTGGTCCGGAGTTCAAATCTCCGCGGGCCCATTCATACTAATTCTAACAAAAGTAAAGAAAAAGATTTTGTTTTATAAAATAAATAATAAAAAATTACTTGCTTCCGTACGTCTTGAAATTTGATGTTTCAACAAGGCTAAGATCAATTGGAATAGGCTTTCCTAACCTTAATATATTTTTAGTATACTCTACTTTAAATCGGTTATTAACCCTACAGTTTACATAAGGAGATGGATTTTCACCCTTATTTGCTTCTTTTACATTTATATCTTTTAATCCATTAATTTCCATTGCCTTACTAAAATTTAATTCATCCATTTTGTATGTTAAGTCACTAATCCCCATTTCTACTCTAACTAAATTAAGGGCTATTTTGTCTAAACTGCTTTTTTCCCCAACAGCAATCATATCTATATCAGAAGGAAATCTCTTTTCAAGAATCCCTCCTGTAAGATAAACATCAACTCCTGAGATTGAATTTAAGTAATCAACGACACCGCCCACAAGTTTTTTTTCACTGCCTGTAAGAAGATGATCACACTGTTCAGCTGACTTAACTCTCATCACTAAAGAATCAGTTTTTGGATTAAACTCTACCAGTTTTTTCATTTGATGAGGACTTTCCTCTTTTATAATATTATTAATAATTTTTCCATACACATTTCCCATTTTTAATACATTTTTTTTGTTTTTCAGAGTATAATTAATCTCTTTTTTATGCCCATCTTCCATAATTTTTAAAACTTTATTCATGTTTTCCATATCTTGAATACTTATCGTGTTGTAATTTAAAATTTTATTTGTGTTTTTCATTATTATTACCTCCTTAGTTTTGCATAAAAACTATTTAATATTGTTAATAATACTACTATTTAAATGTTTCTATTTTGTAGTTACTCATTAGTAATAATTTAATTTATTTTTATTATTAACAAATCTTTTAAAGAAAAGCTTCTTCTTGGTTTTTATGAGAGAGATTGAAATATTGAGGCCGACTGACAACCATACAATAAACCTGGCCCTTGATACAATAAAAAGAAATAAACAGGCCCTTGTTTTTGTAAATACAAAGCGCTCTGCTGAAAAGGCTGCAGAAGATATTTCAAAGCAGATAAAAAAGCAGGATGAAAAGCTTGAAGAGCTTTCTGAGCAGATATTAAAAGCGCTTTCAAAGCCAACAAAGCAGTGTGAAAGGCTTGCCAGATGCATAAAAAAAGGGACTGCATTTCATCATGCCGGCCTTGTTGCAAAGCAAAGGGAATTAATTGAGGATTCTTTCAGGCACGGACTAATAAAGATAATATGCTCAACTCCTACTCTGGCTTTGGGTGTTGACCTTCCGGCATTCAGGGTCATAATAAAAGATCTGAAAAGATACGGCGGGAGTTTTGGAATGAAATGGATACCTGTTCTGGAATATTTGCAGCAGTCTGGCAGAGCAGGCCGCCCGAGTTTTGACAAATACGGCGAGTCAATAGCTGTTTCTTCAACTGAAAAGGAAAAAGATGCAATTTATGAAAATTATATTTTAGGAAAGCCTGAAGAAGTTTATTCTAAATTAGCAGTTGAGCCTGTTTTAAGGAATTATCTGCTCTCATTGATTGCAACTGAATTTGTTACAAGCAAAAAAGAAATAATTGAATTCTTTGAAAAAACATTCTGGGCATATCAGTTTGAAGACATGCAAAAGCTTGAAAGCATAATAATAAGGATGTTAGGTCTTCTTGAAGAGTGGAAATTTATAGAAACAGGCGCTAAAGATGATTTTGTCTCTGGCGATGAAGTCCTGAATGATAATGTTAGTGCAACTATTTTGGGCAAAAGAATTGCAGAGCTTTATCTTGACCCATTGACAGCTAATTTTATCATAGAATGCCTGAAAAAAGTTAATAATAATACAAATGCTTTTTCTTTTCTCCAGGTTGTAGCGCACACAATTGAGATGAGGCCCTTGCTTAGGGCAAGAGTTAAGGAAGTTGAGGAAATAGAGGAAAAACTTATTGAATATAGTAATAATCTGCTTGAGGATGAGCCGGCAATGTTTGATTATGAATATAGCGAGTTTATCAACTCAATAAAAACTGCATTATTTTTTAAGGACTGGGTTGAGGAAAAGGATGAGGAATTCCTTTTAGAGCAGTACAATATAAGGCCTGGCGAGATAAGGGTAAAGCTTGACAATGCTAACTGGCTCTTGTATGCTGCAGGGGAATTAAGCAGGATATTGAAAATGCAGGGAATAATAAAAGATATTGTAAAATTAAGATTAAGAATAAGGTATGGTGTAAAGGAAGAGCTTTTAACATTATTGAAACTGAAGAACATTGGCCGTGTAAGGGCAAGAAAACTTTATTTTAACAAAATAAAAACAATAGGCGATGTAAAGAAAGCAGAGTTTGGAACTTTAGTGCAGATATTAGGAAAGAATATTGCCTTGGATGTTAAAGAGCAGGTCGGCCAGAGTTTTAAGAACATAAAGGTAAAGGAAAATAAAAGGAAAGGCCAGATAAGCCTTAATGATTATTAGAAAGATTTAATAAATTTGAATTTAATCTAGAACAAGAGGCCCCAATGGTCTAGTGGATAGGATTTAACCCCGCGGTATTGTTTAATGCTGAAAGGTTAAGGCCCGGGTTCGATCCCCGGTTGGGGCATTTTGAACTTTTAAAACATATACCTTAACTATTAAGTATTATTTTAAGATTTTTTTAATTAAAGTGCCCTTTTGTGATTTAATAATTCTTTTATTGCATTACCTGCTTTGCGCCAATGATCATTATTAAATAATTTAATCCTTTCATTATTGGGATATGTTGCCATTGATTTAGTATCTCCTTTAACAGCAAAAATTTTATCAAGTCCCCAACCATGGCTTCCCTGTTTTTCTTTTAAGAGTGTTCCTCTTGTAACTGAAGTGAAAACTATAGGTTCATCACCAGGTATGCAAAAGGCTGTTGCGTCGCGGTATTGAGCGCCTCGATCACTGATACCCTTCATTATGCGAAGAAACCCATCTTCACCAATCCATCTCTCAACATAAGCAACAAATGCACCAGGAAAACCATTAAGCCCGTCTATTTCTAGTGCGCAATCATTCTTTAAAACAGGAACTTGAAATTTATCCGCAGCCCATTTAGCTGAAAAAGCAGCAATCTTAGCTACATCTTTATCCTGTATCTCTGGGCATTTAATTTTCTTTACCTCAACATCAATTCCTAAATAAATCTTTGCAATAGCTAGTTTTTCATGGTTTCCTGTGATTAAATAGACCTTCATTATTATACCTCCTTAATATTCTTTCTTTGATAGTATTTGAAATTTTCTCTTTTTCTGGATGCAATTAATAATTATTAAACCTTTACATTCTGTTCTTGAATAGTTTTTTCTAATTTTTTTGTGCCTATTTAATACTATTTATTCATTTCCTAACACTCTTCCTATAATTACTCCTGAAATCATTGCTTGTAATGCTCCCCTAAAATTTCCGTTTACATCTCCCCCAATGAAAATTCCTTTTATATTTGTTTCAAAGTTCTTATTTAAGCACATCTTTTTCCACCCCATTTCAAATGATGGTGCGTATACTGCGTTATCATTATGGGCAAATCCTGGAAGAACTTCATCTAATTTATGAATAAAGTCTTTTATTAGTGTGAGAGTTTTTTTTGGAAAATATTTGTTAATATTATCAAATATTATATCTGGCATGCTTAGTTGAACACATATTTTGTTATTTGTTTTTTTGTCGAGTAAAAAACTTTTCATATTTTGTACTATTGGTTTGCCGCCATGGTTCATAGATTTAATAATACTGTATATGCCTTCAATTCCTTCATTCCATTTGAATCTGTGGTGGATTGCTATATTTGTTACTTGACTGAGTTTTCCTCCTTCTTCATCAGTGCCGATTATATGGCCATCAAGAGAACTTATAACTTCATCTCCTGGAAGATTATATACACATTTTGTTATGAACCCTTTATAATCTTGGCAGAAAGTTCTTAATTCATCACCATTTTCTAATTTTCTTTTTAATTTCAAATCATTGTGGATATTGTTTATTGAATTAAATACTTTATAAGGCATTTCTATCCTGATGCCTAATTCAATTTTGTGGTCATCATAATATTTAATTCCTAGTTTATCTGCAATTTTTATTAGCCACCTACTTCCAATTCTTCCAACAGCTAAAATAATTTTTTTAGCTCGAATTTTTTTATCTTTTAGTTTAAGTTTGAAGTAATTGTTTTCTCTCTCAATGTCATACACCATTGAATTTAGAAATATATGAGCACCATTTTTTAAAAGTGTTCCATAAATACTGTTTCCGATTTGATTCATAGTGTTTTTTGATACTTTTTGAGCATTATAATATTTCATTTCGACTCCGATGGAATTAAATTTATTTTGAAGACTCTCAATTTCTTGGTTTTTAGGAAAAGTACGTTTAGATTTGCCATGTTTCTCAAGAATTTTTTCAACATAGTTATATAATTCTTTTAATTGTTTTTCATTTGTGAAATTAAGAAGCCCTGTTCCTGCTGGAAAAAGGCTGAGTTTAGTTCCCTCAAAGAATTGCGCTCCTCCAAATCCACCTAAAATATTACAAACTGGTTTGCAATTAACACATTTCCCTATAGTTTCAATGCTACACCTTTTATGTTTAATTGGTCTGCCTACATCAAAAATTGCTATTTTTTTCTTTTTCATTAATTCAATTCCTGCAAAAATCCCGCATGGTCCTGCACCAATGATTGCTATGTCATAACTGTTTTTTTCAGATGAGTTGGTCATTTTTTATTCCTTTTATGAACTATTCTTTCTTCTTATAATTCTTTATAAATAGATTTGGGTGTTTTTTTCGGAATATTTTCGGAAATAAAATTAAACAAATTTGTTTATACTTTACGAAGAAAAAGTTAAATTTGTGTAGCAGTAAAGCCCTTATTTTTATTTTTTAAATTTTTTCCTTGATTTTCGTTCTGATATAGCGCTTTGCTCTTTTAATTGAAAGCACAAAAGATTACTCAAGAGACGTTGCACTTTTGGGCTAAAAATCAGTTGGGGCATTTAACAGAAATAAATTACACAGGGTTTTGCTTATTTATTCAATCTATTTAAAGATTTCTAATTATTAAAATAACTATTTCAAAATTTATTATTAATCAACCAAAGATATATAAATAACTTAATTTATAGTTGTAATTAATGAATAGTAACTTACTAAGCAGGGTTAATTCAGCCTTAAAGGAACTGAAAGAACATAATCAAACTAAAGATATAGGGGAGTATGAACATTATGCTCTTAACTTCATAGAGGAAGCAGTCAATTTTAATTCTTTTAAACAAAATAAAAGACATAAAGAGAGACAAATAAGAAATATAAATGACTTGAACAAGTTAAGTTCAAATGACATTGCTGATGCTATAAAACTAAAATGTTCTCTTGAAAAGGAGGGAACTGAAATGTTTAAAGGTTTTTGGAATGATGGTATAGCACCAGATTACTTGATTCAACAGGACTTTTCAAGTCTAATTGATGAGAACATAATGTATACATCTGGTAAATCAAAGATTTATGCATGGATCTTGGCAATTACAGGACATGCTGCAAACGGACATAGTACTTTTAACAGAAGGGGAAAAAATTTAAGGTTTCCTAATACAACAGTCAATGATATCCTTAAATCTTTATCAAAACATCCAGACATTTCAAAATTTGTTGATGATGGCTTAATACCAAACAAAGATTATTTTAATCCTGAAATTTTAAGAAAAGAGGTTCAATCGCATGGTCAAGATAAATTGGTAAGGACTATTGAGAATTATTTTAATGGTCCTCCAAATCAAAAATTTTACACAATCAAAAAAGGAACTAACATTTGTGGATTAGTATTTAATTCAGACTATACAATAGACATGCTTGAATTTTTGAGAGGTTATTATTTTTCTGGCTGGATGGATGTTGGATCTTTAAGAAAAAAAGCTGCATCAAGATATGGATGGATGATGGGGTATGGTGACACCATGGCTGGAAACATTTCCGAAGTCAAAAAATATTTTTGCTCGTTAACAGAACTGTCTGAAAAAGAATATAAGCATTCTAAATTTTTTAATCTTCTTAGCCACCAAAAAATGGTGGATGTATTTAAAAAATTAGGAATAATTGCCGATATAGATGAACTTGATTTTGATGAGCTAGAGCGGAAACAAGGAAGAAAAGTTACATGGGATTTAATAAAAGAAAAATATGGTTTTAATATGGATGGAGACTGGGAAAATATATACATCCGTGAAGAAAAAGGAAAAGGGATTTCAGATGATATTGCAGTAACTAATGCTGGTTTTCTTCCTGATACATTCAGGACACGTGATTATATTTCAAGCAAATCTGCTGTTTTCTCAAGAATACTTGGTGCAGTAATTGGTGACAGAGTTGACACATATGAAAAAATTTCTAATCCAATATTCAACAATGGGCAGGATTCAACAATAGCACAATATTTTAATTATTTGTTTAAAAATAAATGCAAAAGCGGCAAATACAGAAAGTTTAATCATATAAGGGACAATTTAAAAGATTACAGCTTATTAAATGACTCTGCAATGAGGGATTATTGCATTACCTCAGCTAATGTAGTCTATAAGGATGAGGATATTATCCACAGCTCAATGAGGCATTTTGGGAGAGAGCAGGAAGGAACCTGCATGATTGAACAAACTTTTATATTTGTAAATCAATTATTAAAAGATTTCAAAGATAATCCTACAAAAAGAACCAGTTTATATAGCAATTCTGAAATCCCTTCTGATTTATTAAATTCTTCAGAACCAGTAGATATTAAAGTTGGTTTTCATCAGGTTCCAATAAATAAATATAAGGAAAGGGTAAGAGAAAGTTTAGAAATATTACTTGACCCATCTAATCGGGAAAAGAATATAACTAAATATTTTGCAAATTTAAAATAAATAGTTTAATTTTTCTAGGAAATTTTAAATGCTCTAAAATCTTCATGTGCAAAACATAACATTTGGTTTGTTACTCTAAAATAGAAAAATTTAAATAGATTATACTGATTTATTAATAATTGGGGGTATTTATGCGTATGAATAAATTTTATAAAAAGGTTGAAGATATTATATTGTTTCCTGGTACAGTAGATGAACTGAATGACCAAGAAGAATTAAATAAGAGTGGAAGAGTCTATGAAACTTTACCTCAACAAGGAGGGGTAAGATATATTAGTGGATCGATAATCCAATCTCCAGAAAAATTTAAGGAACTTGCACTTGCTCTTTTAAGCATTGCAGGGGGTGGGTCTAACATTGAACAGAAGGTTGAAAAGAGTGGTTTTATATTAGATTTTATGGTGGATAAGATGTATGAGCTACCAGAAGTACAACAAATGGACATAAGACTTAAGGCAAAGAAAATGGGAGCTAATGGCTTAGTACATGTACAATATGAAGGAACATCTAATCTTTCACTTAAAGGTTCAGATTTTAATAGTATCAGTCTTCACACATACATGGGTTTGCCAGTAAGGTATAGAAAATAGTTAACTTTATATAGAACTGGTTATTTACTTTTTCTGCTATTTTAAGCAATTTAATAAAAAATTTAATTGAAAAATTAAAAACATAAGGGGGTAATAAAAATGACAAACCAACAAATACAGCCAATATTCATTCTTCCAGAGGGTTCCCAAAGGACAACTGGAAAGGATGCACAAAGAACAAACATTATGGCCGCAAAACTCGTGGCAGAAACTGTCAGGACAACACTTGGACCAAAAGGAATGGACAAGATGCTGGTAGATTCTTTAGGTGATGTTGTTGTAACAAACGACGGAGTCACAATCTTAGATGAGATGAGCATAGAGCATCCATCTGCAAAGATGATAGTTGAGGTTGCAAAAACACAGGAAGATGAGGTAGGAGACGGAACAACAACAGCAGTTGTTTTAGTTGGAGAGCTATTGAAAAATGCTGAAAAACTTCTTGATGAAAATATTCATCCAACTGTAATTGCAAAAGGGTTTAGGATAGCAGCAGAAAAAGCCCAGACAATACTAAATAATATTGCAGAGGATATAACTGAGAAAGATGCAGTCTTATTGAAAAACATAGCAATAACAGCAATGACTGGCAAAGGTGCCGAGACAGCAAAGGAAAATCTTGGAGATATCTGCGTAAAAGCAGTGAAACAGGTTATGGATAAAGAGGAGAACAAAATAATAATTGATTCTGAAAACATCAAGCTTGAAAAAAAGGTTGGTGCAGGGATAGAAAACACAGAGCTTATTCAGGGAATTGTATTGGACAAGGAAAGGGTTCACTCAGGAATGCCTCAGTCAATAAAAAACGCAAAGATACTTTTGGTTGACTCAGCAATAGAAGTAAAAAGCACAGAGACAGACGCAAAAATCCAGATAACAGACCCAGGCCAGATGCAGGCATTTATTGACCAGGAAGAAAAAATACTTAGAGAAATGGTTGAAAAAATAGTAAAATCAGGAGCAAATGTATTATTCTGCCAGAAGGGAATAGATGACATTGCACAGCACTTCCTTGCTAAAAAAGGAATCTATGCAGCAAGAAGAGTTAAAAAAAGTGACATGGAAAAGCTTGCAAGGGCAACCGGAGCAACCCTCATCACAAATCTTGATGAAATAGCCACATCTGATTTAGGAAAGGCAGGAATTGTCCATGAAAAGAAAGTAGGAGATGAGCAGATGACTTATGTTGAAGAATGCAAAAACCCAAAAGCAGTAACAATACTTGTAAGGGGCGGAACAGAGCATGTTGTGGATGAAGTAAAAAGAGCACTTGATGATGCAATAGGAGACCTTTCTGCAGCATTAACAACCGGCAAGGTTGTAGGCGGAGCAGGAAGCACAGAAGTTGAGCTTTCAAGAAACCTAAGGCATTTTGCAAACTCATTAAGCGGAAGAGAGCAGCTTGCTGTACAGGCATTTGCAGACTCTGTAGAGGTTATACCAAAAACATTAGCAGAGAATGCAGGGCTCGACTCAATTAATATTTTAACAGAATTAAAAGCAATGCATGACAAGGGAAAGAAATGGGCAGGAATTGATGTTTTCTCAGGAAAGGTAGTTGATTCGTGGAAAGCAAATGTAATTGAGCCATTAAAGATAAAGACACAGGCAGTCAAATCAGCCAGCGAATCTGCAATAATGATATTAAGAATAGATGATGTTATTGCAAGCACTGGGAGTAGTGGTGGGGGAATGCCACCTGGCGGAATGCCTCAAATGCCTGGCGGCATGCCAGGTTATTAATTTTTTATTTTTGAATCAATCTTTTTCTAAAAATCCTTCGAGAAATAGAAATATTTATAAAGAATATTGATTAAGGTATTAATTAACCAACATATAAAAAATGGTGATATCGTCATGATGAAAAGAGAGTATAAATTAGTGTCTAAACAGGAAATAACTGATTTGAAAAAAGAGGTTAAGGATTTAAAGAGATCAATAAGAAATAAAACAGGTGTTAAGACAAAAACTTCTATTTCTGACAAGAAACTTAAGGAATCAATGGATAATTTATCAGAGTCAATAAGCGAACTTGTTAATCTTTTCACTGTTGCAAAGGATATGAGGGAGCATGGAGCTTTTGATGAATCTAGAATTCAATCGCCTGAACTGAAATCACTGCTTGAGCAGAACAAGGCAATAGCAAAAGGAATACTTGCAATTACAGAAATACTGAGTGAGCATCTTCCAAAACTAACAAACATTGCCAGGAAAAACCCAAAGTATAAACTATTGAGGGTAAAGCAGAATAATTCAATGCCTTCGAGGCCAACCATACCTTCAGAAATGTCAATTGAAAGTTTTGCAAAATCAGAGCTTCCATCAATGCCTGAAGCTGATGAGGATTTTGAATTTTCAAAAGAGCAGAATAATAATTCTCAGCAGGATTAACCATGGAAAACAATCTTCCTAATATTAACCTAAAAACAATCAGCAAGGTCACTGGGCTTTTATGTAGGGCAGGTGCCAGAATCAGGAAAAAAGAGATAATAAAAAAAGAAAGAATTACTATAATCAAAAAGAAAATTGAAATGCTTGAATCAGAATATAAAGTGTTAAAGGAAAAAAATAAGCATAATATAAAACTAGATGACATCAATATGCATTTAAGTTTAATAAAAAACAGATTAGAAAGAATAAGTGTTTAAACGTCTTTTTTCATCACTGTGTTTCTGTTGTTTTCTTTTGCTCTTCTGCATGCCTCTTCAATAAGAGCTTTTACTTTCTCATTAAGAGCATCAGCAAACTCTCCAGAGACATTGAGCTTTTTATCTTCATACCTTGCAAACTCTTTTATCTTTGCTTTGATAACAACCATATCTGCCATTTTACCACCTCAATTAATTTTTTTATTTCATTCATGCGTAAACCAAAAAACAAGCTTATCTTTTTCAATACTGTCAAGCTTGCAAAAACCAAAGCGCTCGAACTGAACAACCTCATTTATTTTTATGTTTTTAACAGAAGGTTCTGCCAGTCCTTTCATAATCTTTGCATCAGGCATCATGACCTCAACATCAACAAGCTTTTCATTCTTTGGAAGCCAGTGCATTATTTTTTCTCCATGCTTTTTGTATTTTTCATGCTTTTTGTATTTTTCAAGTTCTTTTGAATCAAAAACAAAACCATCTTTTTGTTTTTTAAAGTTAAATGCATGCATAAGTCTATAAAGCTTTCCTTCTTTCAACTCCTTAAAGTCATTTTTTGAAATGTAAAACATTTCATTTGTTTTGAAATTTCTTGTTCCTCTTTCCTCATGCTCAGGATGAAGCTTTATTTTTATTTCCATTTCAGGGGCATTTTTTATTTTAATTTCTTCTGGATTTTCTATGAAAAAATACCTGTTTGCTTTTGCGTCAAGAATCTTCCTGTTTATTGA
>JAFCCI010000063.1 GCA_017610275.1 Candidatus Woesearchaeota archaeon
CCCCAGATCTACAGCTTACTTTTGAACATTGTTCAATAGAAGGCTGTCGCCTTATCCAGACTAGGCTATAGGCCCACAAAACAGAAGAGAAGGGTTTTATTTATAAAGTTTATTAAAAATTACTCTTTTTCAGAGTGCATTGAGCATTCTTTTTTGCCTTCCCAATACACCCAGCACTTGTCTCCAAAGGCTTCCCACTTAGCACAGCCTTTGCAGCATTCAGGTATTTTTTTCTTCTTCTTGGCCATATAAAACTAGAAAAACTTCTTTTTAATAAATTTTTCCATTAAACAAAGGACAAATAACTAATAGAAGTTAACACAATTAAATCTCTACATTTATAAAATAGAAAGATTTATAAAATCTAGTTAATTATAGTTAACTCATAGTTAATTTTAGTGAACTAAGATGAGTAAAGCGTTAACGGCCTGTTTGACATTTTTGGTTAATAAAAGATATATTGGAGGAAAGCATTTTCCAGAAAAAATACTTATCAAATCAAGAACAAAATGGCTCACAAAAAAAGAAGTTAGAGAATTCAATAAGGAATATAAGAAAATAAAACCCTACTTAATCAGGCTAAAAAAACGAACAAGCAAAGGATCAAGCTGGCATATAAGCATTAATCCAAGATGCTTATCTGAAATTGAAAAGCTTTTAGAATTAGAATAGGTGATTTGAAATGAAAAAAAATGAGTATGGAACTTTTTGTAAAATTTATGGAAAGAATTTACGAAACAAGGTTTTAGAGTTTATTCTTGAATTAGGAGAATTAGATTTCGCAGTAAGCGATATTTTGGAGGAAATTAATATTTCAAAACCTAAATTATATCAAATAATTAAAGAATTAGAAGAAGAGAATATAATAAAGAAATGCCGTGAAGTATCAGGAACACAATTATTTGTTTTAAACAAAAAAGACGAAAAAGTAAAATTATTGATGAATTCTTTTAATGAATGTTTAAGAAAGGTTATAGATGAACTGAAAGAAGAGCCTGTTTTGGAAGCAGAAGTTTATGTTGATAATGTAAATATTTTGGATAAATTAGCCGGGGTGATGCCTGTATGACTATTAGAAGAACTGTGAAAAGGGTAATTGATGGAGATACTTTTGAAGTTGCCAGAAAAATACAGGGAATTAACAGAATAAGGATAGCAGGGTTTAATGCTCCTGATTCTAATCAAAAAGGGTATAGTGAAGCAAAAAATAGGCTTAGAAGATTAATTGGCAGTAAACAAGTAACAATTGTTCCGGTTGGCAGGAGTTATAATAGGTTAGTTGCACATGTAAGAAGAAATAGGAAGAAAATAAGATAACAAAAACATTATATATGAGTTGTTATTAACATTTTATATGTGTTTTACGCCGATTGTTTCATTGTCCACAGCGATACTTGAATTTGTTGTTGCTACTGCAATTCTTTTATTTTTCAGAAAATCCTTAATCAACAGGTCTTTCTCGTTATTAATATATATTTTAGGCTTTTATCAGTTCACAGAGTTTATGCTGTGCACAAGCAATTATCCTTTCTTTTGGGCTAAAATGGGCTTCATCACTTACTCTTTTCTTCCAGCAGTTGGGCTGCATTTTATTATGAAGCTAACCAACAGAAAGTATAATCACATAACCCTTTATATAGTGCCTGTAATATTCTCTTTAACAGCTCTTCTCAAGCCAGGCTTTATTATTAAAAGCACATGCACAACTTTTTTTGTAATAGTCATTAAAGACCTGTTTAACTCATTATTTTCATATATTTATGGGCTTTATTATTTTGGGTTTATTTTGCTTTTTTGTTATTTTTTACTCAAGAGCTTTAATAAGGAGAAAAATCAATTAAAAAGAAAGTTATATGCTGTAATTTTTGCAGCTACTCTAATAACACTTCTTCCAGCGCTGGTTCTTTTTCTTATTTTTCCTGCGTTTAATATTATGTTTCCTTCAGTGTATTGTGAATTTGCAGTATTGTTCACAGTTGCAGCACTTATTGCTTCATACTTAGACAATAAAATTCAAAAAAAGAAATAAGTATCTTGGCTTATTATTGCCCAAATAAGAAGTTGTATGGGCACAGTAAAAAATAAAAATTCCTTAGATTGTGCACATACAGAAATCCTGCTTTAGCAGATTGCATATTTCGGATAATAATTAAGGCAGCCATGTCTTGTGATTCTTTAATTTATCAGGCAGGTATTTTTCCATTACAAAATTAAGGCCCCCCACTGCAAGGGCCTGCTGCTCTGCCCTTACTTTCATGTCATTTAATTGCTTTATGGCCTTCTGCCATTCCTTGTAATGATGAACAAAAGGGTCATTCTTCAAAGCGTCTTTTCCTCTTTTCACATCAACCTCTTTCAAAGGATGTGTGGGCAGTTTATAATCTAAAATATCCTGTGGTGTAAGTCCAATAAACTGAGCATTAGGAACACAGAAATATTTATTGATATGGGCAGCATTTCCGCTTCCAACCTTTAAAGTTCTGTAGATATTCATAAACCCATAAAAATCACAGTCAGTAAAAACATAAACAGGCAATTTCTTGTCATCGCTTAATCTTCTTATAAAGCGTCTGCATGCCCTTGTTGGAACACCACCCATGCTAATAAGTATGCAGTTTGCCTTTTTCCAGTATTTGTGCTTTACTAACCTTTGATGCATACCTGCTGTTTCAATTGCAAGTATAAAATCAGCCTTTGTCTCAAACTTTAAGTGCTCTACAGAGTTTGGTATGGCATATGATCCAGAACCCATCTTTGTACAATCAATTTTAATCTTTTTTTTTGTGTCAGGATCTTCATCAATAACAATAAGCTTTCCAGAAACAGCTCCTCCCTTTTCCTCAGGAATAAAGCCAAGCGCTTCTCTGTTTACCATCATCATTGCCTCAACATCATCCATAACAGAATCTGATTCCGGCTGCTCCTTAAAGCGGGCATCTCCCCAATTCTTGCTTACATAGTATATCTCTCTTTTTGTTGCAAGATCATCGCTTTCAACAAGTTTTTTTGATAAAATCATCATCCTTAAAGTCTGCGCAAATGTTTTTATTGTAGAAGCTGTAAGTGTCCTCGTCTTAATCTTACCCAAAAGCTTGAAATAACCTTCATTATCATTATATTCAACATTGCTTAATGAACGCAAGGGAATAGTCAAATCAGGCTGTTTTTTGCTTAAAATCTTTTTATAAATCCCAGAAGCAATCTCTTTTATTTTTGAAGAAACCTCACTCATTATCATCACCTTCTTTCTCATGCTTTAATGCAAGCTCTTCATCAAA
>JAFCCI010000064.1 GCA_017610275.1 Candidatus Woesearchaeota archaeon
AACAAATTTATCACTTGCCAGAATATCAGAATTGTATCTTGTTGGTGTTGCTGAAAATCCAAAGGGAACACCTGCCTCTTTAAGATTATCCATTGCCTGCAACACTTTTTTGTATGCTCCCTTGCCTCTTCTCTCATCAGTCTCTTTCTCAAAACCCTCAACAGATATTCCAGGTGCAACATTTCCAAGCTCTGCAAGCTTTTTAGCCAATTCTTTATCTATTAGATGACCATTTGTGTAAACAAGAAAATACATGTCATTATGCTTTTTGTACATCTCAAGCATATCCTTTCTTATAAATGGCTCTCCACCTGAAATAGTTATAAAATAAATTCCCATTTCCTTTGCTTCAGTTAACAAGCGGTCAACAGTCTCAATCGGCAAATCATCCTTTTGGGTGTATTCACCAGCATAACATCCCTTGCAATGAAGGAAACATCTCATTGTTGGACTTATAACAAAAAGTGTTGGTGGCGAAAATCCGTTCTTTTTCTCAAATTCCACCCTTTTATTATAGCTAAGAAGGCCCCAATTAATAATGAGGTTATTGACAAGCTTTTCCCTGCAATTCTTAGAAAGGTTTTTTGAAAGGTTTTTGGCTAGTTTTACACTAGGATGTCCCTGCTTAAAGAGTTCCCTCGCTCTTTGAATTGCTTTTTTGTGCTTTTCACAGCTTGTAAGTTTCTCTGCTAAATATGTTAATTTTACAAGGTTTTCATCTGATATGTTAGGCAAAATTTTTATTGCCTGCTTAATTGCTTGTTTTTTTGCATAGTCCTTTATATTCATTTAAAACACCCCCAATGTTTATGCAAGCTTTTGAGCAAGATATTCCTTTAGTTTAGCTACACTAAATGTCTTTCTCGCTGACAACAGCCTTAAAAAAATGTTCAGAAACTTATTTGTTTCTTTATATTCATTAATCAATGTGTTAAATCTTTTTTTTATTTTCTTGTCCTTGACCTCAGCCATGCTAGATGATAAGAGGTTAATTAATGGCTTAACCTCTTTTTCCATAAGATCCTTTAATGTCCTCTCAAATGTCTCAATAAAAGATGTTGAAGAAAGATATAATCTTCTTTTCCCTTGTTTTCCGACAATTGACACCATTCCAAGCCTTTCCAGAATGTTGAGGTTTGGGCTTACAAGACTTAAACTATAGCCGCTCTTTTCCACAATTTCTTTTTGTGTTAAGGGCTTGTTTTTAAGAAGCAAAAGTCCCCATATACGTCCGGCAGGCTCTCCAAATCCCCACTGCTTGCAGATCCTGCTGATTCTATTCATGCCATTTTATCCTAAATTTCACAAATTTCAGTCTTTTATGAAATATACATAAACATCTATTTAAAACTTTCTTTTTTTAGGTTTCTAATTCTTTTTGTTCTGGATAACTGCTTTGGTTAGCTTTATACCAAAATGCGAGAGAAATATCATTCCAATGCTTACTATTACAATATTCAGGCACCTTATTATAAGGCTGAAGGCAACACCTGTTTCAGCTCCAATACCAAGCATGGTGAATATTACTGCCATAGCTAATTCATAAGTGCCAATTGCTCCAGGGATAGGAATAAGATAAGCAAATGATGACAAGGAAAGGATTAAAAGTGCCTGTGTTATTGTTATGTTATAACCTAAAAAAGAGAGTATCAGCTTATAATTGATTACGAGAATAATCTGCATAATAACTGAGAGAGTAATTGTAATTAAGGATGCTTTTTTTTGTTTTCTAAAGAATCTGGAAACCTGCTCTTCAGTTTTTTCTATGTCTTTTTTAATATTTTGTATATAGCTTATCCTGTCTATCCTGAAAAATCTTATGATAGAGCTAAAAAAGCCTTTATTGCTTAATGTTTTTGTATAAAACAAATATAACATAATCAAAAAAAATCCAACTGCAAATAAGAGAATAGCAATTGTATTTCTCGAAAGTGTATAACTAATTAGCAGGAGAAAGACAGCAAGCAAAAGAAATAAAAAACCAACTGTTAGCTCTAATGATTTATCTACAATTACTGATGCTATGTTTTTGGTAAGTGGTATATCTGATTCTTTTTTTAAGATTATTACTCTTGCAGGCTCACCACCAAGGTTTGCAGAGGGTATTATATAACTAACTGAATAACCTACAAGCTTGATAAAAAAGAGTTTTATAAAATTTATATTATCTCCCTGTGCCTTTAAGATAATCTGCCATTTTAAAACAGAAAAAAATATTGCCAACAACATAATACAAAGGACAAGCAAAAACTGCAGTGGAGAAATTAAGCTAAGAATAGTGATTATCTTGGTTAGTCCTATTCTCCAAAATACCAAGACAAAAATTACTAAACCTACTATGATTGATATGAAAAATGACCTTTTTTTCATTGTTATCTAATTTCTAACCATTGTACAATTATTTAAAACTTTCTAGGAATATTACAATAAGTCTAAAATCATAGAACCTTGCTTAAAAACCGAAAGATTTATGAGTAAGTAGTTTTTATTCATTTAAAAAGGTCTTTAAAAGGCTTTATAAGGGGGTTTAAAAATGGCTAAAGGAGTAAGAATCGTCAATATGGTTGTTTCTACAGATTTTAAGCATCTATTAAATCTAGAAAAAATAGCATCAACTCTGCCAAATACAGAGTATAATCCAGAACAGTTTCCGGGTCTTGTTATAAGATTAAAGACACCAAAGTCATCAGCACTTCTCTTTACAACCGGGCGTGTTGTTTGCACTGGCGCAAAGACAATGAAGGAAGTAAAAGAATCTATCCATAAGATAATGAAACTTTTAGAGAGGGTAAAAGTAAAGATAACTATCGAGCCTGAAATAAAAGTCCAGAATATGGTTGCTTCAGGTGCTTTGGGTTTTGCACTTAACCTCAATGACTTGGTTATGAAGCTAAGAAATGTTGAGTATGAGCCAGAGCAGTTTCCAGGATTAGTCTACAAAATCAAAGAGCCAAAGGCAAGCTTTTTATTGTTCTCTAATGGCAAGATAGTCTGCACAGGTGTTAAAAGCAGGAAAGAAGCAGATGATGCTGTTGCAAAGCTTGAGGCAACATTAGAAAAAGCAATGAAGAAATGAAAACACAGCAAATTAATGAAAAAGACCTTGAAAAAATGAATAGTGTATTTATTTCTCTGAGAACAAAGAAGAATGAGATATCTGCAAAAGAGTTTGCCCAGGAACTTAAATGGAAGTTTGATAAAACTGTTGATGCTCTAAAGACAATCTTTGACAACCCAGAGAAATATAAAACATTATTTTATGTTCTTTTAAATTCAAACAATAAGATTTTTTTAAGATAATTTTATTGTTTAAATAATTTTTTTAATATATCAAGAGTATAAAGTATTATTGCATAAGCCTGCTGTTTTGTTGGGAAAAAGGCCTCTTTTTTCTTGTGAACAGACGAGATTCTAACCTTGTTTATCAGGTGAATCTGGTCTTTTATTCCTGGGTCAAACTCAATTTTATTATTGAGCTTTGCTATTAAATTACCCAATCCAATCCCTGGGCTCGTTTCAAGTATGTCCTTATTGGTCGCTTCAAAGTATTTTCTGTGCAAAGCAGTTTCTAATATTCTGCCACAGAGTATTGTTGAAGAGCGATAGCATTTTGCATTAAAACAGCGTTTAAGCTCCCTGATATCAGCCATTACATCTGGCTCTATGCTTGACGGCAATGTTGGCATATCAAAGTTTAGTTCATCTTCTTTTATTGTTCCTGATTTAAGCAATGCTGTGATTTCAGCTATATCTTCAAGGCATGAAAGCATGTCCTCAAAATTAGACATTTGATATTTCTGTTCTGTTTTAATGACAAGTTCAAGTATTTTTATTATGTTTTGCTCATTTGTTTTGCTTAGATTATAAATTTCAGAAAGAGCCCATGCAGATGACTTAAGCTTTTTCATTGAATTAGAAAGTGATACTTTTACGTAATCCTCTTTGTTCTGCCTGAAATCAAATAATCTCTTGATTTTCTGCTTTTTGAGATTCAATTTCTTAGAAATTATATTGTTAAGAGAACTTTTTAATTTATTGATGCTTTTTTTGAAATCTAGTAATGAATCTGGCATTTAACAATAATAATAAGAGCAACTTAATAAAATTTTTGTATGTTTTTCAGAAATGTTTAAATAAGAATAGGCCAATACCCTAGTTATCCATAAAAAGGAGGTTGCCTTATGAAAATCACAATAGATACAAAAGAGGATTCTACTGAAGATATAAAAAAAGTCATAAAGATGCTTTCAAGCCTTATTGGAGAGGAATACAAATCAGGGGATGAAAATAAGAAAATACCAGAAGTCTCTGAAGGAACGTTTAACATGTTTGACAGCTCAGCAGAAGAAAAAAAGGAAGAGGAAGACAAGCCATTTGAATTGAATGATGTCGTA
>JAFCCI010000065.1 GCA_017610275.1 Candidatus Woesearchaeota archaeon
ATCCTTATCTTGTCTTTTGGAGAGATTCTTGCAAAGATATTTACTTCTTTAACCATATTATCAAATTCTTTATTGGAAAGATCCATTATTTCTCTTCCTGTAACAACCTTATCATCTTTATTCATTAATCCAATTTGAATACCTATTGCTTTGGCAGTTGTTCTCTGATCGCCGGTAAGCATTATGACTCTTATGCCTGCTTTCCTGCAAAGTTCAATAGCATCCTTTATCTCCGCCCTTGGAGGATCTATCATACCAGTAAAACCGACAAAAACAAGGTCTTTCTCAATAGTTTCTGTTGAGTATTTTATTTTTTTAGGTAATTCTTTGTAGGCAACACCAAGAACCCTTAATGCCTTTGAGGCCATTTCCCTGTTTTTGTCCAAAAATTTTTCTTTCTTACTTTTAGTTAATTTTATAATATTTCCATCCTCATAATAGAAAGAGCAATTATCAATAACCTGTTTTGGACCACCCTTGACAAAAGCAATTTCCCTGCCCTTGTTTTTATGGATAGTGGTCATCATCTTTCTTTCAGAATCAAATGGAATCTCATGTATTCTTGGAAATTCCTGTTCTAGTTTTTCCCTGAATAAATTTGCCTTTGCTGCACATACTAATAATGCTATTTCAGTTGGGTCGCCAAAAACATGTTTGTGGTTTACTGATGCATTATTGCATAATGCACATATTCTTAAGAGAAAATCATAATCCTTTAGTTTAGAGTCAAGAAATATTCCTTTTCTGGAATATCCCTGACCTGTCACTTTTATCAGCTTATTATTTATAAAAATTTCCTTAACAGTCATTTCATCTTTTGTTAATGTTCCTGTCTTATCAGTGCAGATAACATTTGTACACCCAAGTGTCTCAACAGAATGCAGTTTTCTCACCAATGCGTTTCTTTTAACAAGCCTTGTAACACCAAGCGCAAGTGTGATTGTTACAACAGCTGGCAGTCCTTCAGGGATTGCAGCAACTGCCAATGCAATTGCAGCAACAAGCATCTCAATAATTTCATTTCCTCTTAAGACTCCAGTTAAAAACACAATAATACATATAACAATTGTAGCTATTCCAAGAATTTTTCCAAATTTTGCAAGAGTTACCTGCAATGGAGTCTGCTTTTCTTTCTCAGACTGCATCATCTCTGCTATCTTGCCAATTTCTGTTTTCATTCCTGTCTTGATAACAACAGCTTTTCCTCTTCCCTTTGTTATTATAGTTCCTGAAAAAATCATGTTTTGCTGTTCAGCAATTGATTTTTTTCCTTTAATAGGATTAATTTCCTTTGCAACAGATGTTGATTCTCCTGTAAGTGCTGATTCATGTGTTTCCAAACTAATTGTTTCTAATAATCTTGCATCAGCAGGGATCTTTTCCCCCTCCTCCAAAATTATTATATCCCCTGGAACAAGCTCTTTAGCCAATATTCTTTCTTTCTTTCCATTTCTTAAAACAGTAGCCTTAAGGCTTGTAAGTTTTTTCAGTGCTTGTATAGATTTCTCTGCCTTGTATTCCTGAGCAAAGCCAAGGATTGCATCGCCTATTACTAAAGTAATTATTATTGCAAACAGAAGTATGTAAATAAGCGGGCTTTTGAACTGGTTGAAAAATATCTGAAATAGGCTTATTTTTTTCTTTTCTTTAATTTCATTAAGGCCATATTTTTCAAGCCTTTTCTCTGCCTCTTTCTGCGAGAGTCCTTTCTCAGATGTCTTAAACTCATCAAAAGTCTTTTTAACAGAGTAATTATAGTAGTCCATAATTCGCCTCTTTTGATTAATTAGAAAATTTTGTTGTTTATATAGCTTATCCTTTTTTCAATACAAAACTATTTATACTAATTATCGAAAAAAGAGGCCATAGCACTTGTTTTATTGTGCACATTTCTTACTGCATCGGGCCAGATATTTCTTAAGATTGGCTCAGGGAATCTAAGTTTCAGTATTTTAAAGCTGTTGGGCAATTTTCCATTGATAACTGGCTTTGTTCTTTACGCACTTGGTGCTATAATTTTAGTTATTGCATTAAAGCATGGAGAGTTATCTGTACTTTATCCAATCATTGCAATGTCCTTTGTGTGGGTAAGCTTTTTGTCTATAATATTTCTTAATGAAATTATGAGTTTATGGAAATGGGCTGGTGTTATAACAATAGTAATTGGTATCAGCTTAATAGGAAGGGGTGCAAGCTGAAATGGCAACACAGCTATGGGCAATAGCAACTGTCTTGTTTGGAACTTTCATAGGCTCTTTTGGAGCACTTTATTTTAAGATGGGCTCTGAAACAATTTCACTAGATATCAAAAAGCTCATAAAAAACTATAAGCTGATTTTGGGATTTTTGTTTTATGGCATTTCATCAATATTCTTTGTAATAGCATTAAGGGGAGGAGAACTATCTGTGCTTTACCCTTTCTGTGCAGCATCTTATATCTGGGTTTGCCTGTTATCAATGAAATTTCTGAATGAGAAAATGAATAAATTAAAATGGCTCGGTATAATAATAATAATCTTAGGTATAACACTTATTGGTTTAGGAGGTTAATATGGAAAAAATAGTTGTGATATCATTAGGAGGCTCAATAATCGTACCAGATAAAATAAACGTTGAATTCTTGAAAGGTTTTAAAAAATTGATAAACGATTTTGTTGAAAAGGGAAATAAAGTAATAATAGTCTGCGGCGGTGGAAAAACAGCAAGGCTTTATCAGAATGCTGCTTCCAAGATAAGCAATCTTAGAATAGATGATATTGACTGGATGGGAATTCACGCAACAAGATTAAATGCCCAACTCATAAAAACACTTTTCCTTGATATTGTTGATGAAAGAATTATCCATAACCCAAACGAAAAGGTTGACTTTAAGGAAAAGGTTTTGATTGCAGCTGGATGGAAGCCGGGATGGAGCACTGACTATGATGCTGTAAGGCTTGCAAATAATTTTAAGGTTAAAACAGTTATTAACATAAGTGATGTCTCCTATATTTATGATAAAGAGCCAAAAAATAATCATGATGCAAGTCCAATTAAAAATATCTCATGGGGAAATTTCAGGAAAATGGTTGGAGATGAATGGGATCCTGGGCTTAATGTTCCCTTTGGACCAATTGCATCAAAAGAAGCGGAAAATCTTGAAATCAAGGCTATAATAATTGGAACTGACTTAGAAAACCTAAAAAATTGTTTAGAAGGAAAAGATTTTAAGGGAACTATTATTAATTAGAATAATCTTGCTTTGTTTTTTTCAAGTTCAAGAAGCCTTTGCCACTGATCATCTGTATGATTTTGTACATCTTTTATTTCTTCTTCTGTCATGTGCTTAAATCTGCCCTGTGTCTTAAGGTAATCTTTGACAGGAACCTTATTTGCAGGTTTTTTTGATATTGTCAATATTCCATTTTCAATCTCATAAAGAGGAGTTATATTGGATTGAAAAGCAAGCTTTCCAATTTCTATTGTCATATCATTAATGAATTTCCATCCTGTTGGGCATGGAACATAAGTTTGTATATAAGCTGGGCCATCAAATGCAAGGCCTTTCTTTACCTTATTTATAAGGTCTAATGGAAATGCTACATTTGCTGTTGCAACATAAGCGCCGTGAGCTGCCATTATAAAAGGCATTGGCTTCTTGAACTCTGTTTTTCCATGAATTATTTTTCCTGCTGGGCTTGTTGTTGTTGAGGCATATTTTGGCGTTGCCCCTGAGCGCTGTATTCCTGTGTTCATGTAAGCTGCATTATCAAAGCATACATAGCAAAAGTTTTGGCCTCTCTCAGCTGCGCCTGAAAGTGCCTGGAAGCCAATATCAAATGTTCCCCCATCACCACCAAACACTAAAAGATTTGTGTCTTTTCTTTTTCCAAGTGTTTTCAAAGCTCTATCAATTCCAGAAGCAATTGCTGCTGCATTTTCAAAAGCGCCGTGTATCCATGGAACACGCCATGCAGTTTCTGGATAAGGGGTGCTGAATACTTCCAAACAGCTTGTTGCATTGACAACTATAGTGTTTTTTCCAGCTGCTTTTAGTGCATGCCTTGCTGCCAAAGCAACGCCACATCCTGCACATGCCCTGTGGCCTGATGCAAAAAGTTCTTGTGTTGAAATTCCTGCAATTGTTTTTTCCATTTTATGGGTTTTTAATTTTTTTATGTTTAATATCTTTTTTCAATTTTTCTTGTTTTTTTATTCCTTTTTTATGTTCAATCTTTTTTTCCAGGCTTTCTTTTATTTTAAAGCCATTGCCATCCCAGTGGTCATGGCCTGACCCGTAAAAGTTAACCTTAATCCTGTTTTTTGTTTTACATCCAAGGCATATAACTGTTTTATAATGAAATTCTGATTCAAACTCTGAACTCCATGTTTCTCCTTTGAGTTTGTTTCCGCAATACAAACATACTTCCTTTGTATTTATTTCTTTAATTAAATGATGGGCTGCTGTCATTCATATTACCTAAAAAAACTAAAGTAACCATTCACTGTTGTTACTAGTTTCTATTTTCTTAAAAGCTGTTCTAATGTGGTCAGGAGTTATATCCCTGCCGCCAAGGCCAGCAATAAAGCCTTTTATTATTGGTTTCTTATCTTGATTGTAAAATGCTGATCTTAATTCAGTGTATAAGGCACCTTCATTCCCCAATGATATATTTCTATCAAGAACTGCAATTCCCTTGATGTTTTCGCAGCAACTTATTATTTCTTGTTTTGGGAATGGCCTGAATGATTTTATTTTTATTAAGCCAACTTTCTTGCCTTGCTTTCTTAGCTCGTCAACAACAACTCTTGTTGTACTGCATGCAGTGCCCATTGTTGCAACAGCATATTCAGCATCATTTATTTTATAAGTTTCTATTAATCCGTTTCCATAGGCTCGGTTAAAAGATTTTTTAAAATCATCATTAGCATTTTTGATTATC
>JAFCCI010000066.1 GCA_017610275.1 Candidatus Woesearchaeota archaeon
AAAATGATTTATGGATATAATAGCCCAATGGATAGGAATTATGATATAAAGAGTGGGGAGCCAGAAGAAAAAATTCTTGGTGTTAAAGAAGTAGGTATAGCCATGGCAATGGGTCTTGGCGCAAGGAATATACCAGAGATCACAAGTAAGATAAGGGCGGGAGCAAGCAGTATGGAAATACAGTTTATGGGAGCTGGCCGCGGCTCAGCGCAGGGTGAAACACCTGGAATGTTTGGAAAATACCACAGGCAGGCTTTAAGGGAATTAAGCAAGGCAAATGATATTAACCTGACAACCCATGCATCAGTTGGAATTCCAGGGCTTGCTGGCCAGGACCAGCAGGGTAATTTTAGTGATGAGCAAAGGCGCATGGCTCTTGATGAAGTTAACAGGGCAATTGAATTTGCAGCAGACACAGCACTTGGCGGCTCTGTTGTTGTACATACCGGAGAGTTTCAGAGGCCTATCTCTGAAGAGCCATGGGCAGAGCAAGGAAAAAAATTTAGTGGATTTGATAAAGAGTCGGAAAAAGCTGTAATAAGGGTAGTAAATAAAAATACAGGCCAGGTTTTAACCCAAATAAGGAAAAATGAAAAAGTGAGCAGGCCGGTCTGGCGTAGGAATGAAAATAAGGATTATATTAATTATGATGGAGAGGTTGTTCCCAGGGATGAGAGAGTTCCTGTGTTTGACAAAGAGAAAGGCCTATTTAAAGTTGAAGATAAGGGATGGGACTCATTTGTAGATGAAGCAAAAGAAATGACAGAAGAAAAAAGAAAAGAAAAAGAAGAAAAAGGAGAGGTCTTTGATGAAGAAAGAGATACAGTAACACCAGAAGAAGCCTTTCTTAAAGCAACAACACAAGGGCAGGCGAGAATAGCAAAAGGGTGGGCCATGAATTATTCACAAGGATTAAACAGAGAATTTGATATGCTAAACAAATTAAAGGAAAAGAAAAAAATACTCCAAGAAAGACTCGAAACTATGCCAGAAGATGAGAAATGGAAAATTACAGAGCAACTTAAAGAGATTGAACAAGGAAGTGAAAAAGGAAGCGGAATAAAAGATATAGAAAGGTCAATAAAGGGGCACCAGGATATGGTGACAGGACAGCTCCAGCAGGCAAGCGACCAAGAAAGGCTTGGAAAGAATGTTATTAGCACAAAGAAATATGCTCTTGAAAAAAGCTTTAATGGATATGCCTTAAGCGGTATGAGGGCAATGAAGGAAACAAAGAAAAAAAACCTTGAAAAGCCGCTTTTCATAACAATGGAAAACATCTTCCCAGAAAGCTATGGGGGTCATCCTCAGGAGCTTAAGAAACTTGTTTTAAATAGCAGAAAGGAAATGGTCAAGATGCTTAAAAATGAAGGAAATTCTGAATCAGAGGCAAAAAACCTTGCAGAAAAACATATCAAGGCAACTCTTGATGTAGGCCATCTGAATTTATGGAGAAAATATTTCAAAGGCAATGATAAGGAATTTGACAAATGGTTATTGGATCAGACAGAGGATTTGGCAAAATCAAAAATTGTTGGAAATGTTCATCTGGCAGATAATTTTGGCTATCAGGACGAGCACCTTGCCCCTGGGCAGGGCAATGCCCCTATAAAGGATATGATTAAGATATTAAAAAAGCATGGCTATAAAGGAGCATATACTGTTGAGTGCGGCTCATCTGCCACAACAGATGCATCTTATTTTCATGGCTTAATGAAAACATGGGGATATTTGGGCTCTCCAGTATATTCAATGGGCGCTGCGCGTGATGGCCTTCCACCAGCACAATGGCAAAATGTACAGCATTCATACTTTGGACAAACCTACCCTCCATCCTTTGTATTTGGGGCATATTCCCCTTCAAATGACTGGACGATGTGGAGCGGTGTTCCAATGGAGTAAAAATGCATAACCAAATATATTTAGTTTACTGGAACCAAATTCAGTATAATCATTTTGGCAAAATAGAACAACCAAATACAAAAACAGGGCTTAATTTTATAGACAAAACATGGAGCAATGTTCCAATGGAATAAAATATTAACTATTCAAAAGAGGTCAAAAAGTTTAATAAATAAAGAAGTTAATTTAAAAAAAGAGGTGTTATAATGAAATTCAACTTAAAGAAGCAAAAGGTTGGTGTTGCTAACTATAAAAAAGAAGATTTTGATATTGCCTACGAATTCTCAAAAAAGCTCTATGGAGAGATGAAAGATTTTGTAAAGGCAACTGTCTTGTTTGGAAGCTCTGCAAGGAAAACATCCAGTCACGGAGATATTGATGTTCTTGTTATCATAGATGACTTAACCGTAAGGCTTACTCCGGAGCTTACTGAGGCATACACTTTAATCACTGAAAAGATTATTTCAGAAACCTCAAACCTGCTTCATATAACAACATTAAAGCTTACTGCTTTCTGGGAATATGCCAGGGCAGGAGATCCTGTTATAGTAAACATGCTGAGAGAAGGCATTGCACTTTTAGATACAGGATTTTTTGAGCCAATCCAATTTTTGCTAAAACAGGGCAGGATAAGGCCAACCCATGAAAGCGTATGGAGTTATTTTGCAAAGGCACCCTCAACATTATATAATTCAAAGTGGCATATTCTTCAAGCTACAATTGATTTGTATTGGGCTGTTATTGATGCAGCCCATGCTGCACTTATGAGCCTTGGCGAGATTCCGCCAAGCCCTGAGCATGTATCAGATATGATGCAGATGCATATGGTAAATAAGGGCCTTATTGATAAAAAATATGCAGATACAATGAAGAAGTTCTACAAGCTCTCAAAGATGATAAACCATAGGGAAATAAAAGAAATTTCTGGCAAGGAATATGATTCTTATTATAAGGAAGCTCAGGACTTTGTCTATAAGATAAGGGAATTTATTGAGGAGAAATAGGATTTTCCTTTTTAAATTTCACCTGGTTTAGTATAGAAATTATTTTATACTAGTGAATATTCTAACCATAAAAACAAAAAGGTGATGTTTATAATGGTAAAAACATTAAATGAAATGCTAAATGAAAGTGTTAGTTTATATGGTGACAGGACTGCTTTTAAGGTAAAAAAAGAAAGCAGATTTGAGCCAGTATCTTATAAAGAATTCTATAACAAAGTTGAAAGTTTTGGAACCGGTTTACTGGCTGTTGGCATAGAGAAATTTGATCATATAGGCCTTATAACTGATAATCGCCTTGAA
>JAFCCI010000021.1 GCA_017610275.1 Candidatus Woesearchaeota archaeon
CTGCCCAACGACTTACACTTTGTGCAAGAGCAAGTTTAGATACATAAACTCCATTTTTGTATTGTTTAACAAGCCATACACTTTTTTTAAATGTTAACTTATACATATTACCACTAAAGCTAGTAATTACTTGTCAACTAAAAACGTGATACTATAATTAATATTAACTACCGAAAAGTTTATATAGTTAATTATTACTTTAAAATTAAAAATGGTTTCTAATACTAAACAAGAGGGTGTTGAACTAAGGCTTTACAAACTAAACTCTAACCTAAAAAATTCTTTTTCTAAGGTAAAAAGTGATATACAAGAGTTAGCCAAAAAAAATGAAGAGTATATTGATGAGCTAAACAAAAAACTGGCTGATTTTGAGGATGAATATGTTGAAAAGCAGAATTTTAACAATAAAATAGATTCTTTCAGCAAAAAATATGATAATTTAAGAAGAGAAATAAAGAAAAGGGAAAAGCTAAAGAAAGATCTAAAAGATGCAGTAAAGCTTAAGAAATTTGTTAATTCTTTAGCTGAAGATATTAAAAATATTAACGGCGTTAAAAAAGAGTTCAAAAAGTTTAGAGATTCTACTGTCAGCAAAGAAGAATTCAATATGCAGGCAAACAAGTTTGATGCCAGAATTAAGAAAAAGTCACAGGATGTCAATAACCTAAAAAAAGAGTTAGATGATTTGGAAAACAAATTTATCAGAGAATCATATTTTAACCAGCAGATAGAGAAACTAATGGATGAAATTCATTTTATTAAGGAAAATTCTGTTAATAAAAATTGCTTTAAAGGAAAAATTAACATGCTTGATGCAAGATTCAAGAGGATAATTATCTTTCTCAAAAAACATCCAAAATTAAAGAAGGATGACAAAAAAAAGGTTGATGAAATAGAAAAAGTCCGGGGAAAAGAAGGAAGCGCATTAAAAAGCGCCTGGAACGGGATAGTTGATTTCTTCACAGAAGAAATAGAAGAACCTAAAGAGAAAAAGAAGAAACCTAAAAAAAGAAAAAAACAGGGAATTATTAAAGGAATCTGGAACGGAATAGTTGATTTCTTTACAGAAGAGGAATCTGAAGAGAAATGGCTTGAAAAAAGAGAGAAGCCAAAGAAAAAAGAAAAAAAGCCAAAAAAAGCCCTTAAAAAAACTAATAAAAAAAACATATTTGTTAAATATTTATTTATTGCAATAGGTGTTTTCCTGCTGTTTTTTTTGTACTACACAAAAGTTCTTACAAGTATTATTGCCTTCATAATTTCTTACAAATATAATATACTATTAGGAATTATAATTCTGGCAATTATAATTTTTCTGAGTGAAAGAAAAGAAAAAAGATGATTATTCTCTTGGAGAAATCTTAATTAATTTTTCTTTGCTTTTAAAACCCCTTATTATCTTAACATCTTTCTTTAATGCCCTTGAAAGGAACTTAACAAGCTCTATATTTGCTTTGTTATTTTCTGCAGGTGCTTTTATTTCAATTCTGTAAGTATTTTTCTCTGGATCAAATTCCTTAATTTTATTCTTAGAAGAGTTTGGCTTTAATATAACCTTGATTATGCCTTGTTTTATTTCTTCCATCAGTTATAATCCCGCCAGATATGCTTGCACTTTGTGCATTTAAGGAATTTTGTTTCTGGCTCATCTCCTGCCCTTGTCTGCACAAGCCAATAATATGCTTTTTTATTACCACACTTGGGGCATTCAACTTCTGTTATGGGAAGATGTTTAGAATCATCACCCTCAACAACATCAACTTCCCTCTCCTTTATAGTCTTTTCAACAATCTTAGTTTTTTCAAAGTCTTTGCTTGTATAACTGCATGAAGAACATGCCATCACTCTTTTTCCATCTATTTTCTTTGGTAATAACAAAGATCCACATTTTGGACAAAACATTTTTACCTCCTATTTAATAAAAAGATTTAATAAATCAACAAACCATATTTTGATGTAGCCAAGCCATGGAACTTTGAACAATGCCTTACCTAATATCTGGCTTTGCTGGATATCTGACTCATAAATGCAGCCATCCTGAAAACATCCATTAATCTGGCGGCGATTGGTGACATAATTATCGCCCTTTGTCTGATAGATTATGCTGCCATTCTTTTCTTCTATAATAATAACTCTGTGAATTATTGGGTCTGGCTTTGGGTTTGTTCTGGCACTTTTGAATACTATCACATCACCAATCTTAATGTTGTTAGAATTTGTTCTCCAGAGAATCATTATATCTCCCTTGTTGAACCCATTCTTTAATGGAAATTTCTCGAATGAGTTTTTTACTATTTCAATGCCTGAATAATATTCTTCACTGTTTTGCCACCAGTCATCAAAATTAAGGCTGTTATGCTCCATGCTGCTGCTAACAACTGCAACTATCGGATATGTTGTTCCTAAAGCAAGGCCAAGCCCGGGATAAACTATATACTTTATTAGGATAAAAGCAAGCACAATATTCACAATCCAGCTCCATATGCTGTTGTCTTCCCAAACAAAGTGCCATACCTTCTTCAGTATTGCCTTTGGTTTTTTTTTTCTCATGAAATAAATGTTCTAAGCAAAAGAAATAAAAAACTATCGGTTTTGATAAATCAAATAATTATTTATACAACTACTATTTCTATTATAGTATGGAACTATGCACTAAATGCGGGAAAAAGGAGGTTTTTTTGGATGGCCTTTGTAAAGAATGCTATCTAAACAAGAATCCCTTATTAATATCTTTTAAGCCTGTGAAGATTCTTGTATGCTTCTTTTGCCATAAATACTTCTCTAAGGGGAAATGGATAGGATTTAGAAAGCTTGAGGATGTGGTCAAAGATATTGTGCAAAAAAGATTAGTGTTTAATGATGATGCCAGGATAAATTCGTTTAAGCTCAGGCCAGTAATCCCAAAATACAAGGAAGGACCAAATGTAAAAGTAAACATTAAAACAGAAATTACTGTTTTTGGCACTTATTCTGACAAAAAAACAGTTTTGAAAGAGGAATATGTTCTTCCGGTAAAGGTAATATTTATCCTTTGCCCAAGGTGCAGCAGGCATAAAAGTGGCTATTTTGAGGGTGTACTTCAATTAAGGGAAGTGGATGAAGAAGTAATAGATTATGCTGTTGATGAAGCAAAGAAACAGAATCAAAGGGGAATCTTTATAACTAAAAAATTAAAAGTCAGGAATGGATTTGACATTTACCTGACAAAAAGGGGCTATATACATGAGCTTGCCAGAGAACTGCTAAATAAGTTTGGTGGTGAAACAAAAGCCAGTAAAAAATTGTTTTCAAGGGACAAGCTGAGAAGCAGGGATATTTACAGAATAAATGTTCTTTTCAGGCAGTCAAAATTCAGGAAAGGGGATATTCTAAATATAGATAATGAGCTGTTTAAAGTAAGAAATATTGACAAAAATATTACACTTATTAATATAAAGACAGGAAAGAAAACATTAGTAATACCAAAATATCTTAAAGTTAAAGCTGCTGAAGAGGTTAAGGAAACAATAATTTCACTGGTCTTTCCGCATGTTGAGATACTTCACCCAGAGACATTCCAGTCTGTAAAGCCAGAAAATATCAAGAACAAAAAATTCAAAGTTAACCAAAAAGTAAGAGTTGTTGTTTTAGATGGAAAGGTTTGGCTTGTGGACTAGCTTAAAGATATATTCTCATTAAATAAAGTATAGTTCCTGCTACAAGTGGAACAATTATGTTATCATCAATTATCTTATTATTCATTTTTAACTCAACAGCCTCTGCTGTCATTGCCCCGAATGATGCCAGAAAAGCTGATAAAGGGTTTATAAAGAGCATTGCTCCAAGAAATCCAGTAATACTGCCAGCAATATTTCCTTCTATTGATTTAAGGCAGTTAAGCGGATGTTTTTTCCTTCCAAAATACCAGCCAAATAAATGGGAAACTGAATCACCAAAGGTTAATATCATTATTGATGCAAGCGCAATATCCCTTTCAAATAACTGAAGCACAAGCAAACATCCCACTAAAAAAGAGATAGTCCCTTTTCCTGGAAATGTTTTTAATATATCCTTTCTTTCAAATATTTTTAGGAAAAAATAGATTACTGGAATCTTAAACTTCTTGCTAAGAATAGAGATTATAATGCCAATAATAAGTATAATAAACAAAATTAATGAATTTAATATATTGTTAATTAACAGAATAATAATTGCCAGTCCAAGGCATATGTGAAATGCCTGCCTTCTTACCTCAAACCTGTTAATTTCCATTTTCTATGTTTCAGCTTTATCATAAAGGCACTTACAAAATATCCTATGAATGCTCCTGCTACAACATCACTTAAATAATGAACTTGTATATAAATCCTGCTAAATGCAACAAATGATACAGACAAAATCCAGAGCCATTTCAGCTTTGGATATGTTTTATTAAGCACTGGAAGTGCTGCAAATGCAGCAGCAGCATGTGCGCTTGGAAACGAATAATCTACAAGATGAAATAAAAAATTCATTGTTATTTCGAAAGGTCTGGGCCTTGCTATTACAAACTTCAATACATAAGTTATTGCATAAGAAGAAATAATACCTAATCCTAAAGGCAATGTCCATTCCCTCTTTTTTTTATTAATCAGAAATAAAAATATTAAAATTATTATAATTATTAACATAGAGCTAAAATTTGCAAGTAAATATGAAAGATAATCAAAAATAGGATTCTTAATTAAGGAAATTATTTTTAAGATTGTATTATCAGCTAGAAAACTTAGTGACAGAATAAATGCTATTATTACTAAATAATATTTTTTTATGATATTAATTGTAGAACACCTGTGCTTATTATGGTTACTATTATACCTGCTATTAAGACACCTATTATATCTGCTATGATGAATTTTTTGAAATTTAGGCCAATTACATAAGCTCCTAATGCTCCTGAATAAACACCAGAGCCAGGCAATGGGAGGCCTATGAACAATGCAACACCTAATTCGCCGTATTTATCAACAGATTTCTGTATTTTTTTCTGTGTTCTCAGAACAATATGGTTGTATGGCTTTGAAAAGAATTTATACCTCAGGAATAAATGAACAAACTTATTAAGAAGGAAGTATATAATAATTCCGAGGATTATGTTTGCTATGGCGCAGACTATGAAAACAGTAAGCCATGGCATCCTTAGGACATTAATTCCATATGGTATGCTTGCCCTAAGCTCAAGAAAAGGCAATAGTGTTATGAATATCAAATACAATAGGTTATTAATCATAAATTAAAAAAATATAAAAGGTATATAAAGGTTTTCAATGTTACTCTGGATTTTTAATTAGGTCATACAATGCACCTTCACAGTCTCCTAATTCTTCATCTTCACTGAAACTATCCCAAACCTCTGCATGAGCTTCTGTAATTTCTTTGGAATTATTATAATTGCAAATCATTTCTTTTTCAACCCATTCTGGATTTATAACTGCAAGATATTTTGTTTTCATTTTACAAAGCTCATTCTCTGGACCAATTATTTCATAGTAATATGTTGTTAAGCCACCAAGTGGTCCAAAGTCTATTGAAATAGAGTAATTTGCAGGATTACATTCCTCAAATTTTTCCCTAAGACATTGATCAGCTGTTTCTGAATCAGGATTATCAGGACCAGCATTCCCACAATCAACTATTTCTGGTATTTCTGGTTCACAGTCATTGTCATTTTCCACAGTGCATCCTTCTGGACATCTTTCGTCATCATCTATGCATTCAGGCTCTGGCATACAGCATTTACGCAAAATAGGGCACCCATAATCTGCTGTATATGTTTCATCATCTGTGCATTGACTAAAAAACCATCTGCAGTTTCCTCCAACTTCTTCACAACTTTCTGGTTCCTCTGGTTCTTCAGGCTCTTCTGGTTCTTCAGGCTCTTCTGGTTCTTCTTCAGGCATACAGCATTTACCCCCCCAATAAGTGCATCCATAAGCTGCTGTGTATATTTCATCACTCTTACATCCAAAGAGAGCTAGGTATCTGCATTTCCCTCCCATCTCTTCACAGCTTTCTATTTTTTTTATATATTGTATGTCTAAATGTGCATCATCAAACATCTTTCGATTTGTTTCTGTTTCATTCTCTGCTTTCAGCAAAATACCTGTGTTGTGGTCTATAAAATAATTCATTGCTTCCAGAGGAATATCAAATTTGTATTCTCCATCTTCATCTATCTCCTGCGAGTTAACAACTGTCGTATCAAATTTTGGCTTGTTGTTCCAGCTTGCAGTTTCTAAATCCCATTGTTCCATAACCTTATGCACTTCTGTTGTTTGTTTTACATATTTCTCTTCATATTCCATTGGAACCTTATTTACAACTAACTTTACTTTTTTTATTTCTTTGTCTTCAAGGTCACTTAAACCAAATTCAAGTAAAGTCATAGCTTTTTTCCCCTCTTGTGAATTGCCCACATAAAAACCAAGAATTGATGAATAAATATCATCAGGATATTTCTCATTTAGAGTTATATATCTTCCATGAATCCTCATTGTTTCTATTCCTTCCTCAACACAGGCTCCATCATCGCAATTATTTGGACATCCAGCTCCAGTGAATTCAACTTCACCTTCATTATTACAAAAGAATTCTCTTAAGCTGTTATCATTAATACACTCATCAACATAAGATTCGCCTGTCTTAGAAATAACCTCTCCTTTAACAAGATAATCCATGCCACCATCAGAGTCTTCGCAGATTGTCTCTTCTTTACAATCCCCTGGACAATTGCAGTAATTCTCTCCTAAACTACAGTTGCCGTCTCCGCAGTCAGTGCATACAAAACTAGTATCTGTAGGAACTAAACATCCTGGTGGTTTGGAATTACTTCTCTTTTTTAGACCTCCACAGCAAGAATCAGAGTGGGAAAGCCATCCCACTTCGCCTTCTTTTATACATACTGGTTGTGGTGGTACTGTTGTTGAAGATGTTGGTTTTTTATGTCCCCAGCATTTTTGACCTTCAGGACAACTGTATCCAGACAACACCACATACCCGCAGGAAGGCCTGCTTTCACTGCATTCAAATTTATCATATTTTTTATTATCAGAATAACTAGCATCATTTTTATTACAGGTTATTTCTTCATCATCATCTTCTTTACAATCATCTGGACAATTGCAGTAATTCTCTCCTTTTCCACGTATTCCGTCTCCGCATTTAGTGCATACAAAACCACTATGAGCAAGTACAAGACTACATGCTCCTCCTGGCCCCGGTGGATATGAAATTGGAACTGAATCTTTTATTTTTTCTAATCCTGCACAACAAACATCATCATTAGGATTGGAGTTATACATAGAACCTTTCTCACCCTCTTTAACACAAGATTCTTCTTCTTTACAATCATCTGGACAATTGCAGTAATTCTCTCCTAAACCGCAGTCACCCCCCCCACAGTCAGTGCATACAAAACTAGGATTCTTATAACTTGTACATTCTCCATTAGACATAGGCGCCCAGTTTCCTACATTTTTAAGGCCTTTACAGCAAACAAGGGGAGGTAATCCAGATTCGCCTTCTTTTATACACAAAATAGGCAGCACAGGCAGCACAGGCAGCACAGGCAGCACAGGCACAGGTACAGGTATTGGAGATGGTTTATGTCCCCAGCATTTCTCACCCTCTCTTAGGCAGGTATATCCAGACAACACCACATACCCGCAGGAAGGCTTTTTTATACTACATTTAACCATATCATATTCATTACCAACATTATTTTTAGTACAGGTTTGCATTACTGGTTCAACAGGATCTTCCACAACAGGATCTTCCACAACAGGATCTTCCACAACAGGATCTTCCGGTTCAGAACCCCAAGCTGCTTTGGCAATTCTGAAACTTGCCAAAACAATAAGACAAATGAATACTATTAAAAATATTTTAATTTTTTTATTTTTCATTTTTTATGCACCTCATATATTTACTTTTTAATTATTTTTAAACTAAGCTTTCTTAACCAAAACACCATCTCCAAGACCTTTAAGTATTAGTGATAGCCTATTGTTATTGATTTTAATGCAAACTATCTGGCCTTCAGTGACCTCAATTCTTGAAAGTTCCATTGGCTCAAATAATGCATTGCCAATAAGAAAAACATTATTGTCTGTGTCATCTATAGAATTTTTGATTAAAGGATTGCCAATATTAACACTCTCACTAGGATATTCAATCTCAGGAGAAACACCTTTCTGATAAAAGCATATTTCCTTTATTTTTGATGGAACATTATAATTTTCTGTTTCTGAAGAGCCATAATCAGAACTCATTTTTTCAAAATCTTGTTTTAGGGAATTTTTAAAATCTACAAGCTCAACTTGTTCTGCTGTATCTTTAATGTTTTGTATTGCATTATAGCCAAAAAGCAATATAGTAGCTGTTATTATTAGTGTTAGAATATAGATAAATACCTGACCCTGGATCTGCCCTCTTTTCATTTTTATACCTTTTTTGTATATTAGTATATAATTTATTAAGAAGCTAGTATATAAACATTTCTATTTTTTTGGTCCTTTCTTTAATGTATTTGCTTTTGTTTATGGATTTAATCAGGTTTTTAGGCTTTCTAAATTCTCTTTTTACATTTGCGCAGATTCTCTTGCCTTGGATAAATGCTTTCCTGTGCTTTTTCATAAACTGCTTAACATTTTCTTTATTATTGACTGGGGGCCCAACACGCTTAAAGAACTCAGGAAGAGTTTCATCCTTAAGAATAAACCAGAACAATGCCTTCTCTTTTTTATCCCATTTCCATCCATCGCTATAAACAGTAAAGTCATTTAAAACAAGCTTTTTATTTATATAGTTAATTGCTTTCAAAAGCTTGGAGCCAACAACATCTTCTTTTCCATCAAGTGCCTTAACATCAAGCAAAACAAGCTTTTTGCCATTTGATTTCTTTTTAAGTTCTTCAATAGTAATCTCTTTTTTTTCAAAAAACTTTTTGGATGGTTTTTTCAAAAAATCAATAGCGGATTTCTTAAACAAAAGAAAATTCTCTCTGCTTAAAACAGCAGCAGCATTTCTCTCTGACTGTATGGGGTCTATCACAATAAGAGGACCTAGTTTTGATTTATTCAGTCTTTCCAAAGCGCTACCTTTATAGTAATTATTGAAGTCAATAATTTGTTGCTCTTTCCATTTTACAGCATTTTTCAATAAAGGTGTAAATCCTTTGTAATAGATTGTTAGTATGTCCAATACATGACCTGAAAATCCCCTTAGATATGACTCTGCACCATAAACATTGCATGCTTTGCAAAAGGCCTTTGCCAGCCTTATCTCATCTGCTAATTTTTGATTTTTCTTTAAATTGTCCTTTACCCATTTAACATGCAATGGTGAACAGTCTGTTATGTTTATTGCCTGCTCTGCTTTTTTTATATCCAAAACAGGAACAACCTCAAACATAATATTTTTCATATTAAACTGAAAATAATCCCTTGAGCCGTGAATTCTTTCAGCTTTTGGAAAGGTCTTAAGAATTTTTTCTAATAGATTAGATATATCCTTTTTTTTGTAATTTAAATTAAATTTAACAAAAACATCGCAGTCATAATCATCTTTTATGAAAGTTCCTTTTGCTATAGAGCCGCCAAGAACAGCCTCTGCCTTAATTTTCTTTTTTTTGATTTCAGAGTTTATACTATCTAAAATAGCAGTACATTTATCAACCACATCTTTTTCTGGCCTTAACTCATCAATAACCTGCTTTAAAAGTTCCATACCTTGATTTAAAGTTGTTTTCTATAAAAGTTTTGTGTTTTAGGCTAACCAAAAGCTATATATAGAAGCAATATTTCAATATTTTAGTTAAAAATTATAAAAAGAGGATTTAATTAATGACAAGGATTAATAAGCTTGTAATCAGGGGATTTAAGTCATTTGCAAAAAAAACAGAGCTTGTTTTTAGCAATAATTTTAACTGCATTCTCGGTCCAAATGGCTCTGGCAAATCAAATGTAATGGATGCTCTATGCTTTGTTCTTGGAAGGATGAGCTCAAAAAGCCTTAGGGCTGAAAAATCTGCAAACCTTATCTATAATGGAGGGAAAAAAGGAACCCCTGCTAAAAATGGAGAGGTAAGCATATATTTTGATAATTCCAGCAAAATATTCCCATCTAACTCACCAGAAATTAAGATTACAAGAATTGTAAAGAAAACAGGAGCAAGTGTTTACAAAATAAATGATGAAAGAAGAACAAGGCAGCAGGTTCTTGATATGATGTCTGTTGCAGCAGTTGACCCAGAGGGCTATAATATTATTCTGCAGGGTGATATAAACAAGTTTGTTGAGATGTCTCCTGAGCAGAGAAGACTGGTTGTTGAGGAAATAGCAGGAATTTCAATATATGAGGACAAGAAAAAGAAGGCACTTAATGAGCTTGACAAAGTTGAGGGCAAGCTGAATGAAGCTGACATAATACTTGCAGAAAGGCAGACATACCTAAAGGAATTAAAGTCAGAACGTGACCAGGCTTTAAAGTACAAAAAGATGAGTAACAACATAAAGCAGAATAAGGCAACTTATCTTAATATACAGATAACAAAGAAGGAAAATAACCAAAAAAAGTTTGAATCAGAGATTAAAGTATGCAATGATAAATTAAAAGATGTTCAGGATAAAATAAGCAACTTAAAGAAAACAGTTGCTGAAAAAAAGAGTGAAATAAACAATATAACAAAAGAAATCGAAGAAAAAGGGGAGAAAGATCAGCTTGATATGCAGAAAAAGATTGAGCAGTTAAGGGTTGATATTGAGACAAACAAAACAAGGATAGCAACATGCGGGAATGAACTCATAAAGATTGACTCAAGAAAAGACCAGTTGCAAAAAGACCTTACAGAAATTCATGAAAAAATTGACAGCCTGATATTAGATATATCAAAGCTGGAAAAAATAAGAAAAGGCAAAAATAACGATGTTTTAGAGCTTGGGGATTCTATCAGGAATTTCAGGAAAAAACATAAAGTAGATAATCTGGGTGATATTGAAAAAGAGATTGGAGAAGTTGAAAAACAGGAAGAGGAAGGGCAGAGAGAGATACAGATTCTCAGGGAGAAACAGCAGGAACTTCTAAGGGAAAAGGACAGGATTGAGTATCAAATCCAGAATATTGAAGCTGCAATGCAAAAAGTCCTTGATGTTGAGAAAGAAAGCAAAGAGGATATGGAAAACTTAAATGAAAAGAAAAGTGACTTCAAGAAAAAAACCATTGAGCTTAACAAACTCTTAAATGAGGATTCATCACTTGCAGCCCAGCTAGCAAAATCAAAGGATAACCTCTTATCAGCAAAAGGTGAGCTTGAAAAATTAAAAGTAAAGAATATTGGGATAACAGAAAAAGCATCAGCAAACATTGCTGTTAAAAGCATTCTCGAGCAAAAAAACAAGATTAATGGAATTTATGGAACTGTTGCCGGATTAGGCCATGTGTCTGCAAAATACTCTATGGCTTTAGAGGTTGCAGCTGGCTCAAGAATACAAAGCATAATAGTTGAGGATGATAAGGCTGCTGAAACCTGCATAAAATACCTTAAAGATAATAAGCTGGGAGTTGCAAATTTTCTGCCATTAAATAAAATTAGAGGATTAACTCCAGATAATGAGGCAAAAAAAGTATTATCATCAAATGGAGTCCATAATTTAGCAATTGAGCTTGTCTCGTTTGACAGCAAATTCAAAAAAGCATTCTCTTATGTTTTTGGAAAAACAATTGTTGTTGATAACATCAACGTTGCCAGAAGAGTGGGCATAGGAAGCTATAGGATGGTCACCCTTGATGGGGATTTGATTGAAACAAGCGGCTCAATGCGTGGCGGTTACAGAAAAAAATCAAGAGTAAGCTTCCAGCAGGAAGATTTTACAAAAGACCTCCAGGAGTGCGAGAAAAAAGTGAATGAGCTTCAGGAGGTTTCTGACATTCTTCAGCGCCGCAGGTCAGAAGTTGAAGAGGGCATTATTAAATTAAGAAATAAAAAAGCATCTCTTGAAGGAGAGGTAATAAAACTGGAAAAAGGACTCCATCTTGAAATAGGAGATACAGAAGCCTCAAAAAAACAACAAAGCAATTTAAAAGAGAATCTGAAAGAAATTGATAAACAAATAGCTGGCACAGAAAAGAACATAGAAGAAAGCAACAAAAAGTTAGCATCAATAAAAACAAAAAAACAGGAACTCAGAACAAAAATAAGCGGATTGAGAAATCCGACACTGCTTGCTGAGCTTAATACATTTGAGGATAAAAAGCAGGAAATAAAGAATGAAATTCTTGAGATTGACTCAAAAATAAGCAGCATTAATATGCAGATAAATGACATATTGAAAAGGGATGAAGAAAATATAGGAAAAATACTCAAGGAGCAGGAAAAGGAAAAGAAAGATTTCTCAGCAGAGCTTGAGCAGATAAAAGAAAGGATAAAAAAACAAAAAGAAGAACTGGTTAAAAAAGAAAAAATCCAGAAAGAATTCAGGACAAAGTTTAAGGAATTGTTCAGGAAAAGAGATAATATCAATAGTGAAATCCTAAAGACAGAAAACGAAATAATGAATAAGGAAGACCAGAACAGGGGCACTGAAACAAGGATGAATAATCTCTCAATGAAAAATGTTGAGGTCAAGGCAGAGCTTGCAGGATTGGAAAAAGAGTTTGAACAATATGAGGATGTTGAACTCTTAGGAGAAAAAAGTGAGGAATCTTTGAAGAGGGAAATAAACAGGTTTGAGGCACTTATCGGAGAGTTTGGTGCTGTAAATATGAGGGCCCTGGAAGTTTATGATAATATAGAGAAAGAATATAAAAAACTGCTTGAGAAAAAGGAAATGCTTGCATCAGAGAAGAAAGATGTTATTGCAATGATAGAGGAGATTGAAGGCAAGAAAAAGGAGTTGTTTATGGTTACCTTTAATGCAGTTAATGAAAATTTTAAAAATATTTTTTCCAAGCTCACATCAAAAGGGACTGCATCACTCATGCTGGAAAATGAGAAAGAGCCATTTGAGGGAGGATTAAGAGTAAAAGTTAAAATAACCGGAAAGAGGTTTATGGATATACATTCTTTATCTGGCGGGGAGAAGAGCCTTACAGCACTGGCGTTCATATTTTCCATCCAGGATTACAAGCCGGCATTATTCTATGTGCTTGATGAAGTTGATGCATCACTTGATAAGCATAATTCAGAAAAACTTGCAAAACTTATCATGAAATATTCTGAAAAAGCGCAGTACATTGTAATATCACACAATGACAGTATAATAACAGAAGCAGATACGCTTTATGGTGTTTCCATGGGTGCTAATGGAATCAGCAATGTTATCAGCCTGAAAATATAATCTCTTTTAATGATTGCTCTATTCCATTGGTTGTTTTATCCCAGTTGTAAAGCTCTATGATTGTTTTTCTTGCATTTTTTCCTATATTTGCCCTAAGCTTCTTGTTATCTAATAAAACAATTAATTTCTTAGATAATTCATAAGGGTTTTTCTTATTAAAGAAAAAGCCGTTATAGCTTTCTTTTATGTAATTCTTAATATAACCAACAGGTGTTGAAACAACTGCAATGCCGCATGACATTGCTTCCATTGTTGACAATGACGATGTTTCTGTTAATGAGGGCATAACATAAATATCCATTGCCTGCAGGTAGGGAACTATATCTTCAGCATATTCAACAACAATGACATCTTTTTTTGACTCAAGCATAAGTTTTAGTTCCTGAACTCCTTTTCCAATAATTAATAAAATAAGCTTGTCATATAATTTTCTTAATCTGAGAAAAGCCCTGTAAAGTGTTACAAGATCTTTCTCACGTCCAATTCTGCCGCTGAATCCAATAACTGTATGCTCAGGATTAATTCCTATTTTTTTCTTTATAGCTTTTTTGTTATCTGGTGGCCTGAATTTCAAGGTGTCTGTTCCAAGATGAACAACCCTTTTCTTTGTTCTTATACTATGCCAGTTCAATATCTCTGCAACCTCTAATGATGGGACCATCAATAGGCTGCATTTATTGTATAAATACCTTGCAGTCACTTTGGTAAGTAAGCAGATTGAATTCCTAAATATATTCTTTGGTGAAATGCTCTTTGAGAACAACTCCCATTCAATAGAATGAATATATGCAGCAATTGGTTTTTTGAAAAATCTTGCAGTTAGTATTGCAAGCATTCCTACCGGGCCAATTGTTTGGGTCCATACTATATCTGCTTGTTTCACAGCTTTTGTTATTTTTCTAATATTAAATTTAGCAGGAGTATAATCTCCTACACGTATTCTTAAAAGGGGAATTCTTATAATTTTTATGTTTTTGAACTCTTTTAGTTTGCCGTGAAATTTTGGTGCTATAACTGTTATTTCATATTTATCTGAAAGCTTTGGTATGATTTCATTGAGAAACCTTGCAACACCATCCCACCTTGGAAGAAATGAGTCTGTTGCTATCAAAAGCTTTTTTTTCATTTTATTTTATAAAATTTTTCTGCGTACCTACAGTCATTTTTTAACCCATTCATAAATGCCTTTATATAAACCCCTAAATATGGTGGCAGCATTGCAAAGATTTGGCTCTTAAAGCAGTGGAGTGCTTTGATTTTTATCTTAAATGTGCCGCTTATATCAATGTAAACTTTAGGAAGGTGCCTTTTTTTGATGTCAACTGCATTCCACACATCAAATCCAAGAAGGTCACCTTTATAATCAATCTTATCAAGGATTTCATTTACAATCTTATAAACTGCCCTGTGGTCTTCATGCGCATCATCAGGCACGTGGGTAAATATTCTTGAAGGCTTCTTTTCCTTCAATATTTTTTTTAGTTTATCCTTAATATTTTTGTTTTTAACTTCTTCAAAAAATTTTCCTTCTTTTAGGCCAAAGAAAACAACGCCAGAGCCGCCAATGACTTTGTCAGCATTTTGTGCTTCCTTGACCCTTATCTCAGCACTAACCTTTTTTTTAAGCCAAACATGGGATGTTTCACCATAAGAGAAGATAATTGTAAATATTTCCTTTCCTTCTTTTGCATATTTGGCCAGTGTTCCTCCCGGCCCGAGTATCTGGTCATCAGAATGCGCACATATAACAAATATAGATTCTTTCATACAATTAGATAAAAAGTGTTTATTAATTAAGCTTTCTATTTAGAATGATGGGGCGACGGGAATTTGAATCCCGGACACCATGATCTTCAGTCATGTGCTCTCTTGCCCAAATAGTTTAAGTATTTTCCAGGCTGAGCTACCGCCCCTTTTCTCTGGCTCTTCAGCAGGTTCTTCTTCTGAAGATTCCTCAGCAGGTTCTTCTTTCTTTTCAGGCTCTTCTGTTGCTTCTTCAACTGATTCTTCCTTGACTTCTTCTGTTTCTTCAGCTTTTTCTTCTGCTGGCTCTTCCTTTTCAGTTTCTTCTTCTGAATCAGCAGGTTCTTCTTTTGCTTCCTCTGCTGCTTCTATTGTTTCTTCTTCAGCTTTTTCTTCTGCTGGCTTTTCAGCTCCACTTTCAACAACCTCTAAAGTGCCTTGTCTTCCTGTTGTCAGCTGAGGTGTGCCCTGCCATTCATTGACAAAACCATTCTTAATCTGGACTGTATCTCCAACTTTAATCTTATCTATGTCCTCATTCCACAAGCTCAAATTTATTTCTCCGCTCTCATCCTTAAGTTTTGCAGTTGCAACCCTTCCGGTCTTTCCAAACTTGTTAAACTCCCTTACTTCTCCTATTTCAACGACCTCTGCTGTTAGGTCAACATTTCCTTGTTTTATTTCTAAATCTTTTATTGCCATTTATTACACCTTCCATGTTTTATTTAAAGAAAACGCAGATTATTTAAAAAGCTTTTTATTTATAACCTAAAAAAATTGATTATATGCTATGATATTTATTTGATATTAAATAAATCTAATGTTTTCTTATACATCTCCTTCTCTATAAAAAACATAAATGCATTATCTAACTCTAACCACCCTTTGTAATTGTCTTTTCCTTGAATGCTTATTCTTAAAAAGGCTGGTTCTTTAAGATATAAATTATCTTCATTTTTATACAATTTTTGAATAATATTTTCTACATCTTCCTGGGTTCCTTTTTCACAGATATAATAAACATCTTTTGGTAAATGCACTAAGCCTTTTGTTGCATGGTTTTCATTACTATAATTCCATATCTTATCTAATGCCTCAGGAACAGTATCATGCTCAAATTCAGCAACACCCATATAATCAAAAGACCATATTTTACTTAATAAGTCCATCCCTTCCTTGGGTATTCCTCCGTTACGTAATCCTGCACCAAATGAAAAGGGACTTATCCTTTCTGTTGGTTTTTTCAATCGTTGAATAAGATGAGTTTTTTCCATTTTACACTCCTAAAGTTAATTATTTTAATTAAATATAATTCAAAAGATTTTATATATTAATAAACTTGATTTCTCCATCTATAAGTTTCCTTAGAATATCTCTTAGTTTATCTATCTTTATTCTAACTTGTTTGGTTGTATCCCTGTCTCTGATTGTAACTGATTTATCTTTTAACGAATCAAAATCAACTGTGATGCAGCAGGGTGTTCCTGTTTCATCTGCTCTTGCATACCTTCTTCCTATTGAGCCAGAGCGGTCATAGCTTACATTGAAGTATTTTTTTAGGTTTGCATGAATTTCTTTTGCTAATTTTTCAAGTTCTGGCTTGCCTATTAAAGGAAAAATACCTGCTTTTATAGGAGCAATCTTTGGATCCAGCTTTAAAACAATGTTTCCTCTTTTCTTGTCATCATTATAGGCATCAAACATAAACACAAGGAATGATCTTTCTACCCCCAAGCTTGGCTCTGCAGCTACATATGGAACTATCTTTTTGTTTGTTTCCTGGTCAAATATGCTCAAATCTTTTTTTGAGTGATTTATGTGCTGCTTTAAGTCAAAATCACTTCTGTCTGCTATTCCCTCCAGCTCTTTCCATCCAAATGGAAAATTATACTCAAGGTCCCAGCAATCAGATGAATAATGTGCGAGCTCATCTTTAAGATGCTGCCTTATCCTGAAATTATCTGGAGTTGCCCCAAGGCTGATAAACCAGTTATATTCTGTTACAAGCCAGTATGCAAGCCATTCTGTACCTATTATTTTTTTCTTTAATGCCTGCTCAACAGTCATTTTCTGCGGATTTTTTTCTTTTTTCTGCATCTCTGCTGACAGAATATTCATCTCATGCTTTAGAGCATCCTTAATAAAGGGGCATTTCTTTGAATTTTCAGGATGAACAAAATATTCTATTTCCATCTGCTCAAACTCGCGGCATCTGAATAAAAAATCTCTTGGTGAGATTTCATTCCTGAATGCCTTTCCAACCTGTGCAATTCCAAAAGGCAATTTCAATCTTGAGCTTTCTGCAACTAATTTGAAGTTTGCAAAGATTAATTGTGCTGTCTCTGGCCTTAAGTAAGCTGTGCTGCCCTCTACTGGACCAATATTTGTTTTAAACATAAGATTGAGGTCACCTATAACCTCATACTCGCCGCCACATTCACATCTTACCTTTCCTATTTCACTCTTATCTATCTTGTTTGGCTTTTTGCATTTTTTGCATTTAACATAAACATCTGTAAAATTTTTGACATGGCCGGAAGCCTCCCAAACCCTTGGATTTGTTATTATGCTTCCGTCAATGCCCACTATATCCTCTCTCTCCTGTACGTGGAATTTCCACCATTCCTTTTTGATGTTATTCCTTATTTCAACGCAATTCGGCCCGAAGTCAAAGAATCCTGACAGGCCTCCGTAAATCTCTCCACTAGGAAATACAAGGCCTTTCTTCTTGCAGAATACGGCCATTTCCTCAATTGATAGCTTTTTCTCTGCCATATTAAGTATAATTAAAACCTTTAATATAAAATTGTTTCTATCTAGTGGGCTGTTAAGTTAATGTCACCTAATATAAAACCATATATAAAATAAGTCCAAACAGGTTAAGACTATGGCTTAACTTCTTTCAAGAAATAATATTTTTTACATGGTTCTCGAAAACAAAGAACTTCCTCATCTTCTATTACTATTCCTTTTATTGTGTATTGTTCTCCTAATTCAATGTTCCTATTTCCTCTTGCAATAAATTTTATATGAAAACCGTTTTTATCTCTTAAACCATAAAACTCATCTTTATAATTTTGTGTTGTAAAAAGAGGAAACTGTATTGCTTTGCCTTTAATTGTTATATTTTGTCCAACATACAAACTTAAATCTAAATCTTCAAAATTAGTTATTATTTTCCCCCTTAAATTATTACTATCATTTTCATCTTGATTAAGCTTTGTAACTTGTATTTTATAATCTCCAACTTCACAACCCATTATAAATAATAAACCAACCAAAAACAAACTTACAATTAACTCTTTTTTCATAATATCTATCATTAATAACTATCTTTAGAATTGAAATATAAAAACTTTGCTAAAATAATATCTTTTGAGAAAAGATGCTGACCTCAAGAATCATAGGTCAGCTAAAAAAACTAGTTAATGAAGTGCATTGCGGCCACAAAAGCCATTACTAAGTTGCTTCCATAAATAGATACTCTTCCTTGTTTTGTGAAGAACAAGAAAGCTATAAATGAAGCAAGACCTAAACCCAAAATCCATCTTAAAAAAGATGGGTCTGTTAGGTAAATTATTGTAGCCACTACACTATCTATTCCTACTAAAGTCATAAGGTTTTTACCCATAACTTTTCTCCATCATCATTTATATAGCCAAAGCTATTCAAATAGAAAACTATAAATAGAATCTAGATTATCCAACTATTGTCGTAGTTAATAATTAGTTTCTTTTATATTTTTGTTTTCTGTTATCATCTTTTACTTTAACTAGATGATTATGAACTTTTAGAAGTGACAGAAAAAAGAGGTAATACTCTTTTCCTAGCACCTCCTTCTCCTTCGGTTGTTAATTTTTGTATATTATTTATGTATAATAGGTGACTTTTATATACATTATTAAAATAAACCTTTTAACACTATTAAAAAAGATTTTTTAATTGACAAAGCCCCCTTAACACACCACTCATTCTATATCCGATTTACGTAACATAACAAGGGTATAATATAAAAAAATTATAGAAACAAATAAATATAACAAAGGTGTTTGAGGTGTTATGGAAGAGGCCATTGTAATTTCAGTTGGTGAGAAAAAGACCTTAAAGCTTGGTTTTATCAGATCTATGGGTCTTGTATACTGCGGAATGCCTAATGAGAATACTTTTTCTTTAAGTTATATGGAAACTACTGGTTACCAAGGTTATGCCCTAAATATATATTACCCAAAAAGCATGAGCAAAATCAAAATAAAGGATATTGAGTTTAATGTTGTGAGTGTAACGCCTGAGAAGATTACATTGCAGCAAATAAAAAGTTTATCAGACAAAAGTTCTTTCTGAGGGCTTGATATAAAAAATAAGTATTTAATCAATAATTATTTCTTTCCTGTCAATCTTTTCCTTTAAGAGAAGGATGGCCAGTGCTGAGCAGGTTTCAATGATTTTGTTTTCCATGGCCAGGTTAACTGCTTCATTGAAATCCACAATCTCAACTTCTATGTCTTCATATCCGTCTTCCCCAGTATCAAGATTCTGATTGGATTTAATCAAATCCTTAGCAAAAAATATATGAGCCTTTCTTTTCAGTTGCCCAAAGCTCTCATGAAATGAGCCCAGCTTGACAAGCGAGTTGCACTTA
>JAFCCI010000067.1 GCA_017610275.1 Candidatus Woesearchaeota archaeon
TCCCCGCTGCCGGATTTGAACCAGCAACCTTTCGGTAACAGCTGTCTGCATTTCATTCATTCTCTTCTGAGATAGTCGGGCAGAATCTACAGCCGAACGCTCTAGCCGTTGAGCTAAGCGGGGATATAAGAAGAGAAAATTATTTTATTTATATAGCTTTTGTTTTCAAATTAAAAAAAGAACTATTTAACAGAAAGATTAACACTATTTGAGTGTGTAATCACATCCTTTCCTTTTTCATTTTCATACTTGATAATTGCGGGTGGCAGTTTAAACCCTCCAAGTATGCCCAACTTTGACTTGATTTTGTAGGTTATTATCCTTTCCTCATATTTTTCAAGAACATCTATGTTCCACTTAATAATATTACTGCTTTTCTCGTGCGATATAATTTTGTTTGGCTTAAGAGTTCCTATCTGAAATTCTTTTTCTATATCTGCAATATTTGGAACACGATCAATTATTACAACATTCTTAATTACCTTTGGTGTTCTGTTCATTACATTCATCATAATCTTCATGTTGATTATTCCGCCATCTTTTGTATTCAAGACCACTGCCTGTTTCTTTACTACTATTGGGCTTCTGAATACATAGTATAATATTGTCAAAATTATAGCAATAGTTATAACAGCAACCAATGGCCTAAAATTTTTAACAACAATTATTTCTGTTTTTGCACCTGGCTTTAGGTCAGCATCCAATGCCCTGTATCTTTTTCCGTCCTCTTTCAAAACATACATTTTTTTGTCTGTTGATGTTACAATATCTTTAAAGAATCCCATCTCTATCTTGAGAGTTTCCTGCTTTCTTATATTTCCGTCATTTGTGTAAGTTATCTTTTCCTCTGTTTTCAGGAATGATTTTTCTAATTCTGATGATTCTATAATATCTGAGTAAGCTATTATCTCAATTGGTATGTCTTCTATAGTTCTTATTCTATTTCCTTCAACATAAAGACCAAATGTTACTGTGTCTTTTTTTGGTGGCTCAAGGGTATCAAACTGATGGGTTATAATAATAGTTTTTTCTTCTAAAGGCCCAATAGAGGTTATTACCTCTTTGTTTATAACAATGCTTGATAGCTTTATTTTCATATCTGTGATATTAAGCTTATTTCTATTTCTTAAGTTAATTGTTATCCTAATTGTTTCCCTTGGGTTGACTTTATCAGGAATATTAACCTTGGCTGTTACTGTTGGTGGATATTCTCCTGCAAGCTTGCCTGATTTTAAATAAATTGGAGCATATATTTTTTCTGACATGTCTGTTTTAAGTGATTTTACTATAATTGGAATTCTATACAGGCTTGGCGGCATTTCAGAAACAGCCATTACCAAAACCCTTATTTTTTTAGTTTCACCTTTATTTATTGTTAAGTAAGAATCCTTTGGCGGAACTATCTGTGTGCTCCACTTTGGATTAATGCCAAAACTTATCCTAAATCTATCACTAAAATCCTGATTGTTTGTTATGGAAATATAGAATTCTGCTGGCTCCCTGTAAACCACATTATCTTTAACAGCCTCATAATCCACTGAAAATTCTGATAATGCAGAGGCAAGGGATATACTTAATAAAGATACAATAAATAACAAGAAAAATGCTTTTTTAGGCCAATCCATTCACTACCACCACTTATATTAGATTGGGTATTTATATATAAATGTTTCTAAAGTTTGGGGCAAATTTTAAATATATGGTTTACTTACACATGTAAAAATGCCCTTTAATTCATTGAATTCATTTTTGACAAGTCCAAAATGCCCTTCTTGCGGAACCCCAATACACTGGGGCCATACAACTCATTACAATCAAAAGATAAATTCTGAAGTATGCAATTCCTGTGGCGCAGTTCTTAGCAAAAAATAAAATCAATCAATCAAATGTTCTTCCTCAACCTTTGAAAAGTATGTAATTATTATTGTAGCTATCCCTAATATAATAAAAGTGTACATCAGAGACCATTCTACCAGCAATGCAATTATTGGGTATATAATCATTCTTGAAAACCTTTTTAGCATCATAATGCATGAGATTACTGTAGCCCTGTTATGGCTTTCAATATATTTGTTCATATAGCTCGCAAATAGCCTTTGCCTTGAAAGCCCAAACCCTGCAATAATTATTATAGAAATTATTGCCAGTATTGGCTCTTTAGATAATCCCAAAATTATAAAAAATATCCCTGTGATTATTGCACTGAAAATTAAATATCTTTTTTTTGATTTTAACAACTTTTCAAGCAATGTAAAATTCTGCATAATTACTACCTGGGATCCTGCAATTATAGCATGAACAAATCCAAAAAATGCGATAGGTATCCCTAATTCAATAAGCTTTAACTGGTATGTCCATATAACAAAAAAAGCCATTACTGTGACACCTACACTATCAAATGCAAGTATCTTCAGTATCTTATGTTCTTTTAGGTATTTTATTCCTCCAACCATTATATTCAAATACCTTTTTGATTCAATTTTTCTTCTGGTTTTTGGCTCTTTTAATGTTAATCCAATAATTAATGCAAGAATTGAAGGAATGACAACAGCACCCATCGCCCACCTCACTCCAAAATGCCCAGCAATTAGGCTTCCGATTGGAGCAGAAACTGCAATTGCTGCAATCTGATAACTTGAGATATTTGCAAATATTTTTTTGGACTTATGCTCTTTGCCTATCTTTTTCAGGCTGTCATAAATAAGAGCATCATCTGATCCTGACATCAATGCCAATGACATTGCAAATAAAAATTCAGCTAATAAAAATATGTAGATATTGGGGTATATTATATATGCCAAAGCAGCAAGACCTGTAAACAAAGCACCAAGTGCAAGAGATGTTTTTCTTCCAAAATAATCTGCAATAGTTCCTGTAGGTATTTCTAATACAAATGACCAAAATGCAAACCAAGACTGCAATAGCATTACTTTGGTGAATGATATATTTCCATAATCTAAAAAGAAGGGTATCAATACAGCTGAAAAAAAGTGCATGCTAATTAAAAACCTAAATGCATACATCTTCCATATGTTTGACTTAAAGCTCATCCTTTTC
>JAFCCI010000022.1 GCA_017610275.1 Candidatus Woesearchaeota archaeon
AATCATATTTTTCTCAACCAAACCACTCAAATCTCTAAACGCCATAATCCTGTCAACTGTGCAAATCCCCTGATATTCCTTATTGGTAATCCTGCCTTTAACCTTAAGGTATTCAACAGCCTTTTTTTGCCTTTCATTTAACTTTGATTCATTTATTTCAGGAATTTTTGTAATAGTAAACAATTAATGGAATAATCGTTACCTTAATCGTTACCTTAATCGTTACCTTAATCGTTACCTAAATATGTATTTAGTACTCCTTCCTTTACCAACAACTTTGAGAATATTTTCCCCAACCAACATATTCAATTCAATATATGCTGTTTTGTTAGAAACTTTGTTTAAGCTCATATAATCCTTTCTTGTTATTTCTCCCCTATTTTTTATTAAATTAATAGCTTTTTTTTGTCTTTTATTTAGCCCAACCTTAATTTCCGGAATCTTTGTGTAATATTGTGGATTTCTAAATACAATCCCAAAATATCCTCCTTGTTCTTTAAATTCTGGTCGGGGCAATTTCCATTCATCACAGAATTTATCCATTCTCAATATTCCCGTTCCTCTTTTATCCATCAGTTTTCTTTTAGATAAAACATTTGTGATTGTCTCATTCCTGCTTTTAGGTCTGTAACTTAAATTATTTAATTGGTCAATTGTTAGAGGTCTTAGGAGTTCCCCAGGGTTCCATATTTCTATTCTATCATCAAACAGCCTTACTTTAACGCTTCATTAACGCTTCATTAACGCTTCAAAATGTAATATGCCCCTCTCCCTGTTTTTCCAATTTTCTCGATTATTTTTTTCTTAACTAATTCACTTAAATCCCTAAAAGCCATGATTCTATTAACAGCACAGATATCCCTATATTTTTTATTTGTAACTTTTCCCCTGATTTTAATATACTCTAGAGCTTTCTTCTGCCTTTCATTTAACTTTGATTCATCTATTTCAGGAATTTTTTGTATTGCTGGATTATTAAACCTAATAACAAAATACCCTAATTTTTCTATGAATTCAGGGTTTGGCAGATTCCACTTCTTCATAGACTCCCTAATTCTCAAAAAGCCAGTTCCCCTTTTATCCATAATTCTTGATTTGCTTAGTACCTCAACCAAAACCTTATTCCTGCTCTTAGGAATATAATCATCTTTCATAATCTCACTAAGGGCTTATAATATCAATATGGCTATTAAACATTCTAACTAAAATAGCATTAGAACTATGCCAATCTCTATGCACTAAAGCATTGATTATAGCTTCTCTTAGTGCTTCAACTGGATATTCTGTTCTAAATTCTGTTTTAAAACCAATAACCTTAGCAGGTGTTCTCATATTTTTAAGCATGAATTCTTCTGTTGCTCTTATTTCACATTGTGTTATGTTTAAATGTGGATTTTTGCCAAACAATAAAATACCTGCAATTGTCGGTATTATTTTTTTGTTTTCTCTTACAAAAAAATGCTCCTTTAGCATTAACTCACTTAAATAATTATTATTCAATTGTTTTGTTAACTCACTTTTTTTCAAATATTCTTTCACTTTTTCTAAATCCAAATCATCTAAACCAGCATTTTCAACAGGAAAAACATCCTGTGACTTGCCTGACCCTTCCCTATAGAGCCTTGCGATTTCTTCCTTAACTCTTGGTTTTGGTTCACCCCTGACAAAATAAGGCGTGTCTTTTCCTTTAGGGCAATGAATAACAATAAAATCCCTATTTTCATATTTTATAAATTCAATCTTTGGCTCTTTATCTAATTTACACCAATGCCTTATTATCTGGACAAACTTATGCTCAACTTTCTGGGGATTTTTTAAGCCAACCAGATTCTTATTGTCATTCACGCCCAAAATTATTTTTCCGCCGCGAGAATTATAAAACGCAGTAACTAGCTGGGCAGCTTTTTTTGATTCAGGCAGATCCAGCTTGAAATCCAGATCCTTATTTTCCTTTTCTTTTACAAAATCTTCCACATTCATTTCTAAACTTAGTGAATTAGCTTATTTTTATGCTTTGCCTGGTTTTTTCACTGGTTTTTTTAGAATTAGCAAATGAATTCCGGAAATGATCTTAAGAAATCAAAACATCTTATTAACTGTATTCTACTATCTTCCTTATTTTAACTGTTATTCTCATCTTCTTAAAAAGCTTCATAAAAACAATTGAATGCTTTGTTAAAACCAGAATGCTTCCCTTACTTAGTTTTTCACCGCCATATTGATTCAGAAGCCCCTTATATTCTTTTTTTTCAGCTTTATAACCAAATAACCTTTTAAACAATAATACTCTTCTTGATTCAGGTTTTACCTTTTCCCATGAAAAGATAGTTTTGTGAACAGCATTTCCTGGTGCTGATTCATATTTCCCGTATAACAAAATACCGTTTGATATTATGCTGTTCTTTATATCCTTCCAGTTATCCAATCTTCCTGTAATAATTTTTATATCATTCTTTATTCCCTTTAACTCCCAGTAATTCCTGTATCTCATCGAACTTAAGAACATGCTCTTTATTTTTTCAGCAGACTTTTCAATATTTATATTATTCATAGTTTCTATAAATAAATCAACATCGCTGTCAGCATCAGCTTCCTCTCTGGCAACAGATCCAAATAAGATTATTTTTTCAATCCTGCTTGCATCAGCCCTTTCCAGAAAAAAGGATACAAAATCAATAGCATAGCTTAATAATCTTTTAGTCAAGAGCAACACCCTTATCCTTAAATATTTTCTTCAGCTCATTGAAATTGTTTATTATCTCTTTAATAAAATTCTCTGGCTTTGGTGTTCCGTAACAAAGAGGGTCTCTGCTCTCCTCAATAGAAGCCATCAATTTTAAGATTCTTTCTTTGTCTTTAAAATCAAAAGGAAATTTGTCCTTTATTTTATTCTTTGATTTGAACCATTCATGTTTGACTATAAATCCTGGATCAATGATTTTATTCTTATGCAAAAAAATTTCAAACATATCAGCAGAAGCTGCAGAAATGCTAAACCCTATTGTTCTTTGTCTCTTTGTAATGTCTTTTGTTATACTCTCGTCTATTACTTCTATGCTTTCCTTTAATCTTTCCAGGTGTTTTTCTATATTCATAGTTACAAATGCAACCTCTTTATTGGTACAATTGTAACTAATAATGATTATTAAATATATAAATGTTTTGGTTACAAACGTAACTATAATATAGTTACAAACGTAACCATAAAGTATCTTTCGGTTATAATCTAATTAAGATATAGATGTTTAGAAGGAATAGACTGAATTATTCTAAATGCATTCTTCGTATTTACACAATCACTTAGGTAAGACTTTCCATCAGAGGATACTAATTTCAGTTGTCCGATTTTTGCGGACAACTCAAATCCTTCTTCTTTAAGCCTTTTTTTCAAGTCAGACCAGTATTTTCTTGCTCTTCCGCTTTCTGTCAAAACTTCTACAATATCAACTACTGAGAACCACCATTCATCATTATGCCAGGTTCTTCTAATGTGTTTTCCCTGAAATACCACTAATGTGTTTTCTGATTTCATTTTAATATATTTATTCATAATCCTTAGTATATATAATTATTTATTTTTTGGGCTTACTTTTATGCTTTGTCTGGTTTTTTTAGAATCAGCAAATGAATTCCGGAAATGATATAAAGAAATAAAAAAGAAAAAGCAGTAAGCCTTATCCAAGAGGGGGTGTACCCATCCCACTCATTCCTCCAAGCATTCCAAGCATGCTTACAAGTAAACTGTTCAGAAATACCAAATATATTGCCCAGAATACTGCTATATAAATTACTACCATTGCAATAATAACTGTAAATAAATCAGTTTCAAATAATTCCATTGCAGTTCTTAAAACAACTACATTGGACATAACCAATGTAAATAAGAGAACTAATCCGCTTGATGCACTAACAATTATTTTTAAGTACATGTTAGTAGAAGGGATCAAGCTAATAAGAGATGAGACTAAGTATCCACAGGAAATTATAAAAAATCCATAAGTTACGGTTGTCAAAGCCTCAAAATATCCCCTGCTTTGAGATAAAACATGTAAAGCCAGCTTCAATAGAAGTGCGATAAGCAGAGTGAACAGGAATGTACCTGCAAAAACCCCGAGAGCAGAAGTTATATCAGAAAATCCTTTTGTTGTTACAAAAACATTCAAAGATGCAAGTATTGAAGCAACAAATAATATCAAGAACGTCTTTCCAATATTTCTTTTTTCTTTAGCTAAAGCAATTGCATCTAATGGAGCAAATAAAATATTAAGCATGTTAATATCACCTCTGTTAATAAAAAACAGAAATACCATTTAAATACCTTTCGGTTACAACAGAAATGACTTGTGTAAGTTAATAGGTTTTCTAATTTTAGTATCCTATTTGTTGTGGTGAATTATATCTCTTGTTTTATAAATCATTTCCTTGCATAAGCTAACTAATTTATTGAACTCTTCTTTTTCCTTAAATTCCAAATCAACGCCATATTGAAAATTCTCTCTTAATTTAATAACCTTGCTTTCTTGCATTTCTTCTACATTTGTTATCTTTAAAGTATCTATGAATTTTTTATCAACATTTATCTTGCCTTCCTTTTTAAGCATTTCAATCATAGCTATTGTGCATTCCTGATTTCTTGATTCATAACCAAATTTTCTTAAAATAGCTAAAAAGCAATGATATGTACAATAGAAAAAAGCAGATGCTGACCAGTCTGAAAACCCTCCCTTTTCAAAGTAAAGGGCAGCTTTTAGATTATGCTCAGCTTTGATGATGTGCTGCTCAGCCAATTTTGAATCTTTCTCTACCTTAACTAATCCCCTGTGTAAATCAGATTCTTCTAACTCTCTTTTTGCTTTATTTAAACACCACTTAACCTTATTAGATGCTTGTGACATTCTTAACTACCTCTAATAGCTTATCATAGCCATGTAATATACAGCCATTTTTAATTGCGCTTAAAATCACTTTATCATTGTCCTTTAGATTTCTGTTTAAATCTTCTGGTGTCTGCTTTATTAAATGTATGGCTTTAATTGACAGGGTTCTTCTTTCATCTATAACCTTATTTACAAGATTATTTTTTTCTTTTCGAAAGACAATTAATAAGTCAATATCATTTGCTTTTTTTGGATATCTTAGTATTGAACCAAATATAATTGCTATTTCTACATGATTGAATAAATCCTTAAATTCCTTTAACCATCTTGATGCTTTTTCTCTTGATTCATTTATAAGCAAGGTCTCCATTGTCCTAAAAGTGTAATAATCCCCTAGATTCACTTTATAAAAAACAGCCTTGCCCATTTTTTTGCCTGTAATTAATCCTTTTTTTTCCAGGTTCTTCATTGCTTTGAAAGCACCAGCTGGTGTAATCCTTATTTTTTTTGTTATATTGTTCGCATTGTAATCTGTGGAAAAATCTTTAGCTAAAACTAACAAGATTTCAATTTCCTTATCACTTAATCCTTTCATATTAACTCACAGTTAATATATCGTAACTCACAGTTAATATATAAACTTTTCTATTTTTATATTAACATAGAAACTGTTTGATAACAGTTTTGTAAAAAATTCCGGAAGATTTTCAATCAAAACTTAATTTTTAATTGAATCAAGGAGATTAGCAGACCATAGCATGGCCACATCAGAATAATAAAATAATGCCCTATAAGGAGTGCCATCCGGATTAAAGACCTCAAGATAATTTCCATGCCTTTCAACATTCTTAATATACTGTCCAATATATTCCTCTGACTTTTCCTTATCAATCTTTTTAACAACATCAATAAAGCACTGGCCTAAATTTGTCCAGATAGTATTGCCCTCATAATTAGGGACTAAAATACTTTCCAGAAAAAGACATGCCCCAACTTTCTCTTTTGTGTATTTCAGAGGAAACGGCTTATCCAATTCCTCTGCTTGTATTGCATCCAACGACAGCTTAATCATTTTCTTTGAATCAAACAATCCAGTCCAGTAGGGAAAAACATTTGCATCCCCTGATACATAATCCAGGCCAGAAAGATCATCCAGAAAATAATTTCCTGTCCAGAACTTATCCTTAATTATTTTCTTAAAGTCATAACCCTTAAATGGATTATAAAGCTTAAAATAATCAATATCCTTGCTAAGCATTGCAATCATTGAGTTATTATAAGCAGAAGAGCTTCTTAATGCATTATCTTTCATTGAGGAAAAATAAGTATTTTTCTTAACCAACCCTGTATCAGCATCAAATGATTTAAAAAAAGCCCTTCTTATTTCCTTTTCTAAAAAAAACTTATACTTTAGAATCAACTCTTTTGCATCAGCTAATCTTATTGAATGCATAAGGTAAGCAAGTGACTCTGGAGTATAAGAGGGAAAATCCAGAACATAACCATTATAGATTGTGGTAGTTACCTTATTATTTTTTGAATAAGTATCTAATGCAAACCCTAATGTCCTAACAACTTTATCCCTATAGCCTAAATTTAGTAATGCCTGCAAACTAATGCCGAAATCCCTTATGTAAAAACAGGAAAAATGCCCGGCGCTTGCCTGAAAATAATTCCCATTCCAGCAGTTATTAACACATTGATTCAATATCTGACTTGCGTTTCCATTATATTTTCTTATGCCTCTAAATCTAACCTTAAGTGACCTGTTAAAAATACCAAATCCTTTTTTCAGGAGAATATGTTTCATTTTTATAAATAATGCTAATTCTTATTATTGTTTCCTGCTATATCCTTAAACTTAATCTTGTGCAATGCAAGATATGACAAGCCCAAAAATACCCATATCATATCCCTGCCCCTAATAACAATGCTAAGTGCAAGACCTACACCCTTGCTAACACCAAGAATAGCAGACGCAGATGACTGTCCAAACTCCAATGCTCCCAGAGCAGCAGGAACCGGAATAATGTAAGCAAGTCCAACAAGTGAAAACACAATAAAAATAGCTGCAAATGATGCATCATATCCCAGCAAAAGCAATGCCAGCTTATACTCAACAAACATCAAAATCCAAATTAAAATGAAAATAAGAAAAGCATTCCTGAATCCTTTTTTGTTGTACTTAAAAAACTGGATAAGATGCAATTCCATGGCTTTTATGTCTTTTTCATATTTTTTAGTGGGTTTCCATTTGTTAAGCCTTAGCAGCCTGAAGCATGTTGTAAAAAATCCCTTCTCTGTTATTGTTAAATGATAGAAAGAATATATTGCAGCGGCCATTGCAAAAAAGCCAAAAATCATAATGGTGGCTGTGTTTTTTGGAACTGTAAAATTAACTAATATAATAAGTATGCTTATGCATGCAAAAAATCCATTGAGGCTTAAGTCCAGTGATTTATCTATAATAACAGATGACAGTGATTTTTTAAATTCAATATTATGATTATGGCTAAGCAGGTATGCCCTTACAGGCTCACCTCCCATATGAGCAGAAGGAGTTACATAACTTACTCCAAAACCAGCCAGTTTGTATACAATAAGTTTCGGAAAAGGTATTTTGCAACCCTGGGATTTTAGGATTATACTCCACCTGAGCGTATGCAGAAGCATCATTGTTATTGATACTATTATAAACAATATAAGCTTGTCAAAAGAGAAGTAGCTGAATGCCTTTATTATTTCCTCAATCTTAATATACCAAAAAAGAAATATCACTATAATAATCCCAAGTATTGCAGATAATAACTGCGACTTTATTTTTTTCATAAAATTTTAGGCAGGATGCCAACCTCCTTTCCTCATAAACAAAACTATGACTCCTATTGCTCCAACTAAAAATCCTATTGGACTGACAAGTAATGCAATAAGAAAGGAAGCTACATGAAGTATTTCCATTATATATTTTATTATGAAAATATTTTCTCCAATTATTCCTAAAGCATAAAAGAAATTATGCAGTATTGAGAAAACCAAGGGAGATATAGCAGAAACACCAGTTAATATCAGAAATATCTTCAGTTTTCCCTTAATTTTTTGCTTTATGGTTAAAAAAATTAAGAATACACCTAGTAAAAGGAAAATAAGCCCTAAAACAGCAACAAGAGGAAAAAGTAGTCTCTCTACACCTGAGAATTGGGATGAAAATACAAAATAACTTACCAGCAAAATGAAAATTCCTAATAATGACCAAAATACAGATTTTAGTACTTTTGGGTTTTTTATCATTTTAAAAAACGAGCCTGCCGGGACTTTCAACAACGATTGCGAACCCTAATTTTTGCGAGCGTCAGCGAGCTCGGCGGGCATGAATTTTTAATTCAATGCCCTCCATGCGTGCCAGCTTAGCAAGAAGCTGTGCGTAACCATTTGTTCGAACCCGGGGTCTACAGCTTAGGAGGCTGTCGCCCTATCCTGACTAGGCTACAGGCTCATCTATGCCATGAAAAATATGAAGCTTTATTAATGTTTTGTGTTTTCATATAATATATGTATAAAATAAAACAAATTGCAGAGGACTTCATAGTAAAGGAAATAACAAGCACAGAATTAAAAGACAGTGGAAGTTATACTTATTTCATCCTGAAAAAGAAAAATTATACAACAGAAAGAGCTGTTTCAGCTATTGCGCATTACCTAAAAAAAGACAGGAAAAACATAGGATATGCCGGAGCAAAGGACAAAAATGCCATAACAGAGCAGTTTATTTCAATCAGGGGGCAGATAAAAAAAGAAAATATCAATCTGAAGGATATTGAACTTATTTACAAAGGCAAAGGTGATGAAAGAATAAGCCTTGGTGACTTAAAGGGAAATGAGTTTATCATAACAGTAAGAAACATAAACAAAAAAGAGATTAAATTAACCTCAACTCAGATTCCAAATTACTTTGATGAGCAGCGATTCAGCAAAAACAACGCCAAAATAGGCAGATTAATACTGAAAAAAGATTTCAAAGAAGCTGTTAGCCTGATTTTAAGCCGTGAGAATCCAGGTGACATTGAAAAAGAAGTTCAAGATTATATTTCAGGACTGCCAAATGATTTTATTGGCGCAATAAAGAAAGTCCCAAAGAAAATAAGGATGATGTATGTCCATGCTTTCCAGAGCCTGATATTCAACAAAACAATCGCTGAATTAATAATGTCAGAAACAAAAGATTACAAGAAAATCAATTACTCACAAGGAATTTTTGTGTTTCCAGATAAAGACCTGAATAACATCAAAATACCAATAGTTGGCTTTGGAACTGAGTTTAAAGACAATAAATTAAGGGATATTTCATCAGCATTGTTAAAGAAAGAAGGAATAACATTAAGGGACTTTATTGTAAGGGCAATGCCAGAACTTGCCTCAGAAGGCGATGAAAGAGATATGCTTGTAAAAGCAGAAAAATTAAGCATGAAAACAGAAGATGATGAATTAAATAAAGACAAAAAGAAATGCATTATATCATTCACGCTTCCAAAAGGCTCTTATGCAACAATAGTTATTAAGAAGATTTTTAGTGATGTTGACTAAGTGTAGTTATATGCAATCAAGAATTGTAACTACTTCTAAAAGACTATAAAACCAAAAGGTTTATAAAGAATTAAATCATTCTAATAATAAAATGGATGAAAACGAGTTTATATTAAAACTAAATGAGTGTTATAACTTAGCAGATAAAGGCCGCACTCAACGGGCACAAGTTGAGTTTGAAAATTGTGTTCAAGAATTTCAGAAAGAAAACTTGAGTTATCTTGATACAACAGATAAAAAATATCATAGATCAAGACTAGACTATTGTCAGGAATTAGTAGATGAAGGTAACATTGGATTAGCAAAATTTGAGTTCGAAAAGTGGTTTAACGAATTTCAGAAAGAGGAGTTAGAATACGATAAAAAAAAGTTCTCAGTAAACTATAAACTAATTTTCAAAATCATGGAAAGAGCAAGCCATCGCATTGCTGTAAATAATTTACTTAAAAGTGCTGAAGCTTTTTATCAAAGAGGAAATATAAGGGATGCACATAACAATTTGGGTATTGCAAGAAGGCGTGCATATTATATAGGATTAAACATTAAAAGTGAAATTTCTGGAATAAAAGAAAGATATAATGACAATGGTTTGCTTGGAAAAATAGAAGGTGGTATTTCAGAAAGTTTATTACATATAGGGGGTATATGTAACAACACTGGTAACAACACTGATTTGATTAAACTAATAGAAAAAGTAAGAGAAGGTATTGCAGAAAGGTTATTATAGTTAAGCTAGTTCTTTAGTATTATATGATTAAAGCAATAATTTTTGATTATGGTGGTGTATTGTCTGTTGAAGGCAGTCTTAGTTCTTTTGGTGAAATATATGCAGCTAAATTAGGAACAGATCCTGAAGAATTAAAAAGAGTTATCATTGATAATTGGTTTAAAGCAAGAATAAGCAAGATGGATTCAAAATTGTTCTGGCTAAATGTTTCTAAATTCCTGAAAATAGACCAGAAAATCCTTAGAAAAGATTTACTGGAATTTTCCGGATTTAAGCATGAAGTTTTAGATTTAATTAAGAAATTAAAAAAGAACTATAAATTGGGCTTATTATCCAATCACATAGAAGACTGGTTAGAAGAGATTATTGCTGAACATAAGCTAAATGAGGTTTTTGATGTAATCACAACTTCATATAAAAGCAAAATAGCAAAACCAGACATTTCTATTTTCAAAGAAATAGTTGAACAATTAGGTGTTAATCCAACTGAATGCATTTATATAGATGATCTGGGAAAAAACATCCCTCCTGCAAAAGAATTAGGAATGAAAACAATTTTATTTAGAAATTTTGAACAATTAAAAAAAGAACTTACTTCTTTCTCAATAAAAACAGACTAAAAAACCAGATTTTATTCCTCTAATGCCTTTCTGACATCAGCTATTATCTCGTCAACCTGTTCAATTGGCTTATCAGCACCAATATCTGCAAGAAGTTTTTTTTCTTTGTAATATCCTATTAAAGGGGCAGTCTGTTTTGTGTAAACATCAAGCCTTTTCTTTACTGCCTCTGGCTTGTCATCATTCCTCTGGTAAACTTCTCCACCGCATTTGTCACAAACACCTTTTACTTTTGGAATTATATTCCTGATGTGGTATATAGCACCGCAGCTTTTGCAAATCCTTCTGCCAGACAGCCTGTCAATTATTATTTTCTCTGAGGCTGTGAAATCCAATACCTTGTCAATAACAACTATTTTATCCAATGCCTCTGCCTGTGCTATTGTCCTTGGAAAGCCGTCAAGCATAAAGCCGTTTTTGCAGTCATCTTTCTTTAACCTTTCCTCCACTATTCCGATAGTAACATCATCGGGAACAAGCTCTCCTTTGTCTATGTATTCCTTTGCCTTCAGTCCAATCTCTGTCTTATTCTTAATAGCTTCCCTGAACATGTCTCCTGTTGAAATCTGCGGAATACCATAAATCCCAGATATCCTTTTTGCATAAGTTCCCTTGCCAACACCTGGTGACCCTAATAGCACAATATTCATCTTAACCAAAATACCCTGCTTTGTATTCTTCTGTTGATTCATTTTCCCAAAAATTTTTTATTTTTTTAATAAAACTGGTTATCTCACTTCTCATTTTGTTCCACGAGCTAAAAACATCTTTAATGAATTCAGCATCTTTTTCATCATCATGATTGAGTGAGAGTTCTAATGCTAATTTTTCAAGCACCTTAAGCCTTTTGTATAATTCAAATATCTTTTTTCTCTCATTATCATCAAATGCTTTGTACTCATAAAGATTTGCCATTGCAGTGTCTGGGCTTAACAAACATTCTAAAAACTCACCCATTACATTTATTTTATCAGCTATTTTTTTCCTTATTTGCCTTAGCAGGAAATCCTCATGCTCTATGGTTGATATCTCAAACTCATTGTTCAGTTCATCAAAATCTGGCAAAGAGTACTTTTCTTTCAGTCCATCATATTTTTTCTTTATTTTTTGTTCCATTTTTAAAAATAAAAGCCTCAGGGGGGAGTCGAACAGATTTTTAAAAATGCTCAGAGACAAAGTCTCTGGCACCCCTATTCGGGGAATCTGGTAAAAACAAAGTCGATTCCTAGCAACTGCAAAGTCAGTTGACACCTTGGTGCGACATTTTGCATTTGGCAAAAGTCCCACTTGCTCTCTCTGTTCGCAAACAAATGTAGTCTTCGACCGGAATCCCCTCAAAAGCCTCAGGGGGGAGTCGAACCCCCGACCTGCGGATTACAAGTCCGCCGCTATAGCCACTAAGCCACCGAGGCATAAAACCTAGTGGTAAGATGATAATATATATAGTTTTCTGTTAAAATCAAGGAAAATTTTATATAATACACAAACATTCTTTAACAATAGTTAGAATAACCAATAAAGGCGATTTAATGAAAATCGGAATATTCACAAATGTTTACAAACCAGTTATAAATGGTGTTGTTAACTCAATTTCTGCATTAAAGCAGGGCCTAGAAGAATTAGGGCATGAGGTTTACATATTCGCCCCAAAACATCCTAATTATAAAGACAATGAAAAAGGCATATTCAGGATTGAATCTATAAGCCTGTCTTCAAAAGAAAAATACAGGCTGTCGCTTCCAATATTCAGGAAATCGCTAAAAATTATCAAGCAACTGGATGTTATACACACACAACATCCTTTTATCATGGGAAACTATGGCTCTTTTCTTGCAGATATCTACAATAAGCCATTGATTTTTACCCATCACACTCAATATGAAAAATATACTCATTATATTCCGTTTGAGCAGGAGATAACAAAAAAGTTCACAAGATGGATTGTAAATGATTATGCAAATAAATGTGATTGTGTAATAGCCCCATCTGAAAGCATTAAAAATATGCTTTTAAAGCAAAAAATCAAATCAAAAATTGTTACAGTACCAACAGGGATTGATTTAGATGTTTTTGGAAACCCAAATAAGGAAGTAATCAGAAAAAAGTATAATCTTGGACCAGAGCAAAAACTACTTTTATATGCCGGAAGGATAGCAAAAGAAAAAAACCTTGAGTTTCTCCTCAAGGCATTTAGGATTATTCTAAACAAGAAGCCAAATACTTACCTTATGCTTGTTGGCAAAAGAACTAACAAGAGGTATCTTATTGATCTTATCAAAAAACTTAACTTACAAACAAGTGTTTTTCTTGTTGGGCACTCCAGCTTAGTGCAGAATTATTACGGAGCAGCAGACCTTTTTGTCTTCAGTTCAACTACAGAAACCCAAGGTTTAGTTCTAGTAGAAGCAATGGCAGCAGGAACATCGGTTGTTGCAGTTGATTCTCCTGGAGTGAGAGATGTTGTCAACGGGAAAAATGGTTTTTTAGTCAAAGAATCAATAAGGGACTTTAGTGAAAAAGTAATCAAGGTGCTTGATAACAGCAAGTTAAGGGAAAAAATGTCTAAGAATGCAAGAAAAACTGCAAGTGATTATTCAATCTCAAAAATGTCCAGAAAAATGCTTAAAGTCTATAAGTCAGTCCTGAAATAATCACTTTTCTTCTTTCTTAAAGCTTTCCGGAAGGTCAATCAGGTATTTTCCTTCTTCTAGCTTGTATATTAATGGCCTCTTCCTGAACAGGTTAACAATATCAAGTTCATACTTTCCGGGCTTAATTATTCTTATTGATTCAAGGTCAAGAACAACCGGCTTTTCCACACCTTTTTCTATGCCAATAAGATCAAAAACATCTTTTTCAATCTCATTTTTCTCCTGAGGTGTAAGGTCAGTCACTATGTTTTTTGACTCTTCAAGCTTTTTCTTGTTTATATAGAAAAAAAGCCTTCCTCCGCATGGGCAGCCCTTTAATATCTCCTCAGCACCATCATCATAGAATTTTCCGCACCTGACACATTGATGAGGCATTTTAGAATTATTTCTTCCTCCTCTTTTTAGTTTTAGTATCCTCTTCTGTAAAAAGCTGTATCTTATCAGGGTCTTTTTTTATTTCCCTTACAACAGATGCCGGCCCGATAATTGTTAATCCCTGCCTGTCACCAAGAAGCATACTAACAAAATTCCTTTTTATCTTTCTGAAGAAATCACTCTCTTTCTTGTCTGGGTATATAACAGACAGCTCTATTCCCTTGAAATCCTTGTCTATCTCTTCCATTGTTGCTTTTATAAGCTCAGTCTCTTCATCTTTCCTTAACCTGCCCTGCAACAGGACTATCCTGTTTTCCTTTGTTATGTTAAGGAGTTTCCTTATTCTTCCGACTGAGCTGAGATATTCTATTTCAGTGTATGGAACAAACTGCAGTGTTAACATTATCCTACCACCTTAAATAATCCTTGGTAAAACTCATCAATATTATTGCCATACTTAGCAGAAATTCCAACAACATGATACTGGGGAAATGCTGACTGGACTTTTTTTATCTTTGACTTTTTTAAATCCACTTTATTGGCTACTATCAAAACAGGAATCTTTCTTGCCTCTAGATTTCCGATGATTGTTATGTTAACCTGTGAATAAGGGTCTTTTGTTGCATCAAGAACAACAACAACTGTATCCATGTTGTCAAGCCACCTGATAGAATCTATAACACCCTTTGTTGCCTCTTTTGCCCTTTTCTTTGCTTTGGTTGCATTCATGCCAAACTTCATAAAATCTTCATAATCTATCTTGGTTGCAATTCCAGGAGTGTCAACAAGATTAAAAGAAATCTCTTTATTACCACTTTTAATATTTACCTGCTCCTTTATCTGGATTTCCCTTGTTTCATGGGGCATGTTTGTTACCTTGCCCATGCTCTCGCCAAGCCAGTCTTCGCAGATTCTATTTGCTAAAGTTGTCTTGCCGGCATTTGGGGGCCCATATAAGCCAAGCTTTATGTGCTTCTTCCTCCTGAAAAGATTCTTAAAGAAAGATTTTATGAATTTCTCAAATATATTCACCATTTTTTAAAATTATAGTTTAACTATTATATATAAAGTTTTGGTTTTTTAAATATAAAATTAAAAACTTCAGAATTAGTAATCCTTCTTAATTAGTGGAAAAATTTCTTGGGCTATTTTTTTATATTTTCCTTCTTTATATGTTTGTTCAGGTACAAGATTCCCTGTTGTTAAATTGTCTTTTTCATCATATATTTGTCCCATTTTTCTACAATGTTTATAAATCATACCCTCTAATTGGTTTATATTACCAATTTTATCAGAATTATCAATAATAAATTCTGAATCCCTATCATAAATCTTAGGAGTGAACTCCACACTTTTCTCAGACACTATGAATCCTAAAGATTTTAATTGTTCTTTGGTAAGAGGTTTGGAACATTCTTTCTCTCCAGAAAAAATATTATAACCTTCTGAAGCTCCATAAAGAGCTTTATTTTCAAGTAAAATTTGGCTTATTTTACCTTTCAATGTATTATATTCTAATGAGTCTTTTTTCATTTTAGTATATCCTTAATTAAAAGATATATAAATTTTTATGTACTAAAGAATATAAATTTCTAAGTAGTCACTAATCACTCTCTTTTTATCTGCAGGCCAAACTTGATGATTTCCTCTGCTTTGTCAATATCTTCTTTTTTTACTGTTTTTCTCAGCTCCATTCTTGCCGAGGCCTTTGCAAGCCTCATGAGGCCGATGACAATCCTTGGCGAGATTTCAACAAGATATTTCTTTTCATCCCTTTTCAGCTCTGTTGAAAAATTAACAACCTGCTTTTCAAATTCTTTTGGAAATTCAACATCAACCTGCTCTGCAAAATCAACATACTCTTTTATGAATTCCATGTCTTTTATGCTTACTTTTATCTTGTCATTCTGGACTATTTTTTTTGTTATTTTTGCAAACCTTTCAAGACCTGGCTTTCTTATTAAAAATACTAAATGAAATCTTGTCAAAAGCGCTGAATCAAAAGGAATCTGCTGTTTCAATATGCTCATTATATTGCCGACAAAGCGGTCTCCTTTTGGGTTGGAGGTTGCAATAACCCTTACTTTAGCATCAAGCTGAAAATGCTTGTTTGCCTTATCATAAGTGATAAAGCCCTTTTCCATTGCAGAATATAAAGCAGCATAATCTGTTCTTTTCATTAAATTTAATTCATCAATGCAGCATATTCCCTCATTTGCCATTGGAAGAAGTCCTTTTAATATCTCATTTCCCTTAACAGCAGCTGAAAGCCCTGCCTTGGAAGCTCCGGAGCCAAGGCCAAAAGATGTCACTGGATGCAATTTACTTACTGACCTTAGTATATCTGTTTTTCCTGTTCCAGGGTCGCCTAAAAGAAGTACATGAACTGGCTCTGCTGCAAAAAGCTGCAAAGCTGCTGCTTCTTTTACCAATTCCATTCCAAATATATTTGGCGCAATAAACTCTTTTATTGTTTTTCTTGCCCTCTCAGAAAATAACCTGAATGCTTTTCTTTTAAGCTTTTCCTCAATCTCCTTATTTGTTTTTTCTGTAAACAACTGCAACTCATTATCCTCAATTGCAGGGTTAATCTGCGGAAATAAAACATCTTCTCCTATCTTCTCAGAAATGCCAAGGCTTGAGAAAGAAACACCAATTTTTTTATTCTTCAGAAGATTCTTTATTCTCTTCAAATCCTTTGGCTCAAGGTATTTAATTAGCTCAGACATATAGCCACTTTCCTTTTTTGAGAATGGTCTTACAAAATGAATAAATTTCATGAAATCAGATGCCATAACTATTATTAAGAAGTTAAAGATTATAAAGGTTTTGTTTTATTCAATTTTAATTAGGTCTTTTACTGTAATAATCTCTTATGCCGTCAGGTACATAAAAGCCAACCTTTTTTTTGTAAAGGATTTCTCCCATTGTTTTCAATATTTTGATTAAATCATTGTCCTTTCCTAAATAAAGACTTTCTTGATTGTCTGTATCAGAGGAACCAGAATAATACACTCTGCGGACAATAACAGTAAAGTAATCAATTTCCCTATTAATTCTGGGAAATTTAAAAATATAATCCTTAACTTCTCTCCTAAAAAAATGAAACATTCTCATAAATCCTTTCTCTGAAAGAATTTTATCTGAAAGGATAACCACAAGATCTGAATTGTCATCTTTCAAATGGCCTCTAACTTTATATTGTTTTATTTCTTTGCATGCAAGTTCTGTTGAATTTATTATTTTATCAATAGTTTTCTTTTCTGGAATTCTTATTAACGGGTCTCCTTTGCTAAAAAAACCCTCAACCTTATTCCTCGGCAGGTCTGGAAATATAAACATTTTTTCCATAACTTATATATTGCAAAGAAAGTATATAAACTTTTCTTAGTAATTTTTTTTAACCTTTGCCACAAAGAAACCGCATGTGTCATTGTCCTGCGGCCAGATCCTCAGGCATTTTTCAACTTCTTTGTTGTATCTTTGGCCATTGAACTCTTCTACTGTTTGGCCATGCTTTATATTCAAATCAATTTTTTCAAGCTTTGCATTTTCATACTTATTCAATAAAAAATCAATAATTGCCTCATTCTCTTCTGGCTCTAAGGTGCATGTTGAGTAAGTCATTACCCCACCCGGTTTTAAGCAGTTGAATGCAACATCAATCAGCTGCCTCTGCGTTCCTGCAATTCTTCTAATCATGTTTGGATTCCACATTTTAAATGTTTTTAAGCTCTTTCTTATTGTGCCTGTCCCAGAGCAGGGGGCATCTAATAATATTTTGTCAAAAGGCATCTTAAAGAAGCGGCCTTCCATTAATGTAACCAATGTATTTGTCGCTCCTGTTCTCTGAATATTAAAGCTTAACGGAGCCATTCTTTTGTAGTCAGAATCATTTGAAACCAGAACTCCTTTGTTCTGCATCATTGCTGCAATCTGTGTTGTTTTTGAGCCAGGAGCAGAGCACATATCAAGAACAACATCCTCTGGACTTGGATTTAAAACAACAGCTGGAATCATAGAAACTGCCTCCTGGACATAAAAATATCCAAGATTGTGCTCAAGCAGGTTTCCAATATCTCTCCTTAATCCTTTTTTATGTTCTATGAAAAAGCCTTCCTTGCACCATGGAATCTGGGTAAGTTTCCATTCTTTTTCCAATCTTTTCTTAAGCTCATCAACTGTTATTTTTAATGTATTAACCCTTATGCTTTTTCTCATGAATGAAAGAGATGCTTCTATAAATTTCTCATAATCCTTTCCTAATAAACCCTTATATCTTTCCTCAAAATTCTTTTTGATTTCAATATCCTCTGTTCTTGGTATTCTTGTCATTTTAGATTTCTCACCATGTAAGGCCCCTGCTTTTTATAACCAAGCTTTCTGTAATAATTCCTCACGCCTATTCCTGATATTACAACAATCTTGTCTTTTTTATTTTTTATGGAGATTTGCTCTGCTTTTTTCAAAAGTTTTTTCCCATAGCCAGCATGTTGTATATCGCCCCTCATACCTATTGAAACAGCAGAGCCAAAAACATGAAGTTCTCTTATTAATGCACTGTTTTTTGTTATTTCTTTTCTTAAACACTGGTTAGGAAATCTTAGCCTGCAGAACCCAATTAATGCATCATTTTTCATATCATCAAAACTTATGAAAAATTCCTTTCCATTGCTTGCATCAACATTCAGTTTTACATTTTTTGAATCTACTTTTATTTTTTCTTTTTTTATCTTGTGTCCAACCTCTCTGCATCTAATACATTTGCATTTTATCTGTTTTTCTTCTAATGCCTTTTCAACATATTGCCTTAGATTATTCCTATCAACACCTGCTTCTGTAACCTGTGTTGGAATATCCCTCTGGACACGCATAATCCTTACATACTTTGGAACAAACCTCTTTATTTCTGTTATTATATCAACTGCTTTTTTTGTTGTTATCGGAGTGTATGTTTTATTTTTCCACCATTTGTAAATATTTGTTCCCTTCAAAACCATACAGGGATATATTTTAAGCATATCCGGCTTAAAATTATTATCTGAAAATATTTTTTTAAAAGAATTAATATCTTTTTTCTTGTCTGAGCCAGGCAATCCCGGCATCATGTGATAGTTTACCTTAAAGCCTGTATCTTTTAAAGTTTGGGTTGCATCAATTGAATCTTTTACAGAATGGCCTCTTTCTATTTTTTTAAGAACATCATCATAAACAGTCTGGACTCCAAGTTCAACCCTTGTTGCTCCAAGCCTTAACATTTGGTTAATATGCTTTAGTTTTGCAAAGTCCGGCCTTGTCTCAATTGTAAGGCCAACACACCTTATCTTAGAGTTTTCATTTCTTTTCTGCTCTTTCTCAAGAGTTGTTTTATTTTTTAATTTCATTAACTTTTTCTGAATTCTTCTAACCCTTTTATCATCCTGAAAATTGCCAGGCATTTCAAAGAATTCTTTAAATTTTTCAAGATTCAACTTATCATTCCTAAAAAACATTTTAGAAAAATCATTCATTGCCTTTAATGCATATTTAATAAAATAATCCTGATATGTTTTTTTAAAGCTTGGAAAAGTACCCCCCATTATTATAAGATCTATTTTGTCTGGAACATGGCCAGTCATAATATACTGCTCAAGCCTGTTCATTACTTGCAGATAAGGGTCAAAATTGTTTCTTATGGCACGCCTTGCTGCAGGCTCCTTGCCTGTATAGCTCTGGGGCATATTTCCAAAAACTGACTCAGGACCACCAGGGCAGATAGCACACTTTCCATGAGGGCATTTTATTGGCTTTGTCATAATAGCACAAACAGCAACACCAGAAATAGTCCTTGTTGGCTTTGTTATCAGGTGCTTCAATAGTTTACGGTCTTTTACATCTGCACTTAAGAGAATTCTTATGTCAGTAGGTATGTTTATATGATACTTTCGGCAGAGCTTTATCTTAAGTTTTGAAATCTCCTGCTTTGAGAGTTTTTTTTTCTTTAAAATATCAATAATCTCATTGAAATATTCCCTTTCCATACAATACAAGAATGACTAATCTTATTTAAATATTGATGAAAATTAAATTATCAATTCCTTTTCTAGATTAGGCCAGTAAGCAATTGGAGTATTATAGATTCTTTTGATTTTGG
>JAFCCI010000068.1 GCA_017610275.1 Candidatus Woesearchaeota archaeon
AATAATAAAAGTGAAAATTCCTGAAGGGAGCAATAAGCCTTATTTTCTAAATGGAATAGCTTATAAAAAGGTTGGAACTGAAAAAAGAGTTATCCCGCCAGATGAGCTAAAGAGAATTATTCTTGAACAAAAACAGATGAGATGGGATGAGGAAATTTGTGAAGGTGCAACATTAAATGATATTGATAATGAAAAGTTGAAATGGTTTTTAAGAAAAGCAAAAACAGAAAGAAATTTTGATATAGAGCCGGAAACAAATCTTAAAGAAGAACTAAAGAGATTAAAACTAGTAAAAGATGGAGAACTGATAAATGCCTCAATTCTGCTGTTTGGAAAAAATCCACAAAAATTCTTTCTGCAGGCAGAAATAAGATGTGCAAGATTTAAGGGAATAGAACCCCTGGAATTCATTGATATGAAGGTTTTTAGTGGCAATATTATCAATCAAAGGGATGATGCAGTTGAATTTGTAAAGGAACACATCAAGCTGCATGCAAAAATAGTGGGACAGAAAGAATTGAAAAATGGGAGTATCCTATTGAAGCAATAAGAGAGGCAGTTACAAATGCTATATGCCACAGAGATTATGAAATATCAAGCAATGTCCAGGTAAGAATATTTGATGACAGAATTGAAATATGGGGCTGTGGTCCTTTGCCAAATCCTTTAAGAGTAGAGGACCTAAAAAAGAAACATGACTCTATTTTAAGAAATCCCTTAATTGGAAAACATTTCTTTTTGATTAAGTTTATTGAGCAATGGGGAACAGGGACAAATAGAATTATTAAGGAATGTTTGAAACATGATCTACCAGAACCTTTATTTGAAGAAATTGCAGGGAATCTTGTTGTTACTTTTAGAAAATACAAGATTTCAGAAGATATTTTGGAAAAATTAAATGAAAGGCAGATTAAAGCAATAAAGTATATCAAAGAAAATAAACAAATTACAAGAAAGAGATACGCATTCCTCCTTAATTGTTCTGTAAGAACCGCATTTGACGATCTTCAAGCAATGGTAGATAAAAAAGTCTTGGAAAGGAAAGGAAAGGGAAAGTATACATATTATGAAATGGTTTAGCGTGCAATTAGCGTGCAATTAGCGTGCAATATTTGCACGAAAGATAATGAAAATGACACTTATCAAAAGAGAAGAAATAGGAAAAGCTGTGAGGTATAAGCTAAAATGATTTGCGTCAGATGAATTATGTTTTAAACCTAGCCTATAAAGAGGGTATCATAATAACAGAAAAATCCTTACTAAAAAAGGTACTAAAGGGGTGTTTATTATGACCTTGTTTAATTATGCCAACTTTATGCCAACAATTATGACTTGCTAAAACTATTTTGGGATTACAAATTAAAGAATCAACTTATATTAAAAAATATTGAAAATTATTGGTAAAGGCAGAACAACAAAATACGTTTTGAATGATTAGTGAACAATAAAACAATTATAAGAAAAGGCAAGGGTAAGTAAACCTATTATGAACTGGCATAAATGACATGAAAATGGCATGAAAGAAAAAAGGTTTATGAGCCAGAACATACTATGCTTTGGCAAGATATGGCGAGCTGATATCCCTAAAAGCAAGATAATGTCCCTAAAAATGTCCCTAATAAATCATTAAAAAAGCAGTAAGGAGAAACTTGTAAAATATAAATTATAGTGAACGAATGATGAATGAATAATGAACGAATATGGTTTAATTATTCTGTAAGAATTCCGATAATTCTTTGTTATGGTTTATTTTTTATCCTTATAATCAGCAAAACATCTTTGCAAAGTTTCTTTTCTTAATATAAAATATGGGAATTTTCTTCTTAATTCAGATGAATAACCAAATGGGACAGAAGCAGTTAAAACTTCTATGCTCTTGTTTTTAATAATATCAAGTGAAGGAACAAAATCAGCATCTCCTGAAATTAAAATGCATACATTGCACTCTTTGTCGATAATGGATTTTTTTATCATGTCAACAGCAATCCAAACATCTATTCCTTTTTCCTTTCGTTTAATGTCTGATAGATCAAGGAAAACAGATTCAACAATAGGTTTGCAATGTTTGCATAAATCCAGACTTTTGATGGTATCCCTTCTTTTGTTAATAATCTCTTTGTTAGAAAGCATTTGAAGTTTTCTTTTAATTACTTTAATCCCTTTTTTCTCTAGATGTTTTAAGAATGACATATGCTTGTAATAATTTGTTTCTCCATCCTTTATGCTTGGTGTTGAAGCATACCACCTTATTTGTATTAATTCATAATTTTTTACTTTGCATAGAAACTCTGCAACTTTTTTTATGTCAACCAGTCCAGGCTGAAATATTTTTTTAACATTGTGATACCAGTTATTAGCATCAACAAAAATAATAGCTTTATTCAATTTAAACACCTAGAAAAAGGAAGCCCAGCATTCCCCCCTAAGAGGTCATACTGGGGACTTGAATATGATGTATAATCTTTTCTTAATATATAAACCTTTCTTTTTTTCATTTTTATTCCAATGCAGGATAATTCACAGTGATATAACTTCTTAGAATGATATTTTTAACTTTTTCTGGTATTTATTGTAAGTTTTTTCGGTAATTGTAAATAATCTTTTTTTGTTTTGTAAGAATTTCAGAAATTCTTTGTTAATCTTTATTAATAGTTTAATTAATTTTATTTTATGAGAATAAAAGATATTTCTAAATGGGAGAGACCAAGGGAAAGGTTTAGAATGAAGGGTGCTGATGTTCTGAGTGATGCTGAACTGCTTGCTGTTGTTTTGCAGAAAGGCACTTTGAATGAGAATGTTATTGATATGAGCAACAGGATTATTTCTAAGTTTGGCCTTGAGAAGCTTTCTGAGTTGTCTTTAAAAGAGCTTGAATCTGTTAAAGGTGTTGGGGAAGCAAAGGCCATGCAGATAAAGGCCATATTTGAGATTAATAAAAGGGTTAGTTCCGGAGTGATATGCGAGAGAGTGGTTAATTGTTCAGAAGAT
>JAFCCI010000069.1 GCA_017610275.1 Candidatus Woesearchaeota archaeon
ATATTTCCTACTGTTTTAGCAGTTGGTTTAAGTGTTGCACCAAAAATTCAGAATATAGTTAATAAAATCATACCAACAGCAAACACAAATATTTCTGAGGTTGATGCAGCTGAAACAAAACCAAATGTTCTTAAATATTTTCATAACGCACTAAACTCAAGAGATGAAAAAATAGCTGAGAACAACATATTGCGTGAACAAAGAAATTTAGAGGATTATGTTTCAGGAAACCTCAATACCATCAATAACAGGTTTGAAATAATTGATTTAAAGAATTCCAAAAGAATTCCAGTAGAATACAATTTGTATGGCGTTCCAAAAGAAAGCCTTGATGATAAACTGCTGGAGGAACTAAATCTGTCTCCTGATATGAAATTAAGTGTTAAGGAACTAATTGTTCAAAATAAAAAAGCATTTGTTTATAATGTGATTGATTCAGATGAGCCAAACGACGGCAATATCACAAAATATCTTCTTCTTGATGGAAGAATAAAGGCATTATTTGATAAAAAAAATAAAGATAATTCTTATGTTATTAACATAGTTAAGTCAAAACTTGGAAATGATAAAATAGCACCTGTTATGTCAGACTTGATATTAACATCGTCACTTAAGAAAGATTATAACCTTTACAGGATAGGTGATGGTGAAACTCCTTTAGGATTTGTGCTTGCACATAAAAAGCAGACAATAGAGGAAGTTCTTGAGAAATATAAGAAAGAAGTTCTTAATAAATATAAGTTACTTAATGGTGTTATTCTTGGCTCTGCTTCTGTAGAACGTAAAAAAATAGAACCGGAGCCAGAAGAAGAACCAGAAGAAGAACCAGAAGAAGAACCAGAAGAAGAACCAGAAGAAGAACCAGAAGAAGAACCAACAGGAGGTCCAGGTACAGTAACAACAGAACCCGTACTTGATACAACTCCTGCTCCTACAGGTGGACCAGGAACTGTGGTTACAGAGCCAGTACTAACTCCATAATATTCAATACTCAAGAGGTAAATAAAAATGAATGCAAAAAAAATACTTTTTAATACAATTTTTTTCATATCAATAATAGCTTTTGCTGCAGTAGCTTATGCTTCAGGAAATGAGTATAACTTATATTCTTTAGAGCAAGGAACAGATAATCCTTTGTCACAAGTGGATGCATCATTCTTTATGTGCAATAATGTTGATAATACTTGTAATGAAATTAATGTTGCTTACGGGCAGCATGATTTCAATTCCGGGAGTGGAAACTTAATTACATTTGAAGCAGCCGGTACACCATCTCCAGCAAATTATGCTTTTTATTTCTATAAAGATGGGTATATTCCTATGAAAGGAAGGATACTGGGAGATTGGGGTTATGGATGCACAGTTGACCATAATGTATTTTTCACAAAGAAGGCTTCATGTAAGGCACCAATTGTTGGATTTGATTTTTATAATGCTGTTTATCAAAATGAACCAATACAATTTAATATATCAGCACAATTAGATGCAGAGACTGCAAGTGCATTTGTATTTACCAATACTCCTCCTTACTACAGACCAGATGAATTCTTTAATTCAAAAAGATATCTTTTTGAGGCTACAACTCTTGTTGAGATTAGGGTTTATGATAATGATAGTAATCTTATACATTATGATAGTCAGACAAAAGATATATATGCTGAGGAAACAGAATTATTTCAGTTCACATGGGTTCCTACACAGTATGGGGAAAATTTTAAGGTTGTTGTAACTGCAAGTGTAGTTGACAATCAATGTTCAAGTTATGTTCCAGTAAATGCTCAAGAAATTTTTGATATTCTTCCAGAAAGACCAAGGAACACTTGTTATACTTTATTGAGAGACTTAGAATATTATCCTGCACATCCTATTGTAGAGGAAACAATTGATGTAAATGTGGATAGGCTTTCAAATTATGCAGATGGAGACAGTGTAAAAACACCAATTGGTACACTTCTTGATATTATTGTTAGGAAAGGAAAAAGCAATCCAAGCGGGGATATTGTTGCTAGCCAAGCTTATGACTTATCAGCTACTGCAAGTGAAAGTACATTTGAAACAACACTTTATGATTTTGTTGTGACAAGCGTAGATGGACCTGGATGGTATACAATTTATGTTAATGGTTCATCCAATAGTATATTGTGTGATGGAAATGATATTACATCTGAATTAAGTACTGAAATTTATATTGCACCAATCCCTACATATACTTATACTATATATGTTAGAGATGGGCAATGGCCTAATAATTTTTTGCAAGGAGTTCTTGTTAACTTTGAAGGAGCTTCTTCACAGTATACAAATGCCCAAGGGTATGCACAATTTACAGACTTACAGCCAAGCATATATTCTTATAATTTAAGCATATCAGGTTATTTAGATTATTTTGGGCAAGTATCAATAACAAATGCAGACAAGACAGAAACAGTTTACATGGAGAGAACACAGTGTTATGATAATATAGATAATGATGGAGATGGTTATATAGATTACCCTGATGATTTAGGTTGTGATAGTATAGATGATAATGATGAGAGTGATGGTTTTGTAATATGCAATTCAAATTCTGAATGTGGAACAGTCAGTTCAATAAATTATTGTAATGGTAATAATTATATGACAACTACAACCACACCAATTTGTTATAATGCTGGAACAGAACAAAGTTATTGTCAAGATTATGTATCTAGCGAGACAGAAAATTGTAAACATATTTGTGATGACAGCTTAGGATGTGATTATACAGAATGCAGTGATGGCTTAGATAATGACAATGATAATTATATAGACTACCCTAATGATCTGGGTTGTTCAGACTATTTAGACGATGATGAGAGCGATGGTGCTATTACTTGTAGCGCAGATTTAGACTGTGGTGCTCCAAGTACTGTTGGTAAGTGTGATGAAGATGACAATTATGGTACTACAACTACAACACCAAC
>JAFCCI010000001.1 GCA_017610275.1 Candidatus Woesearchaeota archaeon
AATAAAGTCTATTTTTTCTTTTTTTAACAAATCAAGAATTCTTTTTCCATTTTCATCATTCCCTAAACTGCCAAGGTAAGCAACTTTGTGGCCCAACCTTGCCAGAGAAACTGCCGTGTTTGTTCCGCCACCTCCAGTTGTAAACCTTAGCTCTTTAATCAAAATTTTAGAGCCAGATGGATAAGCAATTAAATCTTCCTCTGAACTGAATGTTTTTATCTTTATAAGCTTAGACTTTGTGTTGGCAAAAACATCAACAGTTGCAGACCCTACTGTAATGATCTCATACATTCTACCCATTAAATAAAACTTTATGTTTATATATCTTTCTGAGAAAAGTAAATTAAAGTTTAAAAATTATAAACAGAAAAATTAAAAAAAATAAAAAATAAATTATTTATTTAATCTGTGCAAGAGCATATATATCTTTCAGAGCAACTACAACTACTGCTGGCACGACAAATGCCATTATAGCATTAAATACTCCAGCTAGGTATTCCCCAATATATAGTATAGTTGTTAATGTACCTGATGCTCCACCAACATATGCTACTAATACTAATGCTACTGCTATCAATACAAAATCTTTTGTGTCCTTTCCTCCTATATTTACAAAACCAACTATCAATCCTAACACTATCAGGAGAGATATTAACCAAGGTTCTAATGTTCCTAAATAACTGCCTATCAATCCTAGAATCACTGCAAGAACAACACCTAGAACAAAAGACACTTCTCCTATTTTTTTCTCCATTGTTTGCACCTCTTTATAGCTGATTATTCAGCTTTTTATGTATTTTATTTTAATTCTTTATAAAACCTTTGTAACTATTTTTTAGAACTCACTATTTTTTATAATTTTCTTTGCTGAGTTTAAAAAATAAAACCACTGCTTTTCTTATCAAAAATTTTCAATAAAAAATTTAATTTTGAATCAATAAATCAATTTAAAATTTTTCAAAAATATAAATTAATATTTTATTTTTTTCTGAAAAACAGCTTTTAAATTTTTTATCAAACATCTTTAAACAAATTTTTAAATTTTTCAACAGCGACGATAAAATAAATTTTTTATTTATGTTAATAATATTTTTGTCCACTTTTTTATAACTTATTCTCAAAAAACTATTTTTTAACTTTAAAAAATGAGAATTTATCGTCGAGAAATATTTTTTTTAGAAAAAAAACGAAAACTATTTAAACAATAAAAACAAAAAATAAAATTAGTGTTGTTCAAACACACAAAAAACCCAGAGGTGAAAAAATAATGGCAGCAAAGAAAAAGGCCAAGAAGAAAGTAGTAAAGAAAAAGGCCAAAAAAAAGACAGTCAAGAAAAAACCTAAGAAAAAGCCAGTAAAGAAAAAGGCTAAGAAAAAAGTAGTAAAGAAAAAGGCTAAGAAAAAAGTAGTCAAGAAAAAGGTCAAGAAGAAAGTAGTAAAGAAGAAAAAGAGAAGATAAAATTATTCTTTTACCTGCCTAATCTTTTTCTAGGCAGTTTTTATTTTTTTGATTTTTTATAAAACTTTAAATATTTCCTGTTTCTTCTTTATTAAATGCAGAATAAAATCCTAAAAATTATTAAATTGCTTGAAAAAGATTATTCTATAAATTTTTACTCTGGAAAAAATCCATTTAATGTTTTAATTTCTACAATATTAAGCCAGAGGACAAGGGATGAGAATACACTAATTGCATCAAAAAAACTTTTTTTAAAGTTTGATACGGCCAAAAAGCTTGCGAATGCAAATATTTTTGAAGTCAAGAAATTGATAAAACAATCAGGCTTTTACAATGTCAAGGCTAAGAGAATAAAAGAGGTTAGTGAAATTTTACTAGAAAAATATAATGGTAAGGTTCCTCATGAATTAGATAAACTTTTGGAGCTTCCTGGTGTTGGAAGAAAAACAGCCAACTGTGTTTTGGTTTATGGATTTAATATTCCAGCAATACCAGCTGACACTCATGTTCATAGAATATCAAATAGGCTTGGAATTGTAAAAACCAAAATCCCTGAACAGACAGAGCATGAGCTAATGAAAAAAATTCCAAAAAAATACTGGATTAATATTAATGAGCTATTTGTAAAGCATGGGCAGACAATCTGCAATCCTATCAAACCAAAATGTAATAAATGCTCAATAAGAAAATTGTGCGATTATAGAAGCAATTTACCAAAAGATTTTTAAATACAGAAAAATAAGACTATAGAAATAATATTTTTTGAGGTGAAAAATGGAAATAAAACATATTTTAGCAGTATTGGTTGTGGTTATGCTTAGTGGATGTGCTGCAGAAGTTCAAGAACAACCAGATGAAACTGTTACTCCGGATGTAACACCACCAGTAGTAGAACAGCCACCAGTAGTAGAACAGCCACCAGTAGTAGAACAGCCACCAGAAGCTCCAGTTGAAGAAGAAACAGTTAGCGGAGCAGCAGATGTCCAGATTCTTAGAGGAGGATTTGATCCTGAAGAATTACCTGTAAGTGTTGGTTCAGTTGTTACATGGAAAAACATGGATGAAGGAACACATATAGTTAATATAATAGGGAAGGAGACAAGCCCAACATTAAAAGCTGGAGATATCTTTGAATATAAATTTGAAGAAGCAGGAACATACACTGTTATGGACTCAGTAATGAAGTTTAAGGGAACAGTTACTGTAGAATAAATTTTTTATTTTTTTTAACTTTTTTATAATTTAAATAAATTCATTTAATCCTTTTTGTTTGTGATTTCTAACTGGTTTATTTTTACTAACTTTCTTTTTTGCATTTTCATCTGAGAATATTGGATAACCATACTCGCCGTCAAAGCCTGGCTGGATCTTTATTTTTCCATTGCGGATATTAATTATTGCCTCTGCAATCTTTTCATCACTCACTTTCTTTAGTTCATCAAAAGATAAGTTAAGCAATACATCCATCTCTGACCTTGATTCATTAACTAAACCGTAGTATGCTTTCCATGTTTTTTGTGTTGCAATCCCTGAATTCAGCAGCTTTGATAATATTTCAGATAATGGAATTAATCTTTTGAATGGAACAGCATCTTTTGGCTTGAAGCCAACTGGACGGTCTGCAAGTTCCTCAACCCTGTGCAAAACCCCTATAGTTAATTTTCTTCCGCATACAGGGCATAAATCCTTGTGTTTTAATGATTCATTTGGGCTCATGCATACATTGCAATTTCTATGACCATCAAAGTGATATTTTCCATAGCTTGGGTCAACTTCTATTGTTTCAACTAAGCCCTGTTTTGTTCTTATTGCATTTAATAGTAAATCATAATTTAGTTCTTTTAAGTCAAATATATTGCACTCGCGGCCTATGCGCCAAGGCCAGAATGAATGCAAATCAGAGTTGCTTACTAATGTATATTTATCCAATGAGCTTAAACGCCAGTTCATTGCAGGGTCTGAGCTCAATCCTGTTTCCAAGGCATGAATATGTTTTGTCTGGTCTTTAAAACATTCTTGTACACTGTCAAAGCCTGATTTTGAGCCAAACAATCCAAACCATGGAGTCCATATATGTGCTGGAATTATTTCTATATCCTTATCAATCTTTTTCATCATCTCAACAAAATCAGGGCATTTTATTCCAAAGATTGGCCTGCCGTCATAATCAACACGGCCAAATTTCTTTAATTGCTCTGTTATCTGCTCAACAACATCAAAATTCTTTGCCAAAATAATATTATGAATTTTCCTTGACTTTTCATCCTGTTTGTACATCAATGAAATTTCAGTTTGAAGAACAAAATTAAATCCAGATTTTGTTTTTAAAATTCCAGTTCCATCTTCTGTAAGCTCTGATTTAAGCTCTTTAATCCATGTTGGATGAGTAAAATCACCTGTTCCAAGAAGACTGAGGCCCTTCAATCTTGCATACTTTTCAAGATTCTGAATATTTAATTGTTTAGAAGTGGCCCTACTATATTTAGAATGGATGTGAAAATCTGCAATTATTCTCATAATTTTCTAAAGAACTTTTCTATATAAAAAATTTGCTATATCAAGCAGAAAAATACTCAATGATTTTTTTCTTGATTTCATCAGGATATAATAATAATTTCTGCAAATCATCTTTATGTACCCATTCCAGATGATATTGATTATTATCATTTATTCTTTGCAGTTCGGGGCCGCCCAATTTCAGTTCTCCAGAGAATTTTTTTGCAAGAAAATAAGTTCCATTATGCCAGGAATCATTAACCCTGCAGAAAACCTCGCTTAGTTCAACATCAAAATTAGTTTCTTCTTTTATTTCCCTTACTGCTGTTTCCTCTGGTTTTTCCTCTTCTTCCATTGTACCTCCTGGAATTACATAATACTCTTTTCCTTTTTTTATTCTGCGAAGAAGCAATATTTTATTTTCATCAATAATTATTACAGCAGCTCTATTGTAAACCATAAGAGAAATATTCTTTATATTAGTTAATAAATTTATCTAATTTTTTGTTAATAAAGATTATTTTTTAAACTAAAGAGAAATAATCTCAGCATTGTTTGTTTTTGTATCATAGATTGCCACTGTTATTTCATCTGAAAGCTCTGTTACGCATACACCGCTTATAGAGCCTGGGTTTACATGAATAGTTTTTCCTTTCTTTTCAATTGATGCCCAGTGATTATGCCCTGAAAAAACAGCATCATACTTCTGTGATTCAATCAGGCCGTTAAGAAGTATTTCAGACTGGCCGTGATAAGCCGCAATCTTTCTTCCATCTATCTCTTTTTCAAAGCAGACATTATGAAATTCAATCCCCATCTCTTTTACTTTTTCCCATGTTAAAAAATTGAATTTGTCTCCTTCATTATTGCCAAATACAGAAATAACCTTGCATTTAAGGCCCTTTGTAAATGGGGGCATAAAAGGAGAAACCCAGTCGCCGCAGTGGATTACAAGGCCTACATTTTTTTTATTAAACAATTCAACAGCTTTCAAGAGGTTTCTTGCATTATCATGAGTGTCAGAAATTATTCCGATTAACATACATCTTAAATTGAGAACTTAGTTTAAATAATTTACTATTTGTAAATCTCATTAATCATTTCAATATACATTGCAGCAGACCAGGCCTGGGCAAGGCATCCCTCTGACTTTAAGTCATAAGAACTTGACAGCTCAGCATGATGGCCTATCATTCCCTGCCATAATATCTCTTTTGTGCTTGCTTCCAGTATTTTATTAATATATTTTTTGTATCTTTTTTTATCTAACCTATGCAAAACAATTGCAGCAAGATTATTTATCCAGAACCAGCTGTCGCCATTATGATAGCTTTTATTATTCTCTCCTGTGTGCCTTGACCTAAACAATGAGTCTTTCTTATCTATTGTTGCAATTCCGCCCCAGTTGTTCCATAAGCACTTTAATGCATTGTTAAAGCATGTAACCCATTCTGTCTGTGCCAAAAGTTTAGGATACATATAATATGCAATAAATATATTTGGCCGTATAGTAAAATCATCTACTCCGTCTGCAAGCCATTTCTTGTTCCAGAATTTATCTATTACCTCTTTTTTCAGTTTTTTCTCAAATTTTTGGTATATCTTATTATTATTAAGTTTATACATCAATTTATATGTGCTCAACTGCATTGCCTGAATCTCTATCCTGAAACCGTCTCTTGATAAGCTGTCCATCCATGTCTCTTTTGCATTATTAAAAATAAGGTCTTCTTTTGCATGATATTTCATCATAAAATCAAGAGAATATTCAATTCTTTCTTCTTTATTTTTAACCTCATCTTTTGTTAAATAATTTCCCAGAATTTTTTTATTTTCTAAAATATACATCAGGTCTTCTGCTCTTTTTGATATCCAGCCAGCAGAGTCGGCACTCCTCAATTTGAGATAATCTGATTTTATTGGAAGCTTTCCATCATATAAAATAGTTTTTAAATGCCTGGATAAGACATTTTTTGTTAAATTAAAATTTCCCTGCAACATTAAGGCCTTTAGTGAAACAGCCTCATCTCTTGTCCAGAACTGGAAGAACCAAGGCAGGCCTGCAAAAATGCCTTTATCATTAAAAGTCAATGAATCAAGAGAGTTTACTGCACAGCAATATGCCATTGAAACATCATCTTTCAAATCTTTTCTTAAGTCTAGTGAGTTATTATAATATTCTTTCTGCTTTTTTCTCAGTATTTCAGTATTTTCAAACACATAATCTGCTTCTTTCTTTGCATTTTCCTTGTTCTTTGAAAAACTGAAAACAACCTTATTTGTCTTTAGTGAAATTGCATGAAAAACATATCTTCCATATGGCGTTGAATTCCTTTTTTTATCAAACTCATAGGATACTTTTTTCCATTCTTCAATCTTCTTGAACATACCCTCAAACTTAAGTACCAGGAATAATGAATATTCTTCAATGCCATCAGAGTTGTCTTCCCTGGAATCTGTTTTTTTAACAAATTTAATTATTATTTTATCATCTTCCTGCAAAATAGTATAAAACCTGCCCCACTGCCTTTGGTCGTAGCTTTCTTTTGCATCAAGTATCACTTCAAAAACAGATTTATTGCTTAACTCATAAACTAATGAATTATGGTGATGAGGCATAAAAAATGTTTCAGTTAAATCACCATTGCTTTTTTCAATATCATAAAATTTATTGACTATTTTGCTTGTTTTTTGGGAATCAACTACACGCAGACTTTCAATAATCTTATACATATTTTTATCAAAGAAGAAAAGCCCATCATACCTGCTTTTATTTTCATTGGCAACACAGAAGTAACTTCCTTTTTTATTTGTAATAAGAAACCTTACATCTCTATTTAAGTTCTCTTTCATATCCTTATTATTTAATGAATGAATTATACTTACCATTTTTAAGCAAAATAAAACTTAATATATGCCTCTTATTTTTATTATTTCCCCCTGTAAAATTTTGCAGCATCCTCTGGACTTACAGAGTTTATTGTTGCATTTGTTGCAAGCTCAAAACCAGCCCATGTAGCAAGCCTTGGGCAAATCTCAATATGAAAATGCAGGTCTTTTCCTTCAGGAGCATAATGTAGGAAAAAATTATATGAAATGTTTATTTCCTTTAGCTTCACTAAAATCTTCTTAAGCATCGAGGCTAAATCATTTAGTTTAGTTTCATTCATTTTTGTTATATTTTTTATATGCTCTTTTGGAAATATCCAAACTTCATAGTTGAATCTTGATGCATATGGAGTAAAGCTTACAAAATTATCATTTTCAAAAACCCTTCTATCACTATTTTTTTCAATATTTAATATTTCACAGTATGGGCAGCCACCATAACCTCTTGATGCATTGACCTCTTCTTCAACAAGAACTGGAATCTTGTTATATGTCATAACCTGTGTGTGCGAATGAATTAGTGATGTTCCTGCTTCCATGCCCTCATTCTTAAAAATAATGACATATTTTGTGCCATCTGTTTTGCTTAATTCACTTATCCTATTAGCATACACCTTTAAAATTTCTTTTATATGCTCTTCTGATAAGTCAGCCATCTGCTTATCATGGTCAGGTGTTTCAACTATGACCTCATGTATGCCAAATGCATCAGCATATGTGAAATATTTATTTGCGCTTCTTATTGCAGGAATTCCCTCATGGCTTACAGCAGGGAATTTGTTTGGAAACCATCTTATAATCCACTTGCCATGTTTTTCAATCCTTCCAGTCTCTTTTGGAGTAAGATTTTCATTGCCTGGGCAGAAATAGCAAATTCCCTCTTTTTTTGCCTTGATTTTTTTAAATTCTTTGGGTCTTTTCTTTCTATTAGAAGCTATAATAACCCACCTATCTAGTATATAATCTTTTCTAAGTTCCATTTTAACCAAGCCTCTTTACAGCAAGATTATGTGCTTCAATATAATTTTTAATCAAAACATCCCAGTCAGCTAATGAAGATAATCTTTGCGCTTCCATCTTGTTTTTTATCCTTTCCTGCTTTGATAAATTGCTGAAATAATAAAATGAGTTAGTAAGTTCCTTAACAACTTCATCATCTTTTTTGCCTAATCTCTTTAAAACAAATATTCCCGGATTCTTGCTTTGAACTGATTTTTCATTAACATATCTTCCAAATCCAGCTAAGTCAGTAGTTACAGATGAAACGCCAAGTGCAGCTGCCTCCAAAGGGGTGTAACCCCATGGTTCATAATATGATGGAAAAACACCAAGATGAGAGCCCTGCATGCATTCATAATAACTTAAATCAAGCAAACCATCTGCTCCGGTTAGATAGATTGGGTAAAACACAACCTTTACCCTGTCTTCTTTTTTATTTAATAATCCAGCTTCATTAAGGGATTTTATAATGGGATTATTTTGTTCATCATGCAAATCGTGTGTTGATAATGCAGGATATCCCTTTTTCATGAGCTTCAAAACCTTTTTTTTGTTTTCATGCATAAAATCTTCATCAAAAATATTTTTTTCTGTAATACTCTTTTTTGAAACTATTGAATAAATTATTTTGTTCCTAATTTGATTAATATTATCATCAATGCCATCTTTTATATCCTCAAAAAATGCCCTGCTTTCTAATAATTCTGTTTTGATGCTCCTTATGTTTCCCGGAACCCAGAAAAAAGCAACAATTGTTTTTTTGGAATTATCTTTCTTTAGCTTTTCATTAAGCTTTGCCAGTGCTTTTACAAATATGTCAATGCCCTTTGCCCTGAATTCATATCTTCCGCATAAAAAATAAAGAAGGGTATTATCAAAATCAAATGAATAATATGGAGAAAAATAATACATTAGGAATTCCTTTATTCTTTCCCTATACAGCCTGTGTTTTATGGATGCCTCTTCAAATGTTGGGAATTTCTTAAGGTCAAGGCCATTTGGCAAAAGAACATCTGGCTTTTTTCCTAAGAGATGCTCTGCTTCTATAGCTGTAATTTCACTTACAGTTGTAAACACATTTGCATTTAATGCGCTTTGCTTTTCTGCAAGGTATTTTGCCTGAATACCATATTCATAAGCTTTTTTTTCAGGATTTATCTTGTCAAATATTTCATAAAGGTCTTCATTTGCAAAAGACATTGTTCTTCCGAGTATTGTTGCATGCGTTGTAAAGACAGTTCCAATCTTAACCTTATTCTGCTTTAAGTAAAGCAGGCCAGCTCCAGACAGCCATTCATGGAATTGAGCAACAATCTTTTTATCATTGAAAGTATTTTTTATTTCTTCAAGAAGCTTTCCAACAGCATAGCTCCATATAATAGGCTCATCAAAATCAAAATACTGTGTATTAAGTGAGTCTATCTTAAAATTTTTCCACAAACTTGTTTTTATTTCATCTTTTTTGGATGCAAAGTTGCTAAAATCAACCAGAATTGTGTTAGGCTCACCTTTAATCAACCAGCTACCATAATGGCACTTTATGCCCTCTTTTTCAAGTTTTTCAAATACCTGCCTTAATTTATCTGAGGGAATTTTTTCCTGAAATTCACCAGCCACTTTTTCTGGAAAAAAAGGTCCAATTGTAAAATAATTTTCCTTGTAATATTTCATTATTTCAGCAGCCTTTGATTTAACAACAGTATAAATGCCTCCAACTTTGTTACATACTTCCCATGAAACCTCAAATAAATAATCTGCTTGTTTTTCCATTTTAATCAACAAATATTAAGTCATCTGGCCAGCCTTCTTTGATTTTACCATAAGCCATATTGGTTAATGGCATATAATTATGCAACATTATTAGCGGAACATTGAGTGTCAATACATCTGTTTTAATAATAGCATCTTCGCCAAAAACCCTTTTGAATTTTGGAGCTATTTCTGCATTAAATATTTCAATGATATCAGATATAAGCCTGGATTCAATTGTCATGGCAATTATAGCATGGCCATCTCTTTCACCAAGAGAACATTCAGCTATGTGTTTTAACTCTATTTTGGTTGGGCTTTCTTTTTTCATTGCCTCAATTATCTGCTTTCTTGTTATTCCTAATTTAAACGTTATTATATACTGCTGTTTTGCTGTGAACACGCTTGTTCCATGCGGACCATTATTAAGATATGTAAAGTAATAAAGAAGCCCTTTTTTCTCAAGTATTTTTCTTTTTCTGTTTACTGTTTTTACAGGAACACCAGTGTTTTTGCTTATCTGGTTGTCAGAAATCCTTGGATTTTTTATAAGTTCTTTTATGATAAAGTGCTCTTGCTGGTCAATTTCATCTGTATTAATACTAAACCACCCCTTTTGTGTCACATATCAAATAATACTTATATAAATATGTTTTGTTTTACCTCTTTAAAGGTTAATTTATCAATAAATCACTATTTCTGTTACTACATAGTAATCGAGAAGTTATTTATATAATGATTATCTTTAGTTAAATTTAGTTAGATAAAGCTATAAAAAAAGAGGTTTTTGATGAAAGTTTTAATGTTTGGCTGGGAATTTCCACCATTTAATACAGGGGGCTTAGGGACAGCTTGTTATGGCCTTACAAAAGGACTAAGTAAACAAGGCATTAACATAACATTTGTAATCCCCACAGCGCCAAGATTAATTAAATCAGATTTTGTTGATATGATAATTGCGTTTTCAACAAGTTTTGTTAATATCAAAACAGTAGATTCATTATTGGTCCCTTACATATCATCAGAGGGATATGAAACTATGCATAAAAAAAGATGTATGAATTCAGATAAGAACTTTAACAGGGTTTATGGCCAAAACTTATTTGAAGAAGTGCATAGATATGCCCTAAAGGCAAGAGAAATAGCAATAAATGAGACTTTTGACTTGATACATTGCCATGACTGGATGACTTATTTGGCAGGAATTGAAGCAAAAAAAGTCTCAAAAAAACCTCTGGTTGTGCATGTTCATGCAACAGAATTTGATCGCACAGGCGGCCATCCAAACCAGGCTGTTTATGACATTGAAAGAATGGGAATGCATGCTGCAGACTTGATTATAGCAGTATCTAACTTTACAAAAAATAAAATATTAAAGCATTACGGAATAAGCCCTGGAAAGGTATTTGTTGTTCATAATGCTGTTGAATTTACAAACTTCCCTGACAGCGAAGATTTTAAGATAAAAAGCCATGATAAGATAGTTTTATTCCTTGGAAGGATAACCATACAAAAAGGCCCTGATTATTTCCTTGATGCTGCTAAAAAAGTGCTTGAAAAAGAAAAAAATGTTAAGTTTATTGTTGCAGGCTCAGGTGATATGGAAATAGATATGATTGAGAGAGCAGCCAAACTAGGAATAGCAAAGCATATCTTATTTACAGGCTTTTTGCGTGGTAATGATATTGACAGGGCATACAGAATGGCAGACTTGTATGTTATGCCCTCTGTTTCAGAGCCATTTGGAATAACACCTTTGGAGGCAATGAGAAATGGAACTCCTGTTCTTATATCAAAGCAGTCAGGTGTTTCAGAGGTTATAAAGAACTGCCTTAAGGTTGATTTTTGGGATATAGATGAGATGGCCAGCAAAATAATCGCAGTACTTAAATATAATGCATTGCATTACTGTTTGAAAGAGCATGGATTAATAGAAATAAAAAAATTCAGCTGGAATGACAGCGCAAAAAAATGCATTAATGTTTATGAAAGAGCATTAAATAAAGGAGGTAATTAAAATGAATCTAAAAAATAAGGTTGCTATTATAACAGGCTCAAGAAGGGGGATTGGAAAGGCAATAGCACTTACATTGGCAAGAGCAGGAGCTAATGTTGTTGTTAGTGACATAAACCTTGATGATTGCAATAAAGTAGTGGAAGAGATTAAAGCTATTGGCGGAAATGCTTTGGCTGTTAAGGCAGATGTTTCAAATCCTGAAGATGTTAGCCAGATGATAAATTTAACAACAGAAAAGTTTGGCAAGATTGACATACTTGTTAATAACGCAGGAATATATATGCAAAAATCATTAAAAGAAATTACAGAGAAAGATTTTGACAAAATTTTGGATATAAACCTTAAGGGAGTTTTTCTCTGCTCAAAAGCTGTTGTTCCAGAGATGATAAAACAGGGAAAAGGCAAAATCGTTAATATAACATCTATTGCGGGCCAGGTAGGCTTTGCAAATTCCAGTGCCTACTGTGCTTCAAAAGGGGCAATAATAAACATAACAAGAGAGCTTTCTTTAGAGCTAGGACAATATAAAATAAATGTTAATGCAATAGGCCCAGGCGTAATAGAAACAGCTATGACAAAGGATTTATTGAAAGATAAAGCAACAAAAGAAGCAATGCTTGCTAATATTCCTTTAAGCAGGATAGGAAAGCCAGAGGACATAGCAAATGCAGCCTTATTCCTTTCTTCAGATAACTCAGATTATATAACGGGCATTACATTATTTGTTGATGGGGGTTGGCTTGCACATTAAAGATTAAAAATGGTATCAATTTGTTTTTATTTTCAGGTTCACCAGCCTTACAGGCTGAGGAACTACAATGTATTTGAGATTGGAAAGAATCATAGTTATACTAATAAGAAGAAGAATTTGGATATACTAAAAAAAGTTGCAGAAAAGTGCTATCTTCCAACCAATAAACTAATGCTTGATCTGCTTAATAAGCATGAAGAATTTAAGATAAGCTATTCATTTTCTGGTATTATCCTAGAGCAATTTGAGGAATTTATGCCTTCTGTTCTGCAATCATTCAGGGATCTGGCTGATACAGGAAAGGTTGAGATACTTGATGAGACATACTATCACTCACTTTCGTTCCTGCATTCAAAACAGGAATTTAAGGAGCAGGTTATTTTGCATAACAAAAAAATAAGGAGTTTGTTTAAGCAAAGTCCGTCTGTTTTCAGGAATACAGAGCTTGTCTATAATAATGAGCTTGCAAATTTTATCGAATCAATGGGTTACAAGGGAATACTTGCAGAGGGAGCAGACCATATACTTGGCTGGAGATCTCCCAACTTTATTTACACTCCAAAAACAACATCAAAGATTAAACTTTTGCTTAAAAATTACAAGCTTTCTGATGATATTGCATTCAGGTTTTCAGATAAGGGTTGGAAGGAATGGCCCCTAACAGTTGATAAATACACTAATTGGGTTAATGCTGTTAATGGAAATGGCAATCTAGTTAATTTATTTATGGATTATGAGACCTTTGGAGAGCACCAATGGGCAGATACGGGAATATTTGATTTTTTAAGACATCTGCCTCAGGAGCTATTGAAGCATCCTGACAATGATTTTAAGACACCCAGTGAGGCAATAAAAACATATAATCCTGTTTCAGAACTGGATATTCACAGTCCTGTTTCATGGGCAGATGTTGAAAGAGATACAAGTGCATGGGATGGAAATAATATGCAGAAGTCAGCAATAAATGAGATATACCAGATTGAAGATGCTATAAAAAAATCAAGGGATAAAAAGCTTATTAATGACTGGAGAAAACTTCAGACAAGCGACCATTTTTACTATATGTGTACAAAGTGGTTTAATGATGGTGATGTGCATAAGTACTTCAATCCTTATGATAACCCTTATGATGCATTTATAACCTATATGAACATATTAAATGATGTTAACTTCAGGCTAAAAGAACACAATATTTTAAAAAAAGAGGTGGTAGTATGAAAACAAAAAAAAGAGTTAAAAAGAAAAAAACAGAGAAAAAAGATATATTGAAAAATGCCAACGCAGACCATTATTTTTTTGTTAATGATGGGACAGTTTTGAGGAATGTACTGGATTTATCTAAACAGCTTGATAAAATGGCTGATGAAGTATTTGAGCATCATGTCAATGGGATGAGAAATGATTTCAGCAATTGGATTAAATATGTCTTTAAAGAGGAAAAGCTTGCAGAAGAGCTTTTGAAAACAACTAACAAGGACAAGACACAGATAATCCTCTTAAAGTATGTAATAGGTAAATTCAAATAGGGAGTGATAAAAATAACAAACAAAATTTTGTTTCCAAAAGATACAGACACAATACTAATGGATGTTGTTCCAAAACATGAATTTAATATTTATATGGGGCCATCTATAAAAAATCTGCAGGAACTTGCTGATGCCTTGGAAATAATGGATGAAGATATATTTGAGCATCATGTGACAAAAGATAGAAATGATTTCAGCAATTGGGTAAACAATATTATTTGTGATACTGAACTAAGCAAGGAATTATTGAATGCAAAAACCAAGGAAAAGACATTTGAGGCAGTCAGCCAGAGAGTTAAACAGCTTAAGAAACTAAAAATAAATAACTTGATAAAAGAGAATCTGCCGCCTTTTAACAATGAGTTTCTCATTGGACTTGTTTTAGGCTTAGTGCTTGGCTTTTTGATTTCAGCAATAATAAACAGATTAATTTAATTTTTAGAAATTATTTAAGCTTCATACCTTGCATACCCTTACCGCTGAACTTTTTCATCATCCTTTCCATGCTCTTTGGGCTGCCACCCTTAAAGAGCTTTGCCATTTTTTTGCTCTGGCGATATTGTTTTAGAAGTTCTCTTATTTCTTTTGTAGATGTTCCTGAGCCCTTTGCAATCCTGTCAATTCTTGTAATGCTTATGATGTCCGGGTCTTCAAGCTCATCCTTTGACATTGAGTCCATAATAAAGCGCCATTTTTTCAGCTTTCCTTCCTGAACTTTCAACAAATCCTTTGGCATTTTTAACTGAGAAAATCCTGGAATCATTTCTGTTATCTTGTTTAAAGGCCCCATCTTGTTCATTGCCTGCATCTGCTCATATAAATCAATTAAGTTAAACTCTCCCTTGAGAAACCTTTTTCCTAAATCCTCTGCATCTTCTTTGGATATTGCTTCTTCTGCTTTCTCTAATAATGCTTCAAGATCACCCATACCTAAAAGCCTGGAGATAAATCCCTCTGGCCTGAAAATCTCCAAATCACCTAATTTTTCACCAACACCAATGAACTTTATTTTGGTATCTGTTGCAGCGCATGCTGTTAAAGCACCCCCTGCCTTAGCAGTGCCGTCCATCTTTGTTACAATCACACCAGTTATCCTGCATGATTCATGGAAAGCCTGCGCCTGTTTTTGGGCTGCCTGGCCAATGTCAGCACTTATTACCAGGATATTTTCCTCTGGTTTTACAGTATTGTTTATTTTTTTTATTTCTTCAATCAGATCTTCTGAAAGCGCATCTCTTCCAGAGGTGTCTATGATAATTATGTTATATTTGCTGAATTCTTTTTCAAACTTTTTCAATATCTTTAATGGATTTTTTTCTTTTTTGTCAAGAAAAACAGGAACCTTTGCCTTTTTAGCTATCTGCTCTATCTGCTCCATTGCAGCAGGTCTGTGGGTATCAAGTCCGATTAATGCAACTTTATAGCCTCTTTTTGTATAGAATTTAGCGAGCTTTCCTGCCTGGGTTGTTTTTCCAGAGCCAAACAAGCCAACAAGCATTATCTTTGTTGGTTTCTTTTTTATTTCTATCTTACCCTCTTCTTTTCCGACAAAATTAACCAATTCCTCGTAAACAACTTTTACAAGGTATTCTTTTTTTGTGAGGCCAGCAGGGGTTTCTTCTTTTAAGGCCCTTTCTTTTATTTTATTGCTTAATTCAAAGACTAACTTAACATTAACATCTGCCTGCAATAAAGCACGCTGAATGTCCTTAACAAGCTCATTAATGAGTTTTTCGTCAACAAATATTGCTTTCGCTATTTTGGTTAATGTATTTTTTATTGAGCTTCCAAGCTTCTCAAGCACCATTTTACATCTGAAAACAGGTTTTCATTTATAAACCTTTAGAAAAAGCATAAGATTTAATCTCTTGAATAAAAGAAAATATGGTTATTTACTAGAAGGCCTATATGACTCTTTAACAACCTTTGACTTATAATTTGATTTATAATTTGATAATATCTCTACCCAATGGAATTCATCAATATCAAAGAAACCATATTCTCCAGAATTAATCATTTCATCAAAACTTTCATCAGATGGTGATTGAGCTCCGTTATCTTTTGGTAAAGACTTTCTGAATGCTCCAATATGACTTAATTCTTCAGCAACAGTAAGAGGATATGCTCCTGTATTTTCTAATTTTGTCATGATTTTATTAGCATAACAGCCACCAGGACCATTTGAATCAGAATACTCTTTTCTAGCTTTCTTGTAAATATTTTTCATTTTTACTTTTGTACTATTGTAACTAGTTAGTTACAATTTCTTTATAAATCTTTTGTTTTATTTAAAGAAAAAGAAAAATTAAAACTTAATCTCACTTGATTTACTTTCAATAATCTCCTGCACCTTTTTGATTAAGTCTTTTGGTTTTATATTAAAATAAACCTTCCCGTCAAGTGTTCTTACTGCCACTGTGTTGCTTTTTTGCTCTTTGTCGCCAACTGTCAGGATTAATGGGATTTTTTTTAGCTGGGCTTCCCTTACTTTTTTTGGCATTGTTTCTGCCCTAAAATCAGTCTCAATTCTTAGATTGTTTTCAGCTAATTTTTTCTTTAGCTCTTCGCCGTATTTAATATGGTTGTCATTTATGTTTAAGATAATTGCCTGTACAGGTGAGAGCCATAACGGAAATTTCCCGGCATAATGTTCTATAAGTATGCCTAAAAATCTTTCTATTGAGCCGTATATAACACGGTGAATCATAATAGGCCTATGTTTTTTTCCATCCTTTCCCTCATATGTAAGGTCAAACTTTTCAGGCATTGCAAAATCAAGCTGTATTGTTCCGCACTGCCATGTTCTTCCAATACAATCCTTAAGGTGGAAATCTATTTTTGGGCCATAAAAAGCCCCATCTCCCTCATTAATCTTGTATTTTATTTTTTTAGCATCCAAGGCAGATTTTAAGCCAGCAGTTGCTTTTTCCCATGCTTCATCAGAGCCCATTGCATTGTCTGGCTTTGTGCTTAACTCAACCTTATAACTAAATCCAAAAGTTTTGTAAAACTTATCTGTCAGGTTAAGTACTCCAATAATCTCGTCTTTTATCTGTTCTTCTGTCATGAATATATGCGCATCATCCTGTGTAAAGCATCTTACTCTGAATAATCCTGCTAAAACACCTGAAAGTTCGTGCCTGTGAACAGTTCCCATCTCACCCATTCTCATTGGAAGCTCTCTATAGGATCTTAGTTTTGTTTTGTAGATTAACATTCCTCCAGGGCAGTTCATTGGTTTTATTGCATAATCCTGGTCATCTATCTTGGTGAAGTACATGTTTTCCTTGTAATGATCCCAGTGGCCGCTCTGCTCCCAGAGTTTTCTGTTTAGTATCATTGGTGTTATAACTTCTGTATAGCCTGCTTTTACATGCTCTTTTCTCCAGAAATCTTTTAAAATATTTACTATAACAGTTCCTTTAGGATGAAAGAATGGAAAACCAGGGCCTTCATCATGCATGCTAAACAAATCAAGTTCTTTTCCAAGCTTTCTGTGGTCCCTTTTTTCCGCTTCTTCTAACAAAGTGAGGTATTCATTTAACTGCTTTTTGTCTGGAAATGAAATTCCATAAACTCTCTGCAATTGCTTGTTTTTTGCATCGCCACGCCAGTAAGCTCCTGCAAGCTTTGTCAATTTGAACGCCTTTAATTTTCCTGTTGATGGAACATGGGGTCCGCGGCAGAAATCTACAAAAGTTCCCTGTTTGTAAATGCTTATTTTCTCATCTTCTAGCTCATTAATCATCTCTGTTTTGTAGGGATTCTCCTTGAAAAACTCTAATACCTCTTTTTTTGTCAACTTACTTCTTTCAATCTTTAAGTTTTCCCTGACTATTTTATCCATTTCTTTTTCAATTTTTACAAGATCTTCTGGTGTCAGTTTTTTGTCTAAGTCAATATCATAGTAAAAGCCTTCATCTACTGCTGGTCCGATGGCAAACTTAACATCAGGATAAAGGTTTTTTATTGCCTGGGCCATCAAGTGTGAACTAGAATGCCTGAAAACTAGTTTGCCCTCATCATCCTTAAATGTGATTATCCTTAGATTTGAGTCCTTGTTTATTTTTGTGCTGAGATCCACAAGTTCATTGTTAAGCTTTGCTGCAATTGCATCATCTGCAAGCTTTTCTCCTATATCTTTTGCTACTTCTATTACCCTTATTCCTTTTTCATATTCTTTTTTTGAACCATCTGGAAATTTTATTTTTATCATTTTAATTATCCTCCATAATCATTATTTATTTAATATTCCTTAATAAAAACATAAAACAATAAAATAGTATTTAAGCTTTGTTGTTAAGAATGAAAATTTACTGGCATGTTGTTAATAAGAAGATATCTAGAAAGAACTCATTCATATTTCCACATAACTTTAATTCTTTCATCTTAACCCTATACTTTTAATAAACTATTTAAAGATTTCGTTTTAAATTTTTAATTATCGAAAATTCTCAAACAAAAGATTTAAAAACAATCTTAATAAAACTATTTCTGAGGTTTTAAAGTGGATTCAAGGGTTTGCATTGATTGGCTTGGAAAAAAGAGATTGTTAGACACCTGCAAAACTTATTCTGTTTATCTTAAGGGAGTTTTCAAAGACTGCCTTAAAGCAAAGAATGAAAGCATATTAATAATAGGTGATACTGGTTATGATAGAAAGCGTGTAGCAGCTATGCTTGCAGGCTCCTATTATTTTGCAGCAAAAAAGCTTGGATTACACCCAAGACTTTTTTTCCAGATGCCAAAGTTAAGAGGAGATATTGCAGATAAGAGCATTGTTGATGCAATTAATTATCTTGGTGAGAAAAGTATTATTATCCTTGCTCTGTCTAACAGGCTTGGCTCATTAAGAGGAATTACAAAAAGCTATAGGCGCATGTGCAAACAGAGAAATATGAGATTTGCAACAACACCAAGCTTAGGATATATAGAAACAAGAAATTTTAAGGATTTGATAAGAACTATCAACATAGACTATCCAGAAATACAAAGAAAGCACAAATCACTTAAATCAATTATTGAAAAGGGAACAGATTTGCATGTAAGGACAAAAGCTGGAACAGACCTGCATATGAAAATTGACATTGCAAATATTAAATCTGCAGACGGCAATTATACAAAGCCAGGATCTGGAGGCAACCTTCCTGCTGGAGAGGTCTATTTCCCGCCAAAGAAGAAATCAGTTAATGGAAAGGTTGTTATTGATGGAAGCTCAAGAAATAGATATAATACCACTATAATAAAAAATCCAATAACTCTCATTATAAAGAATGGGGACCTTATTGATATTCAGGGAAAAGAGGAAGCAAGAATTTTAGAACAAACCCTTTTATGGGCAGAAAGAAATTCCAAATACCCTTGGGGAATAAGAAAAGTCTGCGAGTTTGGAATTGGTTTAAATCCAAAAGCAAAAATAGTTGGTTCAACAATTATTGACGAGAAAGCTCTTGGAACAGCCCATGTTGCTTTTGGCTCAAACAACTGGTTTGGCGGCTCAATATTTGCAATGACTCACCTTGATCAGGTTTTTAGAAATCCAAAAATAACAGTTGATGGGAGACTATTGAATATTTAGTTATTTTCATAATCATTTGTCTTGTAATCATCAGCCCTAAACTCCTTTAGTCCACCTTCTTGCGCTTCTTTCTTCATTAATTCATTATAAAGCCTCATTAACTGCTCTTTTGTTTTAATCTTTTTTGCATCAATCTTCAGATTTTCTGCTACCTGGCCTTTAATATTTTCAAAGTTTTTGTCATCAATATTAGGGAACATATAGCCACCTAATCTTGCCTCTAAGCCCCGTCCTGTCTTTTCACTTACTTCTTTTAAAGCTTCCGGGGTAAGTGCAGCAAGTCTGTTTTTATCTTCCATATCAGTTCCTGTTTGCATATAATGCATCTCTTCAAGGGCAGGCTTTCCATAAGTATCATTGCCAGCACCTTTTAGACCCAAAAAATCAAGATACACATCTTTCTTTGTTTCATATATCTTCTCAACAATTTTTCCCCTGTCTTTTTCCTTTAGCTCGCTTGGTTTTTTGCCACTCTCTTCAATCCCTTTAACATAACCCTGAGATGTGGCAAAATCATAGTTTTGGTGAAATTTGTAAATTTCTTCACCTCTTTTCTTTAATGTTTCTACATCAACTACTTTTTCCTCTACTCCACCTATCAATATAATCCCTGCTATCCAGACTAAGAAAAATCCAAAAAGAGCGTTTGATGTTGAATCCAATACTCCGCTCTGAACTCCAACTACAGCCCCGGTTATGTTTGTTTCTGGGCCCATTATAAAGAATAAACCTAATATAATAAGAACAAAACTTGCTATCAACACTCTTTTTTGTTTCATTAATTAAATAACTTATTCAGTTATATATAAATATTTCTAAATTTAAAAAAAAAGAATTAAAAATAAATAAAATAAAAAATTAAATTATTGGGTTGTTGATTTTACCTGTATTTATCCAGTAATTTATTATCCTGTTCTATTTTCTTTAACCTGTTGTAATTAAACTGCCATAACTTAAATGCATCTTCGTTTCCCTCAATTTTACCAGGTAGAACATTTAATTCTCCGGCTAGTTCGTTTTTAAGACTGGTAGTACTTGTTGCAGCTTCTATTTTATTATAAACTCCCATTGTAAGCTTTTTTGTTAAGTCATCCATTGTATTTGTGTAAATAGATGCTGCTGTACTCACATCTTGGGTAATTGATTTATAGTGTTCGTCTGTGAATCCTCCTGGATTTAGGAGAATTGGTGTAAATTCATTATGTCTCTCTATTGAGCCTCCTGCAAGTTTGATGGCTTCTTCATTTATTTTGTTTGTATAATTTTTAGCAGCTGTCTTTTTTCCTTCTTCAGTTAAATTAGTCCATTTTCTATCTCTTACATTAGCTACAGCATCTACAAGAGTTTTTGTTGCTAAAACATATGTATTTTGTTTTAAATCTTCAACTTTTTTATATGATTCATTTAAATCCGCTATACTTACCATTTTTGCCTCCTTCTTTTTATTTTATTGTTTTATATATTAAACTATCTTATATATGATGTAAATAGTATAACTACTATATAAATGTTTCGTTTTTGTTATCACAATTGAGTAACAACATTAATATTATTGTGGCTTGTTTAGTCACTTACTCACCAAGAATTAGTTAACTTGTTTAATAATAATACCATCTGTTTTTTTGAGAACATTGACAGCATAGCTTAGCTTTTGCTTGTTTTTAGCATGGATTGTAAATATTTTATCCCCTTTCTTGACAGAATCCTTAACATGCTTATGCAGATAAATTCCTGCGATCTTATCAAGTGGAGCACCTGCAGCCTTTGCTATTTTTGAGATTGATTCATTGTCTATATGAACAATAAGCCCTGATTTATTTGCTTTAAAGTTATATGCAAATTTTCCTATTTTTATATCATCAGCTTTTATCTTTTTGCCGCCCTGTGCTTTAATGATTTCTATCATTTTTTTGTAAGCAGATCCAGATTCAAGTATTTTCATTGCCTTTTTAGCGCCAGTTCCTTTTTTTGCTTTTCCTCCTATCTCAAGAAGAAGCCCTGCCATTTTAACTGATTTTTCCCTTAAATCAAGAGGCTGCCTTAAATCATTTTCCAAAACCCGCATAACATCCCTTGCTTCCAGTGCCGGGCCTATCCCATTTCCTATTGGCTGAGAGCCATCTGTGATTACAACCCTGATTTTTATTCCAAGCTTTTTTGATATTGCCTCAAAAAGCCTTTTAAAATGAAGTGCCCTTTTTCTATTTTCTATTTTTGCCCCTTTACCAACAGGTATATCAACAAGCAGGTGTGTTGCAGAAACAGATTTTTTCTTTGCCAAAATGCTGGCCAAAAGCTGGCCCTCTGGATCAAGGGATACAGGATGCTCTATTCTTATTATTTTATCATCTGCAGGCGCGAGGTTAACAGAGCCGCCCCATACAAGGCAGGCATTTGTTTTTCTAACAATATTTTTTATTTCTTTGATTGAAAAGCATACACTGCATAGCACTTCCATTGTGTCAGCTGTTCCTGCAGGGCTTGTTATGCTCCTTGACGATGTTTTTGGAATTATTAAGCCAGCTGTAGCGATTATAGGCACAACAACCATTGTTGTCCTGTTTCCAGCAACCCCCCCAATACAGTGCTTGTCCATTACAGGATGTTTATTAAATTTTAATATATCTCCTGTGCTGACCATTGCTTTTGTCAGTGAGACACTCTCATCAATATCAAGTTCATGCATGTAGCAGGCAGAAACAAAATATGTTATCTCTATCTCACTTAATTTATTTTTGATAATATCATCAATGATCTGATAAAATTCTTCATAACTAAGTTTTTTGCCTTTTAATTTTTTCTTAATATACTGTATGGAAACAGGCTTTTCAACAAGAGATACATCAACGAAATTGCCTGATTTTACATTTAGCTTGGTTAGAACCTCTTCATATAACCCTATCTGGCCGCCTGGAACTGTTTTTTTGGACTCAGAAATATCTATTATTGCAATAACACTCTTATTTCCCTTTTTAATTTTGACCCTGTCTCCATGGTGAATATCAAGCTTCAGTGCGTCAATCTCATTCATTACTGCCACAAGAGGCCAGCCTGTTGCAATATCAATATCCTTAACTTTTAGTCTCATTTTCTAGATAATCTCTGTTTTATAGATTTCAGCAAATGTCAAAAATAGTGATAGTATCAAGGGACCTACAACAATTCCTATAACCCCCAACATTAATAATCCACCTAAAACACCAATCAATATTACTGTAGGATGGATTCTTGCCATATCCCCAATGATTTTGGGCTTTATTAAATTGTCAATTGATGCAACTATAACAAAGCCATAAACAAGCAGTCCTACTCCCATTATAGTTATTGAAGCAGTATTAGTTGTCAGACCATCAATTAATTTTAACACACCAAGGGGAAACCATACTACCGGAGCTCCAATAAATGGAATCATACATGCAATTAACATAATAACGCCCCACACTAAAGGTGATTTAACTCCAAATATATACAGGCCCAATACACCAACCATACCCTGGATTAATGCTGTTATGAAATGGCCATAAACAACAGCATGTGTAACACTGCCAAATTTTATTATTATCTTATTTTGATGATTCTTTTTTAATGGAATAAAATATTTTATTTTTTTGACCATTAATTCTCCATCTCTTAACATGAAAAAGATTAAAAATATCATAACAAAAAAGCTCAGTATTCTTTTTGGTATTGTAAATAGGAAGTTTGATAATGAACTTATTATAGTGTTTGTGATATTGTCGATGGAAGAACTAATTTGCGGTTTCTCTGCTATATCAACCAGGAAAGAGTTTAATTTCCACAGAACACTAGAATCAGGACCTATGCCAATTATATTTCCCTCTGCAATCCTTTGTTTTGAATTAATATAAACAGTCGTTACTTCTCTTGTAAGTGAATTTACAATAAAAAAAATGGGTGTAATTATTAAAATTAGGATAAGGATCATTATAATTATAGCAGAAAGGTTTTTTCTCTTGGTTTTTTTATTGACCCATTTGTATAATGGATAGAATATATATGAAATTATGATGCTGGTTAATATTGGGATTATAAATGGTTTGATAACCAGGAAAACCATATAAGTAGCTATAACAAAGAATAGTAAGACAAAATATTTTGAAAATTCCTCTTTTATTTTTCTGATATTATTCACCTCTCAAATGGTTACGCTCATTTGATACGCAAAGAGCGACATTCAATTGCACTGCAATTGAAGTCCCTCATGCTCGCTTCGCTCGTAAACAAATTGCTGTGATGGGCCCACCCGGACTTTCAAAGCACTTGCGAGCGAAGCGAGCTCGGTGGGCTTGAATTTTTAATTCAATGCCCGCCATGCGTGCCAGCTTAACAAGAAGCTGTTTCGAACCGGGGATATTCACCATTTTGATTTTTTAAAATCGTCAAGGTGATATCATAGCCACTAGATCACAGGCCCAATTAAGAATATAAGATTAGAATTAATATTTAAATGTTGTGGAAACAGATTTTTTAAAAAAATCTGGGCGATTCCTAGTCTTCGACCGGAATCCCCTGAAAATTATCTAGAAAAGCCCCGAGCGAGAGTTGAACTCGCGACCTCCACCTTACCAAGGTGGCGCTATAGCCACTAAGCCACCGGGGCATTAATAAAATTTATGTAATTATAATATATCTTTACTTTCGTCATCATCTTCGTAACCGCCGTAATCCATAACTTCTATGTCATTATCTTCAATTTCTTCTTTCTTTTTCTTATTCTCTTCAAATGAGACATAGTCTGAAACTGTATTAACTGGTTTGGCCTGCTTTACGCGCTTATATTTCTTTTTGTTGTTCTTTTTAGGTTTAGGTTTCTTTTTTTTAATTTCTTCATCCCTCCCAACATCCTTTTTATGATAATTTGCTTCATCTTTTTCAGGTTTTTCTTGTTTAGGTTCTTGAGCAAGTTCCCTAATTTCCTTACTCTCTTTATCTTTTTCAGGCTGATCTTCTTTTAATTCCCTAAAAGATTCTTCAATCCTTTTATTCTCTTTATCCAGTTTTTCTTTTTTATGTTCTTCTTCCTTATCTGTTTCTTCTTTTTTAGGAGGTTCTTCCTCTTCACCAAATCCAGCAGTCATATCTATGTAATCCTCTTCTTCATGCCTTTGTTTTCTTCCTATGAATAAAAACAATAAAACAACAGCCAAAACAATAAATCCAAATGTTAATATAATATTCCACCAATTAATAACAATTATTTTCTTTGGCTCTATTACAGCACATGAATGATTGACTGCAGTTTCATTAGGATTACATTCCAGTTTCCTGCATTTGTAAATACTGAATGTATTGCAATATTCATCATTCTCACACTCAGAATCCTCTTTGCATTCAATCTCTGATAATGGAATAACTGTAAGGCTATTTACTGTCTTGCCGCATATTTCAAAAATTTCTTCTGGATTACTAACATAAGACATCTTAAAACATGAAACATAATAAAATGTATAGCCTTTTGTTGGAGCTTTAACCAAACTTGTGAAGTTAAAGCTACGAACATCATCTGGACCTAAAACTACCTTTTCACCAAGGTCAAATCCAAGAATAACACCATAATCCTTGTCTTTTATGTATACATCACCCACATTAATGCTTTTATTAATATTATTGTATATGTTTACAGTGAAATCTATTTCTGTGCCTTCCATACAGTTTCTTTCCCTGCATTTATAGCTTGAGTCTATAGATGCTGTTACAAGGAGAGTATTAATTAAAAAAATTAATACAATAATTTGTAATGTTTTTGTTTTTATCATTTTTATCACCATATTTATGATGCGGGGGATGGGATTCGAACCCACGGACTCACTAAGAGACAGGATTTCTGCCTTATAACCATTATTTAGTCTTAAGTCCTGCGCATTTGACCAGACTTTGCTACCCCCGCAGGATAGATAGAACAGAAAAATAGAATATATTTAAAGGTTTCTAAAGCTTTTTGGATGCACACCTTGTGCAAAGAAATGAGCCCTCAATTTCTCTTAGGTTTGTTGATGGAAAACCGCAAGCTTCACATATACCATCTGATATTGGTCCGCCAAAAATAGGTTTTCTTGCTTCTTCTCTTAATTCAAACTTCTCAACCATTAGCTCAAACAGCTCTGGCTGTATTTTAAGTATATCTTTTAGTGTAAGCAAGCCAACCATCTCTTTTTTGTTCATAACAGGAAGGTGTCTTACATCGCTGTCCTTCATCTTTTTGAGAGCATCATAAATATCTTTTTCAGGGTTGATTGTTATGACTTTTTTTATCATCACTTCTTCAGCCTTTAATTCTTTAGGATTTAGTTTTTTTGCAATAACCCTTCTTACAATATCCCTGTCAGACAATATGCCAAGAAGTTGAGAATCCTTTGTTATAACAAGACTTCCTATGTGATTGTCCCTCATCTTTAAAGCACATTCTTCAATAGAAGTTTCTGGTGAAACAGAAACAGGCTTTTTTGTCATGGCATCACATATCTTATAACCTGTCTTATAGTTTAATCTCATATAAACCCCCAATATTAATATAATATCTTTCTAGTTAATAAACTTAAGTAAAATAGAAAATATATAATCCAGAGTATAATTAAAAAAGATTAAATCAGTAGTTAATCAATATCTCTACATTCTTGCCAAAGATTTTTTTCATGTCTTCAAATATTGGCTCTTTTATAAAAACCTTTGACAGAATCTCTATCTTTGATAGCTCTTTCTCAAGCTCTTCAAGAGAACTCTTAGTGATTCTTCCTAAGCCGCCGTTAGACATTATTTCTGCCTTAGTAATCTTTTTTTCCTCCTTGTCAATATCATGTGTAATATAAGCCTTTTTTCCAAGCAAAAGAACTTCTCCATATTTGTCTCCGTATTTTACTCTTATCTTTGTTCTTTCAACATCAATGCCCCTTTTTCTTTGAATATGCTCTATCATAAACCTAATAAATTCCTGAGAGCTTTTTTTAACCTTCTCAATCTCTGCCTTTGTCAGTTTTTTGTTGTCATAGTCTTTCTTTGCCTTCATTATGGCATGCAGTATTCTTAGGAACTTTGCAGGAATCTTTCCTTTGCTTATTACTTCATTCTCAAATATTTTTACTATTTCCGAATCACTGGCTTTTTCTATTCCCTCTAGCTTAAGGATATCTCTTATAACTGTAAGAACTGTGTCATAAACATGAAGCATTGATTCTTCTTCTCTTATTTTTTCTATCTGACTGAACAATTTCTTTATTCTTTTAAGATAGTCTTCTGCGTTCCCTAATAATAAATCTACTTCTTTGCCGCTAAGTTCCTTGTCTTTTCCATGCTCAAGATCCTTTCTGACTTGTATGTTGTTTTCAAGTATTTTTACATACTTATCCTCCAGCATTTTTTCTTTTTTTACAAAAAGATGCCTCATCAATTCAGGAGTTTCCTTTGGTGTTGGAGGCGGAACACCATAAAGCATAAGCGCTGCCTGGCTTGGTGTTAAGATAGCCCAGAACGTGTCTTCCATTCCCAAATCCCTTATCTTAGACTTTACATGCTTTAGCATCTGCTCACCGCTGTTCATGTACATATCGATTGCTTCTGCAGATGGCTTTATCTTGCCCATTTTCAACAGCTGCTTCCAAGGCATAAATATTCCCCTGTCATAGAATGGAACTCCATCCCTCAAAAAAGTGAATATTATTGGGTTGGCTTCTTTTATGTTATCCCAAAAGTCTGTAAGTATATACACCTGAATATTCAACTTGTTCTTGATTCCTGTAATTTCGCCAGCTTCCATTCCCATTGTTATTATTATTGCCCTTAGCTTGTCTTTCAGCTCTGCCCTTGTCATTTTTTTGACATCTGTGTCATCTACAACAATAAAAACATCAATATCTGACTCAGCTGTTGACTTTCCCTGCACAAGAGAGCCTGCAAGTACATAGCTTACAATATATTTCTCAAACTTCTTAATTACCATTGACTTATGAATCTCAGCTATCTTTATGGCAGACAGCATTCCAGTATCATAAACAGGGGCAGACATTGCAATAAGCTCTAATAATTCATATTTTGCATCATAGCAGCTCTGCCATAGTTCAGAAAGAATAATTGTCTGCGGAGCAAGGTTTTTATCAACTTCCTTTGCCATTTCTTCTATTATTGATGAGAGTTTTGTTTTTAGCTCATCCTTAGACATCTTCTTGCTGTCAGAATCATCAACTAAAACAAGAACATTAATCTGCTCACTTGGTTTTTCATCTTTTTCTGGCTTTTTTGGCGGCAGAAGCGCAATGCCGGTTATATAATTTTCAAACTTTTTCAGAATTAGTTTTTGAAATTTATCAAGCTTTGACTTGATTGCCTTTAGTTTTTTCTGGGCATCTTTTGGAAGCTTTGACTTAATTTCCTTGAACTGGTCATTTTCCTTTGATTTTGTATTTTTAGTATTATTTTTTTTATTTTGTTTTTTGGCCATATTATCCACCTGCTTGCTTTAATTATAAGATTAACTAAAATAAGATTATTATCAGGCATATATAAATCTTTTTAAAAAACTTCGGAGATTTTTCGGAATATGTATATTTAAATTAACTCCTTTTCAAAGAAAAAACTATTCTATTATGCCATGCTCTGAGTCATCTTCTACTCCCAAGAATTTAATAGAAGGAAATCCTTTTTTATGGTCTTCCCACATTTCTTCAATTATAACAGAAGGAAAAACCTTGATATTATTAAGCTCTTTTTTTGAAAAGAATTTTACTTGCTTAATATAATTCTCATCTTCTCCTTTTCCAATAATTCCTTTAATAGATATTCTTCCTTTGTGGCTTAAGGAATTTATAAATATCTCAATATTATTAGCCTTCTGCTGATGAAAAATTAATTGCCTTATATAAGCAATTTTATCTAATTTTACATTTAGGTTTGTTTCCTCTTTTACCTCTCTTTTCCCGCACTCAAAAATAGATTCAGTTTCTTTTAATCCACCGCCTGGTGGCACCCACCAGGTAAACCCTGTTACAGGGTCAACATGCTTAACTAATAATATCTTATTATTTTCAAAGATTAAAACACCAACCCTTATTCTGTTTTTCAGTTTAACCACCTTTTATTAAATTATTCAAGCAATTTACTTATTGATTTGCTATGATTTAACCTGCTGATAACTTCTGCAAAGTAACTTGCAACAGAAACCTCTTTATACCAAGGATTGTTTTCCTGGAAATCATTTTTGTGATAAACAGCGTCAGTTCCAATAACTGCTGTTAAATGCCCCTTTTCATAAGCTTTTGTTATTTTTTCTAATGCATTTCCATTAAATAAAGCAAGGCTGCAAGCCACATATATCTTTTTAGCACCATTTTCTTTAGCTTTCTTAACAACATTTATCAAAGTTTCAGCAGTATCAATCATGTCATCTATTATTAGAACATCTCTCCCTTTAACCTCTCCTACTATCTGGGTTGATTCAAGGGAATTAGGCACATCATAGTTTCTGTCCTTATAGGCAAAAACTAAGCGTGTTTTAAGTTGTTTAGCATAATGTTTAGCTTTTGGTGCTCCACCCAAATCGGGAGGCATAATTACTAAATTTTCAAGATTGAACATTTTTTTATGGCACTTAATATAATCAATAATATTTTTAGAGGCATGTAAATCTTCAAATTTAGCCTTTCTAAAAAATCCAGCAATAGATGTGTTATGCACATCTAAGGTTATAACACGATTTGCATGAGCGTCCTCAATCTCTCTTGCAACTGCTGCTGCAGTTATTCCTTCCCTTCCCTTTTGTTTATCCTGCCTTGCATAGGGAAATACAGGAATAATTGTTGTTATATAATTTGCATCACTTCTCCATGCAGCATCAATAGCTGTTTTTAATGCCCTTAAATTTTCATCAACAGAACACCCATTAGCAGAATTTTCAACATCCTGAATAATATAAACATCTGCTCCCCTTATACTCTCTTTTATAACTGATTTTCTTTCTGTGTTTGCAAATTTTACTTCACTAGAACTAATAAATCTAACATCTCCATTTTTTTTAATAATCTCATCTAGAATTTTCTTTGCAAAATGTCTCCCTGATTCACAGGCGAGAATACTTAACTTGCCCCTTGTCATAATACCACCCTAAAACTTAAACAAATGAGCATCTTTAAAAATATTTATATCATATAAAATATTTAACAAAGAAAACAAATAAATACTAGCTCTATTAGGAAATATTATATGCAAATAAAACTTTTTGGAGCAGCCAAGACAGTAACCGGCTCTTGCTATAGCCTGGTTACAGGAAAAAACAAAATTCTTATTGACTGCGGCATGTTTCAGGGAAGCAAGAAAGAGACAGCCTTAAACTATGGAAATTTTGGATTTAACCCAAAGGACTATTCAGCACTTCTCCTTACACATGCGCATCTTGACCACTGCGGCAGGATTCCTAAGCTTGTGAAAGAAGGTTTTAATGGAAAAATTTATTGCACATCAGCAACAAAAGACTTGGCCCGTATTATTATGCTGGATTCTGCAAAAATAAACTGGTATGATGTTAAATTAGAGAATAAGAGAAGACAAAGATTAGGCCAGCCACCAAGAGAGCCAATATATACTGAAAAGGATGTTGAAAATACAATGAAATTATTTGATGTTATTGAATATGACAAAACTATCCAAATTTCTGAGAATATTAGTGCAACTTTTTATGATGCAGGCCATATCCTTGGGTCAAGCTTTATTCAGGTTAAAATAATTGAGGAAGGTAAGATCACAACAATTGTTTTCTCAGGTGATCTTGGTCAGGAAAACACACCAATAATAAAAAATCTGGAGCATATTAAAAAGGCAGACTGCATATTTATTGAGTCAACCTATGGAGACAGGATACATCCGCCAATAAAAGAAAGAAAGCAAGAGCTTCTCAGTATAATACATAAAATCTATAATAATGGTGGAAAGCTTCTTATCCCTGCATTTGCAGTTGAAAGAACACAGGAGATTCTTTATGATATTAACGAATTAGTTGAGAAAAACCTAATTCCTAAGATAAATATTTATGTTGATACTCCTATGGGCATAAGGGTAACAGAAGTTTTCAAGAGGCATCCTGAATGCTATGATAAAAAAATACTAGAGCTTCTTAAATCAGGAGACAACCCATTTTCTTTTCCTGGATTAAAATATACTCTCTCTGTAAAAGACTCAATTAAGCTTAACAACCTTCATGAGCCATGCATAATAATTGCAGGCAGCGGGATGTGTACTGGCGGCAGGATAAAACATCACATAAAGCACAATATATGGAATAAAAGAAACACAATGCTGTTTGTGGGCTATCAGGCAAAGGGCACTCTTGGCTATTATATAAAAAGAGGGGAAAAAAGAATAAGGCTTTTGGGAACACAAGTAGTTGTCAAGGCAAAGATTGAATCAATTGATAGTTTTTCAGCCCATGCAGATTATAAAGGCCTGCTTAACTGGCTCAAGCATTTTTCTCCAAAGCCAAAAAAAGTCTTTATAGTGCATGGTGAAGAAGAGGCAATGATACCTTTCTCAAAAAGAATTGAAAAGCTTGGCATAAAGACAAAAATTCCTGAGATGGAAGAAGAAATTACTCTTTAATGATATTCTTTATTTCTTCCTGTAAGTTTCTGTTTATCATTGAGTCATGGCTTGCAACAACCTGCGCAGCAACATAAGAAGCAATCTTTCCTGAGGTTTTTACATCAAAGCCATGTGAGATTCCATAGAGAAAGCCGCCAGCATAAGCATCTCCTGCTCCGGTTGTGTTTATGGCGTTTACCTTAAAGCCATTTATTTTGTGAAGGCCATCATTATTCATAATAAGACTGCCTTTTTCTCCAATCTTTACAATTGCAATATCACAGGATTTTTTTATTTCCTCAACTGCCTCAATTGGTTTTTTGTTGGTTAGCTTTTCTGCTTCATCTTCATTTACAAAGATAATATCAGCATAATCTTTCATTATCTTATTTACTTTTTCCCTGTGCCTTTCTATCAGTGCACGGTCTGCCAAGTCAATTGAAATTAAGATATTATTCTTTTTTGCATATTCCATTGCATAAAATACTGCTTCTGCCGGTTTTTCACCATCCAATTGATATGCAGCAAAGTGTAATATCTTTGAATTACTTATATTATTAAGGTTAATATGTTCTATGCTTAATTCCATTGCAGCTCCAAGATGGGTGACCATTGTCCTTTCTGTATCAGGAGTTACCATAATAACAGATGTGCCCTGCATTTCATTGCATGATTTTAAATCAGACATAATACCAATCTTCTTAATAAGATTTCGATAAGTATTGCCATTAAAATCATTTCCAGTCATTCCCAGAAAAAGAGGATTTCCCCCAAGCCTGCATACTGCTACAAGTGAGTTTGCAGCACTTCCACCAGGAGAATTTTTTACAAAGTTTTCATCAAGCATGGAAAGTATCTTCCTGCTTTGCTCAGAATTTACAAGGTGCATCTTACTCTTTGTAAGGCCATTCTTAACTATAAAATCCTCGCTAACCTTTGCAACCTTATCAAGAAGAGGATATCCAATGCCTATAACATCATATTTCATCTTTGTTCCAAATAAAAAACCGCCGGGACTGGACGTCCGGACATTAAAGTAAAAAACCAACTATTTTTGCTGCTTTTTGGTTTCCTTTGTGTTTGCAAAGATGTAGTTATATAATAATCTTATGGTCTATAGCTTAGCATATCAACTAAACCAGAAAACGAATTATTATTCTTTATTTATTGGGATAGTTGAATAAAATATTCATACTTGCTCAACCTATTTTAGTACCTTAAGAAACTCTCTTGATTTTTCTTTTAATAAGTTTAGCTACCCCATCAGGACTTAAACTTTCTGTATTAATCTCTATTATTTCTGTAACATCTGTGTTATATAAATTTCTAGCTTTGGCACTAATTAACTTTTTATACATTCCTACAAAATCCTTCTTAAGGAATAAACTATCATATTTTGACAATTGTTTGGCTTTAGACCTTCTTATTAGCTCTCCAAATGGAGCATCCAGGATAAACAGATAATCTGGTTTTGGATCATTAGCTATAGCATTAAGAGTTCCTTCAAGACAATTTTTCCTTAATGGGCATTCAGGTCCAATGATTTCTAATGTTGTGAGATGAGATATTGCATTACGATCCCTCACTATATTGTATCCCTCTTTCAACAGCTTTAAGACCTCTTTGTTTCCAGTTATTAGATCTGCTAAATAATCATAACAACCAGTTTTATTTAATCTTTCAAATGCAGATCTATTTATCCTCTCAATCTTTTCTGCATTTATTGGTCTTTTGTAATATTCCCAGCTGCCATCAAGAACATTGCTTAAAATCTTTCCAACTGTTGTTTTACCTGAACACGTAACTCCTTCTATAACAACATATAGATTAGGATAAACTCTTGATTCCAGATATTCATACAAACTTTTTTTGTTGGGCATACTATTCTTGATTTTAGGGAAACTATATAAATCTTATCTTTTTTACTATTAGTCAGTAGTTTTAATAGAAAGGTATTTAAATAGGACGCTTATTATTTTAGATATGACTTCACATAAATGGATGATTGGCTTAGGAATCACATCTCACTGCAATATGTCCTGCTCTTTTTGCTACAGTAAATATAGAAGAACAAACAATGATCTCCCACTCAATAAATGGCTAAATTTCTTTGATAAGAATCATAAAGAGATAAGGGATATTAATTTTGGAACTGGTGAGAATACGATTTCTGCTGATTGGTATATTTTAATAGAATATATAAGGAAAAAATACCCTAAAATAAAACAGGCAATTACTACAAACGGTTCCCTTTCAATGATGATTAAAAAAAATAGGGCTTATGGGAATATAATTGCTAAGGCAATTGATGAGATAGATGTTTCTTTGGATTTTGGTGATGAAAAAAAACATATCAATTTTAGGGGCAATTCTAATGCCTATAAATGGGCTATTGATACACTCCGGTTCTGCAGGGATCATAAAATACAATCAACAATTGTGGTAATGGGGATTGAGGATACCCTTAAAATTGAAAACCTGGAGAAAATTTTCAAAATAGCAAAAAAATATGGGGCGCTTATCAGATTCAATTTATACAGGCCCGTAAACAAATTATGTACATTAAAACCCCCAAAAATAAAAGCAATAATCCTTGCTCTGGACTGGATAAATGAGAACCATATAATATGTTCATTAAGTGATCCACTTTTTAGCTCTATTTTAACAGATTCTGATATAAACCCGGATTCATCAGGGATTAATAGCATGAGAATTCTTCCAGATGGGGGAATATACCCCTCAACCTATTTAATAAATGAGGAATTCAAGTCATACAATATTACAGATAAGGATGTTCTCCAAAAAATCAACTCATCAAATATTTTCACAAAAATAAGGAAAAGCAGTCTACCAAAAGATTGTGAAAGCTGCCCAAATAGGAATCGCTGCAAGGGTGGAGCTGTAGACCGAAGATACCTTTGGTATGGTACCTTGGAAAAAAGGGACCCTTATTGTCCAAAAAACTTTGATCTTCCGTTGAAGCTCAGGAAATATAAGACAGATAAGTCTTTCAGTTCTATTCATGACGGATATCTGCCAACACTATTTTTTAAACCAAAATGAAACAAAATCAAACTAAGAATTTATTAGTTAAAAATATTACTTTCCTTGATGAGAATTTTTCATTCAAAATTAATAAAAATATCTTAATAAACAAGGGCACTTTAAAACTGAAGTCTTCAAACAAATATTATAAAGACTGTGAAATTATAAATGGCAAGAACTTGATTGCAGTTCCCTCTTTTAATAATGCTCATTTTCACCTAGGAGAAACAGTTTTTAGGGATCTAGCACCCCTTGATTCCTTACAGAACTACTTGCAGTATACAGATAAAAATTCGTTGTTAATCAATACAGATTTGGAATATAATACAATTTCTATGGTTTCATTAGCTGAACAGATTAAAAATGGAATCTCTCTTGTGAATTGTGCTAGAGGTTGGACTGCTGTAAAGCAATCTGGTATCAGGGGCTGCCTTGGCTACCCTTTGATGAAATCTAAAAAACTTAAAAAATTTTATGACTTATCTATTAAAAAAATAAAACTTGTGGGCAGATATGATTCACAAACAAAAAATAACACCCAACATATATTGGCTGGGTTATGGATACATTCTCTTGAGAAAGTGGATAAAAAAATACTTAAAAAAATTGCTGAATTAAAATGCTTGGAAAATTTTAAGAATAGACCTTTAGCAATACATATTGCAGAAACAGAAGATATGACAAAGAGATTCAAAAATTCAAATAAAGTCTCAGAAATAACAATGCTTGAAAAATATGGTCTCTTGGGGCCAATGACTAATCTAATCCATTGTTGTTATGTATCACCTGAAGACCTTGAAATTATTGCAGGAACCAGGACAAACATAACGTTATGTCCACAATCAAATATAAACCTCAAGGAAGGAATCCCTTCAGCAAAGAAAATGGAAGAGCTTGGAATAAACCTTTCAATAGGCACAGACGGTCTTGCAACAAACCCAACTCCATCACTTCTGAGCTCTTTGAGATATGCAAAATCACTCTGGGGAGATAAAATAGACAATAAAGCACTATTCATGATGATAACTATAAATCCAGCAATTGCCTCTGGTTTTAGAAAAAAAGGGTTTATAAAGGAAAATTATCTTGCTGATCTTAACCTTTACTCAGTTAATAAGCCCTTCTCTGATCCAGATAAATTTATTCAATACTTAATTGATCAAAACCCAACACCTGTTTATCTCATAATAGATGGTAATATAATCATGAAAGAGGGCCATATAAAAACTTTTGATGAACAAAAAGAATATTTTAACTTTTATAAAATAAGAAAAAAACTAATCCAAAATGCAAAAAATAATCCAGCGCAACTATGAGCTGAACAGTTCGGAACAGGGGGGCAAAGTTGACTTCTCTAGAAAAAAAACCGCAAAGTATACAGTTGGAATAGGCTTTGCTTCAGAATATAAATATGCAATGCACACAATAGGTTTTCAATATCTTTATTTTAAAACAAATGATCATAAAAACTTTGTTGGTTATAGATTTTACTATCCTGATGAGGATTTAGTAGAAGAATATAAATCAAGAAAAATACCTCTCCTCTCACAAGAATTCTCAGAACCAATTAATACTCTTGATATCCTATTATTTTCGTTCAACTATGAATTGAACTATCTGCATTTTTTTGAGATGATGAAACTGGCAGGAATTACAGCATTGAGAGAAAAACGAAAAGAAAAAGATCCCCTTATCATAGTGGGAGGGATGTGTCCAACATATAATCCAGATCCCATTTCACCATTTGCAGATGTGATAGTCATAGGTGAGGCTGAAAAAGTATATGACAAGATTCTAGATGCCTATGAAAAAAAAGACGGCCGAAATAATCGCCTCTCTTTCTTAATGGAAGTAAACTCATTTCAGGGGGTATATATCCCCTCTTTTGGAAAGGAAAAGATAGTGAAAAAAGCAAAAATAGCTGACCTTGAAAAAAACATCTTTCTTCCAATTATTTCAAGTAAAACATTGTTTTCAGATTTTGCATTCATAGAAATAGGAAGAGGCTGCGGCAGAGGATGCCGTTTCTGCATGCTCGGCACAATTTTCAGGAAACCAAGGTTCAGATCATCTGAAAAAATAATTACCCTTTCAAAACAAATAAGAAAATTTACAAATAAAATAAGATTGGTTGCATCTTCTGAAAATGAGCATCCCAATATAAAGAAAATATACTCCTCCTTGATTTATATGGGTTTTGAAATAGACCTTAGGTCACAGAGAGCGGATCTTTTAGATTATGAGCTTGGTGAATTTTATTTTGGGTTAAAGGCAAAAGAATTAGCAGTAGCCCCAGAAACAGCATCTTTAAGAATTAGGAAGATGATAAATAAGACAATCTCCAATGAAAACTTGTTTACAGCAGTTGACATTGTGAGGAAAAATAAAATCAAAAAATTAAAACTATTCTTTATAATTGGATTTCCTGGAGAGACAGATGAAGAATCTCTTGAACTAATCAGCCTTTCACAAAAAATCCTCAAAAAACTGAACAAAACGCCAGCAGATAAACACATATTAGAACTAAACATAAATACCCATATCAAGAAACCACATACAATATATGAAAGAGAACCACAGCAAAGAATTGAAAATTACATGACTTTGATTCAAAAAATAAGGCAAGAATTCTTAGAATATCCTACTATAAAAATAGTCACTATGGCACCAGAATCCATTGCTTTGGAATCCATAATTGTGAGGGGCACAAGTGAAGATGGTTTAAAATTATACAGGTTGTACCTAAAAAAAGCTACACTTGATATAAGTTATAAGGACATCAAGAATTGGTTCAGCAACAAATGGGAAACCTATTTTAATTATAAAAACTCAAGCTTACCCTGGAAAAACATTAACATAGGCATATCACAGAAATATCTGGACAAAGAAGCAAAAAAAGCAGCTTTACAGCAACAAACACTGCCTTGTGAAGGAGGTAATTGCAACCATTGTGGGGTGTGCCAAAACATTTAGGTAAATTTTATAAATAAAACACTTAACCATATATCAAAATAGGCTGATTATATTGAACTATAAAGACATAAAAAAATTGATTGGGAAAGAAATCGAAGTAGTGATAGACCGTAAGCTAGGTTCAAAACATCCCAAGTGGGGATTTATCTATCCTATAAATTATGGTTATGTTCAGGGTATAAAGGCGCCAGATGGAGATGATCTCGATGCTTATGTTTTGGATGTGTTTAAACCGGTTGAGAAATTCAAGGGGGTTTGTATAGCAATTATCCACAGAGAAGATGATAATGATGACAAGCTTGTTGTTGTTCCTAAAGGCAAAGATCTTACAGATGAAGCTATACTCGCCTTGGTTAAGTTTCAGGAAAGGTTTTTTAAGCCAACAATAATCAGGAAATAACACTATCTATCTAGGAATTAAATTTAGCCATAAATACAACAGATGTTCTGCTCATAAAATAAAAAATCCGCCGGGACTGGGACTTTCACCAATGGTTGCGAACGAAGTGAGCTCGGTGGGCTTGCTGTTAAGCAATGCTCACCCTTGCGTATCAAATGAGCGTAACCATTTGTTTTGAACCCAGATATCCTTTCGGAAACTGGCTGTTTTGGGCAAATGCCTTAACAAACTTATTGCCGCTCAAGGCCAGCGCAATGCCAGATTATGCGATCCCGGCTTGGTAATTCAGAACTTCTCTTAAATTTAAATAACTTTTGCTTTACTGCATTTCAGGAGGAATTAATATAGGTATTCCATCCTTTATAGGATAAATAGCCTTGCATTTTGTGCAGACTAACTTTTTCTTATCTTTGTTATACTTAAGGTTAGATTTGCATACAGGGCATGCCAGTATTTTAAAGAGTTTTTTTGGAATTGGTTCTTTCATTTGAATTATCCTAATAATATGATTTGTTTCTTTTAAAGCTTTCGCAATGTTTTAAAAATAATTTATCTGAAAAAATTGAATTCATTTTTAAATCTTTCTTAAAAACCGAAAGCTTTATATATAATGCATAAATACTATTTATAAACATTTGGTTTAAAAATTATTTTAACTGAAAGGTATTAAATTTTGGGGGTGCCTATTATGCCTAATTATATAAAAAAATGCCCTGAATGCGGGAGCATAAACTTATTCTGGAATAAGGATAGGGGAGAAGTAATCTGCCGAGACTGTGGCCTAGTCATTGAAGATAAGATGATTGATTTCACACAGGAATGGCATGATTTTGATGGTGATTCATCTGAGAAGAAAAGAAGGGCTGGAGCTCCAATGACCTATACCCAGTTTGACCATGGTTTGGGTACAGATATTGGAAGAAAAGCAGACTTAAGTTCATTAAGTCAGAAAAACAGAAACAAATTCTTTAGATTGAGGAAATGGCAATATAGGATTTCAACTGCTATTGAGAGAAATCTTAAGCTTGCACTTGGGGAACTTAAAAGAGTTGCCTCTTATCTCAAGCTTCCTGGTAGTGTTGAAGAGGAAGCAGCAAGGATTTACACTATGGCGGTCCAGAAGGGCCTTGTAAGGGGTCGTTCAATGGAATCTGTTGTTGCAGGGGCGCTCTATGCTGCATGCAGAAGGCATGAAGTTCCAAGAACACTTGATGAATTATCTGAGGCAAGTGGAATTGAGAAAAAGGAAATTGGAAGAACATACCGTTTTGTAACAAGAGAACTTGGAATAACAATACTTCCAAGCAACCCTGCTGATTACATAGCAAGATTTTCCTCAGCACTAAAGCTTTCTGCAGAGACACAGTCAAATGCAATTGAAATACTTGAGCAGGCCCAAAAAGCAGAGCTTACCTCTGGAAGAGGCCCAACAGGGATTGCAGCAGCATCATTATATGTTTCTGCATTACTGCATGGAGAAAAAAGGACTCAAAGGGAAGTTGCTGATGTTGCAGGTGTCACAGAAGTTACAATTAGAAACAGATACAAGGAGTTGCTTGACAAGCTTAAGCTTGAGAAAGAAATCAAGAAATTAAAAAAGAAAAAAGACTAAAATCTGAACAAAACTTTTTCGAAATCTTGTATTTTTTTGTTTTTTATTTTAATGCCCTCTTTTTTTAACAATTCTATTTTCTTTTTGATGCCTTTGCCATAACCACCAACAAATCCATTTGAGTTAACAACCCTATAACAGGGTATTATTATTGGCCTTTTGTTATTATGCAACGCAGTTCCAACAGCCCTATAAGCCCTTATATTTAATTTTTCAGCTATGATTTTATATGTTGTTACTTTGCCTTTTGGAATCCTTTTTGTAAGTTTTAAAACCTTCTCGTTGAATTGCATTTTTAGTTTAAAATATTTAGAATATTATTAAGGTTTTCTTTTGTCTGCTCTTTCTTATAGGTTTTTGCCAGGTTTATTATTTTGTTTTTATTGAGCTTAATTCTTTTTTGCTTTAATAATATCTCTGTATTACAAGACATAAGGAACTGGCAGAACTGTGTTACATTTTTTGGCTTTTCTGTTATTTTGCAGCGTTCAAAGTCAATCAGAACAGGCTTTTTGTCAATTATAACATGCTTCAATGGGCGATGCATCTCCTCCTTATCAACCCTGAGCTTATCCATAAGGTAAAGCTGGTTAAAGACATTTTTTATTGTTTTAATGATATTTCTCTTGTTATTTTTTTCAATAAAATCAAGGATAAAATCTCCCTCAACAAATTCATAAGCAAAATAACCCTTGCCTGAGAAAAGCAGTTTAGGACCAATCTTATGCTTGTTTAATATTTTAATCCATTTTGTTTCATTTGCAATTCTTCCACTTGCTTCACTTTCTGGCTTTTTTGTTTTTATAACAATTGTTTTCTTTTTCAGGCAGGCCTTGTAAAGAAGCCCGCGATTGCCTCTTGCAAATTTTTTTATGTTTTTCAAGCCCTTTTTTTCCAGTGTTTTTAACATACTTGGTTTTTTTATTAGATAAACAAACAAGGTTTCAAAAAACAATTTTTTTTCATCTATTTTCTTAAATTCAAAACAGTAATTCTTCAATAATTCATCAACTTTTTTCTTTTTTGTCAGTGAGCTGAAGACAATAAGAATTTTTCCGTTTTCTTTTAGATACTCGCTTGCCTCAGAAAGAAATCTTTCCAGGGCCTCATGGCCTTTTTTTCCGCCGTAAATGCTTTTGTCTTCTATGCATTTGTCTTGTGGAAGATATGGCGGGTTGAATATTATTAAGTCAAATAAAATCTTTTTTTCAAGAAAATCATGTATTTTTTCATTTTCTTTTAGAAAATTATTTTTAAATTGCTTTTTTGCTTGTATTTTTTTAAATAAATCAAACAAGCTGCTTTCAAAAAAACAAATATTTTTTACATTCTGCTTAAATGCATTTTCCTTTGCTAGTTTGATTGCATCCCTGCTTATATCAATTCCAATCACCAACTTGGCTTTTTCTGAGGCTGCTATTGCCTGTATTCCAGAGCCTGTTCCAACATCCAGTACAAAACCATTGGAATATTTTTTTACATGCTCTGCCAGCAGAAAAGAATCTTCCATTGGCTCATAGATTTCAAACATAATGATTAAGAATAAGAATTAGTTATTAAATCTTTTGTATAAATAAAAAATAAAAAATTAAGAAAATTTATCTTCTTCTCTTTTTCTTGGCAGGCTTCTTTTTCTTTACTACTTTTTTCTTCTTAGGCTTAGCTTTCTTCTTCTTTTTCTTGTGTCCGCCTCTAGCCATCTTTGCCCTTGAAACGTCACCTTTCTTGTCAATGAAGTAAAGGTATCCTGATACTTTTTTGACTCCTACCTTTTCTACTTTCTCCTTCTTCTTCCTTCCTTTCTTCCTTCCGCCTCGAGCCATCTCTACTCTGGATATATCTCCTGCCTTATCAATAAAGTACAGATATCCGGCTTTTTTCTTAATTCCTACTTTTGCTACTTTTTCAGCCATTTTTTGACCTCCTTTTTGTTTTAGAATACTCCCCCAAACCAAATAGGGTAATTGATTTATTGACGAGCTAGTATTTAAACTTTGCTGTTTTTCATGACGGTTTATTGACGAAAAAATAAGAAATTAGTATACTGATTTAGTTATTTACTGCTTTTTTTTGAAGTTTTCATCAACTGCATTAAAGTATTCCTTAACTCTGGTTAAAACAGTTGGTATCAAAAAGCTCTCAAACTTTTCCTCAAATATTTCACCCAGGCTTAAAAATTCTGTAATCCTATAATTATTGTTTATTTTCTCAATTATAAATAACTCTTTTAATCTTCTTAACTGTCTCCTTATGTTTGAGGGTGCTATTCCTGCAAGAGGCAGCTTGTGTTTTTTTCTTGCCTTAACAACTTTGTCCTTAATTTCTTCTGATGTTAGTTTCTTTTTTTGCTTTTTTGCATTTAGAAGAACATAAAGAACATCAACTATAACATCACGAGAATCTCCTGGCTGCAAAATCCCCATGCTTAGGCATAATTTTCTGATAAGCTCTCTTCTTGTCTCTTTGTGAGGCTTCTCATAGCGCCTTAAGGTTATTTCTGAAAGTGGAATATCTCTTGATATTTTTTTCATGATTAAAGAATTTAATAATAAGCTTATATTTATAATTTTTGTTTAAAAGAATTATTTTAATACACAATTACACTCTAGGCATACATGTGTTCCAAGTTTTTCATCAAACCTTGTGTTCACACCATAATCTAACACAGTTCCACACTTTGGGCATTTTGGTTCTAAAAATTCCATAGACTCAAATAGATTAAGATTTTCCACCTAGAACCCCCTACACTTAGTATTCTGGAATCTGTTCTATATAAACCTTTCTAATTTTTATTTCTAAAAAACGCAAAATTTAAATGCAGTAGCTTTTTAACTTCTAAAATATGAGAAATAATAAACTAGTTAAAAAAATTAAAGAGCCCACGAGCTTAAGCTATATAAACAGAGAAAAAGGATTTCAGCTAAATGCACAATCTGTTGATGATATAAGAGGGCACATTAGCCCTTTGTTAAAATACAGGGGATTAGTTGATTTGAAAAATAATACTACTGTGAAAATATATGCAAATGATGAATTTTGGGAAAAGAAAGATTATCTTACCAAATTATAAATTTTTTCTTATAACTTAAACATTCCCACCAGTCTGAGAAGTCAACAAAAAATGGTAGATTATTGTCTTGTTTTAGATGTTCCATTTTATTGTTAACTATAAGTTCAACTTCTCCTGTAAAAACATTATTTTTTTGTTTGAAATGGTTTGCAATAATTTTATTACTTATCCTAATTTTATAATTATCATACAGCTGTTTTTTTAAGATCATATGATTCTAATATATTATTTACCAAATAGGAATCATTCCTGCTTAATATCCTTAAAGTTTTCTTACCCTTTCCTAAATGCTCATCTATTTTTGAAAGATTTTTTAACCTAACATCTTTTATATTTTCTTTGGCAATAACATAAGGAACCCCTTCTAAGATAGATATCATTTTCCTAAATTGTTTTTCACTATTTATTTTTAAAACTTTATTTAATGTATATAACATAAAACTTTCATAGAATTTATAACTCTTTTTTTGTCTTTCTGATATTTCCTTGCATTTAGTAAGATTTTCCCAAGTGTATGATTTTTGATTAATGTGTCATCAAAATCAATAAAAGCATCTACTCTTTCATCAATTGCCATCTTAACTATTTGAAATATGTATCAAGTTTGCTTTGGTTAAGGCTATTAATTAAATCATCTTTTTCAAAGCCCAGAACCTCAAATATCTTTTCAACAGAAGGAATTATCTGATTATTTATATAATAATCAGAGTCATAATCGTCTTTGCTTATCTCTTCTGGAAGCTTAGCCCTATCTCTTATTTTTTCTTTGATTTTCCCCTTTGTTATGACATATTTTATAAGTGAGCCAGGACCAACAGGAATACCCTTATTAATCATCCTTTTGGCAACTGCAACATGTGGCCCAATGGAATCATATTCGCTTATTGCTTTTTGCAGCTGAGTATGTATAACAACTTTTTCAATAGGAATTTTTTTATCCCTTAAATCTGTAATAATATCCTTCACATAATCAAATGCCTTTTTTGGATTTCCTTCTTTTAAAATTATATTCAAAATCTCCCTTTGAGTTTCCTTAGCAACAAATGACCAGTTTCTTCTTATTGTCTCAAACCCTTTGATGATAATATGATTATCTTCTGACAACAGGGCATATTTTTTCTTTGCACCATACGCACCCTCTTTTGCTGAAACAAAAATTCCTCTTGGATAAAATCCTTCATACTCAATTTCCATCAAGTCTGGAAGATTGGCATTAATTGATTCAACAAACTTTTTTGTATCATCCTTTGTTTTTTCATCTAATATTAAAAATACAGAATCTGTATCAGAATACAACACCTTAAAGCCGGCATTTTTTGCATCATCAATAACCTTTTGTATGTAATACCTTCCGTAAGCGGTTATGCTCCTTGCACATTCTATCGAGTACCACCTTGCTCCAAAAAAACCCATGTAACCATACATAGAGTTTCCAATTGTTTTTAATGCGTACTGCCTTGCATTAAACAGCTTAAGTTTTTTCTTATCAACGGTTTTCATTATTTCTTTTACACGCATCCTTCTCGTTATTATACCCTCAAGGACTGTTGAGATAAAGCCCTTTTTCTTTGAGCAAAACCAGTATTTATCAAACTCCGGGACATGTTTTTCATCCTCGCAGCATCTGCAGTTAAGCGTGTCCGGAGAAATGTTATGGGAGGTTATTATAGTGGGATATAGGCTTCTGAAATCAAAAATTATTATATTTTTATACAGTCCAGGTGTAGGCTTGAAAACAAATGCTCCCTTATATGTATTATTTCTTCTTTCCTTTATTTGATCATAAGTTGGTTTGTTTGGAGCAATTTCATTAATAACATTTGCCTGTTTTATCAAGTACCATTCATCCAATTGTGAGAAACTCATTCTGCTTACCTCAGCTATTGGAAGCCCGACTATTTTGATAAGTTCGATTATATTTGGCAGAATTTCCTTGCAAAGCATGAATGTTAATTTTGAATCCTGAAGATTATAATCACAGAACTCTTCAAGCTGTTCTGGTTTGTTGTCCCATACAGAAGCAAGGTTATCAAGGTTAACATCATTTTTCTTTTCTCCAAGAATCTCTTCTGCAACTGAGTTAAGGGAATATGTGTCTGTCTCTAGTGTTGTTCCCATTATTTTTCTTATGAACTTGAATATGTCAAGGTGGGCAATACCTGTAAGTTTTGCTGTTGAAATACCTCTTTTATTAATTTTTACTGAGCTGTAGTCAAGGCCAATATCAAGGTTTATATTATACTTTTTTGCTCTCTCTTCAATGTAAGGAAAATCAAAACCGTCAGAAAAATAGCCCGTTATTATATCCGGCTTGTACAATCCTATAATTTCCCTGAATTTGTTTATCAAACCAAGCTCACTGTCAACGAATTCAATGTTTTTGTTATCTGTCTTAAATCTCTTCCATGTTATTATTTTCCTTAACTCATTGCCATAAAAACTTATCATAATTATAGGATCTTTTTTTGCATCAATGTTTTTCCCTCTTGGATTATATGTTTCTATATCAAATGCAAGTATTCTTGGATTTTCTATTATTTCATCACCTATATTCCCCACCTTTTCTGCTTTCATAACAGAAACTCTTGATTTTTTATTTATGAATTCACCTTCTGCTTTGCACAGGGTCAGGGGTATTATATCCTTATCTATTAGATATCTTCTTGTAAATGAAATGTCAAATTCATATGTTTTAACATCAAGATTTTTTATTTCATTTCTTATTATATTAACATCTCTTGGCAGCTTTGTAAATACTTTTATTGCAGTTATGTTCTTTCCAAAGAACTTCTTTTCCTTTACCTGTGTTTTTGTAACTATGCTTATTTCCTTATCTTTCTCAACCCTTATCTTTTCTATGTTTTCCACTATTTTATTTATACTATCTTTTTTTGATATAACCCAAAAATAAGGCTCAAAACTGTTATCCTGAACACAGATCTGCTTTCCATCAGCAGTTCTTCCAAACAGATTTATGACTGCCTTGCCCTGTTCTACACTATAGCTTATATCTATGGGGTAAAATTCTATTTCAACCATTTTACTACTAAAAGAGTGATTTATATATAAACTTTATGACTATTTTTTCAATAAAATATATATAATCTATTAATAAATTAGATAAAATGAGACTAAGATTATCATGCAAGGAACTGATTTTTCCAATTTTAATTCTGATTTCATTCTTGGTGTGGAAGCCAGTAATAATATTTATTTTCCCAGGCATTTTGATATTTTACATTAAAGATTTTAAGAAAATAGGATTAAGCGAAATTGTAGTTTATACAATTGGATTATCACTCTCATTCTGGATTTGCGCTTTCTGGATTTTGAGGTTCGTAAAAATACCTTTTACACTCTTATTTTATATTGTTTCTGCAGCATGTTTTGGATATGTTTTTTACTTTAGTTATTTTAAGAAAAATCTTAACATTAAGATAAATTACAGGGAGATTATAATCATTGCATTCTTCATAATTGTTTTGTTATTATACACTCCAATCATGAGAAACCAGATTGTGGCAGCTGGCGCAGATATGTCAATGCATACTTATATTGCAAAGTTAATATATGAGAAAAATGGGTTTCCCTTGAGTTATAAACCAATCCTGCCAATAAACCATTTTGGTGTATATAACACTGGTTTTCAATCAATCTCTGCCTTGATATCCCTTATAGGAAATTCACCTGTTTACAGAAGCACGCTTTTAATGACAGGTTTTACATATTTCTTTTTTAGCATTTGCCTTTATGTTTTTCTCAGAAGATTTTATAATAAATGGATTAGCCTTGTTACATCTTTAACTATATCTTTTGCAGGATATCAACCAATGGGTTATATTGGTTGGGGGGGAAATTCCACTATTTTGTCTTTATCATTTGTAATCCTTGGCTTATCTTTAATATATTTATTTAAAGAAGAATCAATATCTTCAATGTTCATAATCTCTTTGGTTTTATGTTCTGCTTTTCTTACAAACTCTGCTTATCTTCTTATATTTTCATATATTTATATAGGAATTTTTTTGTTTAATTTAATTAAATCAAAATTAAGAAAAAGCTTTATTATTAAGCATGTTTTAATAGTGATAATCTCATTATTGATATTGTCTCCTTTTATATTAAATCTTAGATTTGATATTATTTCTAAAAGCGAAAGGGATTGGGTAACAGAACTCAATCAAAACCATATAACTGCATGGCATGGAAATTTAAAAAATTCAATTGTAACGATTCCAATGAATGTTAGAAAATATGATGGCAAATTTATCTCATTTTTAGCTTTCATAGGATTTTTTTGTATGTTATTCACAAATAAACAAGAAGCCTTAAAATATCTTATTGTAACTGGAATTCTATTTGTTCTTATCCTCAACTCTCATTATTATATTTTGCCATTTTCTTATATCTTATTTTCATACAGAATAGCAACAATGGCTTTGATACCTTTTGCAATATTCATTGGAGGTTTGATAACCTTTATATCTAGAACTGCAGTTATCAATTTAAAGAAAAAAGAAATAACTAAAAGAATATTGGGAGTTTGTGCTTTAGTATTTCTCTTTTTAGTGTTTACTGGTTTTATTCAGAATTCAATTTCAAGATATTCATTTTTTATAAGAAGTTCACAGATCAACAGTATGGTAACCCCAAATGATATTGAAGCTTACAAATGGATTGAGGAAAACACAAAAACAACAGACCTATTTTTGAATAATTATGGTGATGGTGGTGCTTGGATACCTGCAATTGCATTCAGGCCAATAACTAATCCGCATAATGCCCATCCTTATTTTGATGAATTCAGGGAAGGAATAAAAAAATTAACACTAAAATATGTTTATATTGGTGAGAAAAAAGTTTATAAAATAGACCTTCACCAAGAAGAATTTGATTCAAAGCCAGATGAATATGAACTTGTTTTTTCTAAGGGAAATGTTAAAATATATAAAATAAATTTACAATAGATTTAAATAATACTTTCTTTTATTAGTTTTTATGATTTATGATTTAATTATAATTGGGGCAGGACCTGCCGGCCTTTCAGCAGCTATTTATGCATCAAGATATAATCTCAATACCTTTGTTGTAGGAGATGAGCCAGGAGGAATGGCAGCTGAGGCATATAAAGTAGAGAATTATCCCGGCTTTAAGTCTGTCTCAGGGATGGAATTAATGAATAAATTTAAAGAGCAAATAAAAGGCTTAGTTGATGTAAAACAGGAAAAAATTATTGAATTAAAAAAAGAAAATGATTTTGTGATAACAACCAAAGAAGGAGTTTACAAATCAAAAGCAGTTATAATTGCCTCAGGAACAAAAAGAAGAAAACTTAACATTAAAGGAGAAAAAGAATTTCTTGGTAAGG
>JAFCCI010000070.1 GCA_017610275.1 Candidatus Woesearchaeota archaeon
GGAAATCCCTCAAGAACAAGATGCTCAATATATTTGTGATATTGATTTGGCAATTTTAGGAAAACCTCAAAAGGAATTTGATGAATATGAAAGAGGTATCAGATATGAGTATCAACATATTCCTGAAGAACAGTTTAAAATAGGCAGGGCAGGTATATTAAAAGGGTTTCTGAATAGAGATAATATATATTCAACTGATTTCTTTAGAAAAAAATATCAAACACAGGCAAGAAAAAATCTTAAAAGGTCTTTGGCTAAATTAAGTTAACAATGGGAAAAATATTTATATCCTAATATATTAGACTGATTATGGAAGATAAATATCAAAAAGGATTTGCTGATTCTAAACCTTATTATGTTGTTGATGAGGAATCTGGAGAAATAGTGCCTATATATCTGCCTGCTGATGCTGTAATACCTGAAGCAAAACCTGGTGCAAAGGCAGGGAATCCTTTTCTTGATGAAATAAATAAAGATTTGAGAAAGGAAAACATAACAGAAAAACTGAAAAGATTGTACAGAATAAATAAAAAACTAAAAAATCAGTAAAATATTAAAACAAAGAGCTTTTTCTTGTGTTTATGGCACAATCCAATAATCCGCGGGACCTAAAGAATATTAGCCTTAAGAATAAGGTTCTTATTGGGCTCTCAATGTTCTGCCCTTTCTCAGGCTTTAAGAAAGTTTTGTATAGGATGATGGGAGCAAGGATTGGCCGTAATGTTTTCTTTGGCCCGCAGTCTGTTATAATAAGCAATAATTACAAAAAAGTAAATATTGGTGATAATGTATTTTTCTCATTAGGTGTTGCAATAACAGCAGATGAGCTTATAATAGGAGATAATACACATGTTGGCTACCAAGCCTTGATGACAGGGAAAAAAATCCATATAGGAAAGAACTGTAATATTAATAATAGGGCTTTTATTGAGGCATATTATGCTCCTGTAATTATTGAAGATAATGTAACAATAGCTGGCTCTGCAATGATTTCATCCCATGACGGCTCTTTTATGAATGTCTTGGGTAAGGAAATGATAGCAAAGCAAATCATCTTAAAAAAGCAGTGCTTTATAGGCAATAATGCAGTTGTACTGCCAGGCATAACAATAAATGAAAAGGCCATTGTTGGAGCAGGAGCAGTTGTAACAAAGGATGTTGAGGAAAAAACAATTGTTGTTGGAGTTCCTGCAAAGGCTATTAGGAAAATCTGATAAAAACACAATAATTATATTAAAAGCAATTAAGAAATCAGGGAATCAATAAGCTCTTTCTGCTGCCTTGACCAGTCTTTATCAGAATGGGTCCGGATGTAATTAGCCCAGTATTTTATCATCCACTCCCTGTCCTGCTTATTTATCTTATTTTGCATGTTTCTTTATGAATTGTTCATAATATTTAATTTTTTCTTTTGATGAATTAAGCAGCTATCTCTATAACAGCAAAATCTTTCTGTTGATGGAAAGGTTTTGAAAACACAATAATTATATATTAATTGTTCTGAGTAGGTTGTATGAAAGTAATAAGAACCATTGAATCATTTTACCCATATGTCACAGGGCCGGCTAACCAGGCCTTTAAGATATCTGAAGGGCTTTATAATAAGGGTGTGGAGTCTCCTATTTTCACAACTGATTTTAATGTAAAGAATGTAAAGCCAATGGAGTATTTTAGTGATGTTTTGGTAAGAAGGTTTAAGGTTAAAAGAAGGCTAATGAAATACTGCTTTACACCATCAATGAAAAAAGCATTTAATGACTTTGATATTATCCACAGCCACAACTACCGCTCTTATCAAACTTCCTTGGGATATAAAATGGCAAGAAAAAGAAAAAAACCTTTTGTGATAAACACTCATGGAAATCTTCTGGCTTACAAAAACTTCAATATGGGATTTCTTTCAAAAGTTCCTTATTATGTTTATGACTTAATTACCTTAAAAAATGTTGTTAAAAAAGCAGACATGGTTATTGCTGCAACAGGGCAGGAATATAAAGAAGCATTGGAATTTGGGATTAAAAAAGAAAGATTGAGAACAATTCCAGTTGGGATTAATATTAAGGACTATGAGCCTGCTAAAAAAGATTCTTCGGTAATTAATCTATTGTTTGTTGGCAGAATATCAAGGAACAGGAATCTTGAGCCAATAATAAAAGCAATGAAACTGTTAAAAGATGTAAAGCTTACAATAGTTGGTGGAGAGGTAAAGAGCTCAGAAACCTCTAAAACTGGCTATGTTGATGAGCTAAAGAAGCTTGCAAACGGTTTGAATATTGAATTTGTCGGCCCAAAATACGGCAAAGAGCTAATCAACTATTATAAAAAATCAGACATTTTTGTTTATACTTCCTTTTATGAAAACTTTGGCCAGACAATTCTTGAAGCAGGAGCTGCAGGCCTTCCTATAATCTCAACAAAGATTGGGGTAGCTAATGATATTGTAAAGGATGATAAAACTGGGTTTACTGTTGGGCCTGATAATCCCAAAGAAATTGCAGAATATATTAAAGAGCTATCAGACAAGAACAAAAGGGCCATGTTCGGAAAGAGAATAAGAGAAATAGTAGGAAAAAAGTTTAATTGGGATAATATTATTAAAGAATATATTAAGGTTTATGGTTTAATAATGTAAGTTTTCTTAAGAACCATCCTCATCTAAGAAAGGTTTTGAACCTGTTTTAAAGAATTCTTTTCTTTATTTTAAAATTAATTTATCTATTCCGGAAAAACCCATGAAAAAACCAGACAAAGCATAAAAACAGGGTTTATTCACTAAGTTTAGAAATGAATGTGGAAGAATTTGTAAAAGAAAAGGAAAATAAGGATTTGGATTTCAAGCTGGAGTT
>JAFCCI010000071.1 GCA_017610275.1 Candidatus Woesearchaeota archaeon
AGTAAAAGCCATGATGCAGGAGCAGATACAGAATATGGAACAGGAGCAAAACAGACTTCAGGAACTTGCCCAGAAAGAAAAGAAAAGCAAAGGATTGTTTGGATGGCTTTGGAAATAAGCCATTTTTTTATTTCTTTCTTATTCAAATTCTATTTTTCCGTTTAGATAAATTCCTTTGTGCAGTTTGACAGGCCTCCAGTTATCTTCGACCAACTCAGCATTAAGCCAATCTGCTAACTGATTTGGATTTCCAATAGTAGCTGAAAGCCCTATTATCTGTATGTTTTTCAGAAGTTTTCTTAGGATTGTGATGACTATTTCCAATGTTGGGCCTCTGCCCGGATCATTCAGTAAGTGAATCTCATCAATAGCAACTAAAGCAATATCATTAAGCCAAACAGCCTTGTGCCTTATTAATGAGTCAAACTTCTCGCTTGTGGTTATTATTAAATCATAGTCAGCAAGATAAGGATCCGAAGAATCAATATCTCCAATAGACATTGCTGTTTTTATAAAAGGGTATTTATTCTTAAAATCCTTGAATTTCTCAGAAGCAAGTGCTTTTAATGGGACAACATAAACAGCCTTCCCTTTTTTCTCAAGAACAGTCTTTGTGAATGCTAGTTCAGCGCATAATGTCTTTCCGCTTGCAGTGGGTGTGCAGACAAGGATGTTTTTTCCTTCTAATAATCCTTTCTTTATTGACTTTTCCTGGCATGGCCTTAGTTCTTTAATTTCCTTTTCCAGAATATTATAAGCCTGGCTTGGTATATCTTTTTTTATATCTTTAAGCTGCATATTCTTTTTGCTAAATCCCTGACCTTAAATATGTTATTATTTCTGATTACAGGAAGTTTTATGATTTTTTAATATGAATACAAGTTGTCTAATAACGTTTATATACTTAAAGCAATTTTATTTTCTTATGGTAGCAAAAAGAAGAAAAAAACCAGAGCTCATGGCTCCAGCAGGGAATCATGAAAGCCTTGTTTCTGCAATAAACGCAGGAGCAGATGCAGTTTATCTTGGGGTTAATGAGTTTAATATGAGGGCCACAGCAAAGAATTTTTCTCTTGAAGAACTTGGTGATACTGTTTCATACGCACATAAAAGAAATGTGAAAATATATCTTACAGTAAATACAATCGTCTTTGAAAATGAGCTTATAAATGTTAAAAAAGTTGTTAAAGAAGCAAAAAAAGCAAAAGTAGATGCAATCATATGCTGGGACATGTCTGTTCTTTCAGAATGCAAAAAGCAAAAGATAGATGCGTTTTTAAGCACCCAGGCAAGCGCAAGCAATTCCTTTGCCTGCGAGTTTTACAGGAAGGCAGGGGCAAAAAGAATTACTCTCGCAAGGGAATGCACTCTTGAGCAAATTAAAAAAATAAAAGAAAAGACAAAAGCAGAACTTGAAATATTTATACATGGGGCAATGTGCGTGAGCATCTCAGGAAGATGTTTTTTAAGCCAAAATGTTTTTGGAAAGAGTGCAAACCGTGGTGACTGTTTGCAGCCATGCAGAAGAGAGTATATAATAACTGATAGCGAAGAGGGGCATTCTTTTGTTTTAGGAAAAAATTATATTTTAAGCCCAAGGGATTTATGCACAATGCCATTTATTGAAAAAATTCTTGATTTGGGTGTTGAAGCATTAAAAATAGAAGGAAGAGCAAGAAGCCCTGAATATGTAAATGAAGTTGTTTCAGCTTACAGAAAAGCAATAGATTTTTGGTATGAAAATAAACTTGATGATAAAACTAAAAAAATATTGACTAAAAAGTTAAGTTCAGTATATAACAGGGGATTTCACTCAGGATTTTTTCTTGGTAAACCATCAAACCAATGGTCAGGACTATATGGCTCAAAATCAACGCATAAAAAAGAGTTTGTTGGGATTGTAAAAAACTTTTATTCAAAGCCAATGGCCGCAGAAATCGTTGTTCAAAGCGGAAAAATAGAAAAAGGAGATACAATGATTATTATTGGGCCGACAACAGGGACAATAAAACAGAAAATAACATCTATGCAGTCTAATAATAAGCCAATAAAAAAGGCCGAGAAAGGAACATCTGTCGGAATCAAACTTAAAAAAACAGCAAGAAAAAATGATCAGGTTTATATCTGGAAACCAAGAAAAGATTAATAATAAAATTTAATAGTTGTTTGATAAATCAATAATTGTTATTAACGCTCTTTGAGAGCCTTACCATATCTGTTTTTTCCTTTTTTATGAACTTGTCAAGCAACTTTATGAAGTCTTCATGCAGCTCTTTGTTTTTTATTCTTTTTGCAAGTTCATATGTATCAACAACTGCTAATTGATTCCAAAGTCCGAGCTGCTTCACAGTTTCATTAAATTCTTTTCTTTTTTCCTTTGATGGAAACTTAAAAGATTCATAAGAGCTTATTGATGCTTTTACATCAGAACCGAATATAACATCAACATCCTCTTTTTTTGCAAAGTCAATCAGGGTTTGCCTTACTTGCTCAAATTCTTCACTTAATTTTTTTATTTTTGCTTGTAGTTCTGAATATTCATTTACAAGCTTTACCCCGTCATCTTCAAGGTATTCTTTTGGCTCAAGAGTTTCTATCTTGTAAAGATGCTTGAAATGAGGGCATATTGGCCTGAAATTACACCAGTCGCAAAGTCTTGAAACATTTGCTGGATATTCCTTTGCAGCTTCTATTTTTTTTATCCTTTCTATTGTTTCTCTTCTTAGCTTCATAAGCTGGGCCATATTAATTTTACTTTCTTAACATTTCCGAATGTTTTCAAGACCCATAATGAATACAAAGCAAGCTGCCTGTCCTCGTCTATTTTTGCTTGTTCTGGAAGGTAACCTCCTGTTTTATAATCATGAATTTCATAAAAGCCGTCCTTTGCCTCATTAAGGCGGTCAATCCTTACATGAAACTTATATTTATCATTTAAGTCAACAAACTCTGTTGTTTCAAGACCAAGCACCTTTCCCTGGTCAAAAGGCTTGTAGTGATTATAATAATCTGTTAAGAATTTTTCACCCATCTTCCTATAGTTTTCTTTGTCATAGCTTTTCTTGACAATCACAATGGCATCATTCCAGTTCTTCTGCCACAAGTCATTATAGAACTCAAGAACTTCATTAATTCTCATCACTTTTTGAAACTTCAAATCAGTGTAAAGCTTTTCCAGGGCTTCGTGAACCAAGCTGCCAAGAAATGCCTCAACACTCTGCTCTATTTCTGTTTTTATTTTGTCAATATACTGAAACTTAAACCTAAGAGGGCACTGCTCAAAACAAGTTACTTTTGAATATGAATATGTTAGCATAGAATAAAGAATAAACAGGATTTATTTAAATATTTGTTTAATTAAAACAAAAATGACACAATACAATTATTTTAATTACTATAAAGTAATTAAAAACAAAAGGTTTATATAGTCCAAATTATTTAGTTTTAAAAGTTAAATAAAATGACAGAAATAGCTATTATTGGAGTGCCTGTTGAAACAATAATTCATTATTTTTGTGATGAGTTTAATTTACCTCACCAGGTTTATTTACCTGGCTCTACTGATAAGATAAGGAAATATCTAACTGATTGTAATAAAAACTATGATTCTGTCAAGCTTGTTGATAAAGGAGAATTAGATCTTGAATCATCAAAAAAAGAAGTTTTGATAGATGTCTTAAAAAATTATAGAACAAGTCGTTTTTCTGAAATAACAGAGGGCATAATTAAAGAGAAAAAAGATTTTATTTTAAAACAAAAAGAAAATTTTGATCATGTTGTTTGTATTGGTCCAAGCCACTTTGGCGCTCTTTTTCTTTATGAAAAAAAAGAGATAGTTGCAAGATTTGATTTTC
>JAFCCI010000023.1 GCA_017610275.1 Candidatus Woesearchaeota archaeon
ATATCTTGAGGCTCCTGAGTTTAATATAAATGACCTTGATGCAGTTGTATTAACACATTCTCATCTTGACCACTGTGGTTTTATACCTTATTTATTTAAATATGGATATAGGGGACCTGTTTATTGTACAGCACCAACAAGGGATGTTTCTGCTTTGTTATTAATTGATTATGTTAAAATAATGAGATCAAAGGGAAATGATCCAATATTCACAATTGATGATATAAAAGAAATGGTAAAACATACTATCTGCTTAGATTATAATGAAGTAAGTGACATAACGCCAGACATTAGAATAACACTTTATAATGCAGGGCATATTTTAGGTTCTGCTATGGTACATTTGCATATAGGCAATGGACTGCATAATATAGTATATACAGGAGACATGAAGTTTGGAAAAACAAGATTATTAGACCAAGCTATTACAAAATTTCCAAGAGTTGAAACCCTTATGATTGAAGGTACTTATGGCGGCCGTGAAAATATACTTGAGTCAAGAAAGGAATGTGAGGATAAGTTTGCAGATATAATTAAAAGAACTATTGACAGGAAAGGGAAAGTTCTTGTTCCTGTCCTTGGGTCTGGAAGGGCACAAGAGGTTTTGTTAATAGTTGAAAATATGATAAGAAATGGGAAGATTGAAAAAGTTCCTGTTTTTATAGATGGTAGCGTCTGGGATATAACAGCAATCCATACTGCATATCCTGAGTTTTTGAATAGTATTGTAAGAAAGCAGATTTTTCATAAGGACCAGAACCCTTTCCTTTCAGATATATTCCAAAGAGTTGGCTCTCAGAAGGAAAGAATAAAAGTTATAGAAGAGACTGACTCATGCATTATTCTCGCTACTTCGGGTATGCTTGTTGGAGGCCCTTCTGTACAATACCTAAAACAGCTTGCTGATAATCCAAAAAACAGCCTTCTTTTTGTTTGTTATCAGGGGGAGGGCTCTCTTGGTAGAAGGATTCAAAGAGGAGAAAAAGAGATGTCCGTGGATGGAAGCAAGGAGATAACACAAATAAAAATGGAAATAAATACCATAGAAGGGTTTACAGGCCATAGTGGAAGGAAGGAGCTGCTCAATTTTGTTTATAGGTGTAACCCTAAGCCAAAAAAGGTTATTGTAAATCATGGCGAGAGCTCAAGATGCCTTGACCTTGCAAGCTCTATTCATAAACTTAATAGAATAGAAACATCTGCTCCAAGAAATTTAGATGCCATCAGGCTTAAATAATAATTTAGTAATTACTTCTTAGTAACTAAAAATAGAAAGATTTATATAGTTGTTCTGTTTTAAAATTATTATGGAATACAAAAAAGTTCAATATTGGTATAACACCATAAAAGGAGCCATAAAAGAAATTGGAAAATCACTTTATTTTAATTTTATTTCTGGAGAGCCCCAGCCAGATGGGTTAGTATATAAAAAGAATATGGAGTGGGGCCGAAGATTCCCTAATAAAAAAATTAGTAAAGAAACTAAGAAAACAATTGATGATAAAATTTAATTCTTTTATTTATTTACTACTTCTTAATAACTAAAAAATAGAAAGATTTATATATGAGTGTTACTACTTGGTAGTTAGATTGGGGATATTATGTTAAACAGGAAACAAATTATTGTTGTATTGCTTGCATTCATGCTTGGATTAATATTCAATGATGCATACAGCGAGCTGAGTTCTTTAGAGCGTCCTTTATCATTATTTCAGGATGGTATAGAAAAAGATTCTCCAGGTGATTGGATAAAGGAAGACCAGATAAAAGTCTATGATAATAAGATTATAATTGAATTAAAAGATGCTGAGTGGGCTTCATTCACAGACACAAACTCAATGGACCCTATTCTAGATGAAACAGTTAATGCAATAGAAATCATTCCAAAATCAGCTGATAATATACATGTAGGGGATATAGTATCCTATAAGTCAGACTACGCTGATGGAACAATTATCCACAGGGTAATAAAAATAGGAAAAGACAACAAGGGATGGTACTGCATTGTTAAAGGTGACAACAACCAGGGCCCTGACCCTGGAAAAATAAGATTCAATCAGATAAAAAGAGTTCTTGTAGCTATTATCTACTAAAATGATTAAAAAAATTTCTTATCTAATACTTGCAATCATGATTATATTGATTACTTTGTTTAGCGCATTGATGTAATTTCTTGTTTAAAAAATTAAATTAAGAAGAAACATCTGCAATCTTAATCTTAAAAATCAGGGTCTTTCCAACCAAAGGATGGTTTAAGTCAAGAGTCGCTTCTTTATCACCAACTTCTTTTATCTTTGCAGGAATCTGTGATCCATTTGGAAGTTTCATAAGCAGCATCATGCCAGGCTTTAACTCCTTGTCTTTTGGAAGATGCTCTTTTGGAATCTTTTTCACTAATTCGGGATTTTGGTCTCCATAAGCTTCAGATGGCTTTAAGGTTATTTCTTTTTCCTCACCTTTTTCCATTCCTAAAACAGCATCTTCAAATCCTTTTATTACCTGCTTTGCACCTACCTCAAATTCCAATGGATTTCCATGCTTTTCTGAGCTGTCAAAGACTGTTCCGTCTTCCAATTTTCCTTCATATTCAACTTTTATTTTATCTCCATTTTTTATTGCCATAATAAAACCTCCTTATTCGTAAAATAGAACTCATTAAACGAGTTAGTTAAGGGTGATAATAAATCTTATTTAAGTGTTTGGTTTTAATTATTTTGAGATTTTCAACTGTGTCATTTTAATTCAAAAGCTTTTTATAAAACAAAAATCTTTTTTGAATTATGAATATAAACGATTTAAATAAAGAAGAATTAGAAGACTGGAAAAAAGCATGCAAAATAAGTGCACAAGCCCTTGCGTATGGAAAACTCCTTATTAAAAAAGGTAATAACCTTCTTGATGTTACCAAGAAAACTGATGAAAAAATTATCAGATTAGGAGGAAAAATAGCTTTCCCATCACAGGTATCAATGAACCAGATAGCAGCACATTTCTGCCCAACAAAAAATAATAATCCTGTTTTTGATAACCAGATTGTAAAGCTTGATGTAGGGGCACATATTAATGGCTTTATTGGAGATAATGCATGCACTGTGGATCTTTCTGGCGAAAATAATGAATTAGTAAAGGCATCAAGAGAAGCATTGAATAATGCAATAAAAATTATAAAGCCTGGAATAACTCTTGAAGAGATTGGAAGAACAATACAGGAAACAATAATGAATTTTGGTTTTTCTCCTGTAAGAAATTTGAGTGGTCATGGCCTTGGAAAATTTGAGGTCCATACAAAACCAACAGTACCAAACTATAACAATGGTGATGAAACAGAAATTAAGAAAGGAGATATTTTTGCAATAGAGCCATTTGCAACAAATGGCCATGGAATTGTAATTGAGACATCCAACCCAACTGTTTTTTCTTTTGTTCAAAAAAAGCCAGTAAGAGATATGACAACAAGGCAGATTCTTAAAGAAATAGGAAATTATAAAGGGCTTCCTTTTGCAAAGTGGTGGCTTGAGGAAAAATTCTCTTTATTCAGGGTTAATCTTGCATTAAGACAATTAGAAAATTTGGGAATAATCAGAGGGTATCCTCCATTAGCTGAGAGGGATAATGGCCTTGTAAGCCAAGCAGAGCACACAATCCTCATTGAAGAAAAAGCTATTGTACTAACTAAATTCTGATTAACTTTTTTTGATATTCAAAGGAGGCTTTCTAAGCTCTTTCAGCCATAATAGCCCAATCCTTATAATCTCCTTGTTGAAGGCATCAGAAATCTTATATGTCTTTTTGTAAAGGTCATAGTAAATCAAGCCCATGCTTTTCATTGGAGTCAGAATTCTATCATAAAACTGTCTTTTGTTGTATGAAAGCTTTACTTTCTTGCCCCTGTATGGAGGTTCGTCAATCTCTGCAATAAGATTACCCTCATGAAGTTTTGTTGCAAACAAGGACATTTCTGTCTTCCCTATCTCTCCGCTGTTTTCTTTCATATGTTCTATTAACAGCTTAGCAACTATTTTCTGCTGCTTTGTAGCAAAGATTACTTCAAAGACATCCTCAGATAAATTAAATCTGTCAAATAATATTACTATTTTAACACCCCCTGTAGCTTACTATTTTATACTAATATATAAATGTTGCTTTTTGTATAATTGTACTTACAAAACTAAATTAAATTAGTTTTTTCATAGTTCTCGTCTAATAAAATATACTAAAACGAAATATTTATATATAAGGTGTGTTTAAAATATATCAGTATACAATTTTGGTTATCAAAAAGGAGGGAAAAAATGGATTTTATCGTCGAAAATGCACTAAAGAATTCTGAGGAAAATAAGATTGAATCAATGGTAGGACAGGCAAACATAAAAGTGTTTGGTGCTGGGGGAGCAGGCAACAATATGGTTTCATGGCTTTATAGAAAAGGCATTAAGGGAGCTGAAATAATAGCTGCTAATACAGACCAGCAGCATCTTGATATCTCAGAATCAGACAGGAAAATATTGATGGGAAGAAATATTACTCGCGGCCTTGGATGCGGCGGATATCCAAAAAAAGGTGCAGAAGCTGCAAATGAATCTATTAACGAAATCAAGGATTCACTTAAAGAAGTTGATATGGTGTTTATATGCGCTGGAATGGGCGGAGGAACAGGAACAGGCTCTTCTCCGGTAATTGCAAAGATTGCAAAAGAGGTTGGTGCAATTGTAATTGGAACAGTTACAATGCCGTTCAACATAGAAAGGGCAAGGGTTGACAAGGCAGAGTTTGGATTGCAGCAGTTAAGGCAGAATGCTGATACAGTAATTGTTATTGACAATAATCGCTTGGTTAATATTGCAGGAAATCTTCCGGTACAGCAGGCATTTGCAGTTGCAAACGAGTTAATTGCAACAATGATAAAAGGGATTGTTGAGACAATAGCTGTTCCATCACTTGTTAATCTTGACTATGCCGATGTAAAAGCAATAATGAACAATGGAGGAGTTGCAGCAATTGGTGTTGGCTCTTCTGACACAGCAAACAGAGTTGATGAGGCAGTAAGAGGAGCTTTGGCAAACCCTTTATTGGATATAAGCTATGAAGGTGCAACAGGGGCATTAATACATATTTCAGGAGGATCTGATTTAACCTTAGATGAAGTAAGCAGGGTTGGAGAGCTTGTAACAGAGTCTATGGACCAGGATGCAAATGTTATCTGGGGAGCAAGAATTGATGATAACATGAAAGGAAAGCTCACTGTTATGACAATTATGACAGGGGTTCATTCTCCGTGGATTATGGGAAAAGAAAACAACAAGCCTGCAAGTACTTCAACTGGATTCAGCGATAATCTTGGAATTGATGTGGTCAGATAAATATTTCTTATATTTTATTTTTCTTTAATATCTTATATATAGCTATAGCCTGTTTTTTCATAAAACTTATATATAAGGCATAAATTCTAGTTATTAATAATCATAAATAAGGTTAGGAGGAATAAAAATGGTTGATTTTAAAATTGTTATTTCAGATCCAAGCACAGGCAAAACATATCAAAAGGAAGTTAAGGATGATGATGCAAGAAAATTCATTGGCTTAAAGATAGGAGACAAACTCAAGGGAGACTTTCTGGAACTCGGCAATGTTGAGTTTGAAGTAACTGGCGGTTCTGACTACTGTGGCTTTCCAATGAGAAAAGATGTTTTTGGTTCTGGGAGAAAAAAAATACTGGCAGTTGGTGGTGTTGGAATAAGAAACAAGGAAAAAGGCATTAAAATAAGAAAAACTGTCTGCGGAAACACAATACATGCCAAGATATCACAGATAAATGTTAGGGTTCTGGGTGGCAAACCTATTAAGGTAAAAGAAGAAAAGCCTAAAGCAGAGAAGAATGTTGAAGAGAAAAAAGATGAGCCTAAGAAAGAAGATAAACCAAAGACTGATAAGCCAGAAGGCAAAACTGAAGCAAAAAAAGAAGACAAAGTTCCGACTGCTGCTGAACTGACAGAGAAAAAGGAAGAGGTCAAGAAATAAAAAATGCCAAAAACTGCTAAGACAAAGAAGGTCAAAACAAAAAAGAGCCCTAAAACCTCAAAAAAAACAATTAAAAAAGAAAAAAAAATTGAGGAACCTGTCCAGCCAGAGATAAATATTGGATTAGTTGGCCATGTAGACCATGGAAAAACAACCTTGGTTAAGGCATTGTCCGGCAAATGGACTGATACTCATTCTGAAGAACTCAAAAGAGGAATTACAATACGGCTTGGTTATGCAGATACTGTTTTTAGGAAATGCCCCAAGTGCAAGGAGCCAGAGTGCTTTTGTGTTAATGATAAATGCCCAAGATGTAAAACAAAAACAAAGCCATTAAGAAAAGTATCTTTTGTTGATGCTCCTGGACATGAAAGCCTTATGGCAACAATGTTATCTGGAGCAACTATCATAGATTATGCCTTACTCCTTATAGCTGCAAATGAGGAATGCCCTCAGCCGCAAACAAGAGAGCATTTAATGGCCTTAGAAATATCAGGAATAAAAAAGATAATCATTGTGCAGAACAAGATAGATGTTATTTCAGATGAGCAGGCAATGAAAAATTATAATCAAATAAAAGAATTTATCAAAGGAACTGCTTATGAGGATTCACCTATTATTCCTATATCTGCACAGCACAGCACAAATATTGATGCTTTGATTCAAACTATTAAAGAATATTTTCCAACACCTGAAAAGGATATATCAAAAGAGCCTATGATGTTTGTTGCAAGGTCATTTGACATTAATCCCCCTGGTTCTGATACAACAAAAATAAATGGGGGGATTTTAGGCGGAGCATTAAAACAAGGAAAGCTCATAATTAATGATGAGATAGAAATAAAACCAGGAAGAAGTTTGGAAAAAGGCGGAAAAAAATTGTGGAAACCAATAACTACAAAGATTGTTGGTTTAAAAACAGGCGGCAGCTCTGTAAAAGAGATTTTCCCAGGGGGGTCAGTTGCGATTATGACTTTACTAGACCCAGCAATTGTAAAGTCAGACAGCTTAACCGGGTCTGTTGTTGGAAAAAAAGGCATGCTGCCAAAAGTCTGGTATAATCTTATACTTGAAACACATCTCCTTGAAAGAGTTGTTGGACTTTATGCTAAATGTAAACTCTGCAGCCACTATTGGCTTTGTTACAGAACTCAAAAAAGATTCTATCAACTGCAGCCTGAAGATTCCGGTTTGTGCAGAGTCTGAATCAAGAGTATCTATCTCAAGAAGGATAGGCACAAGATGGCGTTTGATAGGTTATGGGATTATTAAAAAAATAAATAAAAAAATTCTTAGTCAGAAAATCCTATAAAGACAAACATCAGTCCAACAAGAATAACAATAGGACCTATTGCTCCCATTATGAGGCTTAGTAATTGCGGCCACCATCTTATACAGCCATATACTCCGGCTATAATTAATAACAAACCAAATACCACTTTAAAAAATTTTTTTATTAAATCTTTTGTTTTCTCTTTCATTTTTCCACCTCAAAGATTAAGTTAATGTATAATAATATTGCAGGTATTTAAAATTTTTGTTTTTCGATGGATTTAAATATTAGTTATAAGATGTTTAAGGTATGGCAAAACCAAAAAGTTCTAAGCCAGGTCCAATAAAAATAATTTTTATATTATTTATAATATTTTTTGCAATCCTTTACTTTATATTCCAGCCGTATGATTTTTCAACACTATTGATACCATTCATATTGGGGCTCTCGCTTGCTTACTTGTTTGGTATGTGGTTAGTCAGCCAACAGGCTTAAAAAGAACAGAAACAAAAGTTATTTAAATAATTGCTACACAATGATAGTTATGGAAGAAGGATTTTCTACTGATGGTGATTATAAAATAGAAGAAGGTTATTTTAAGATTGTTGAAGAGGCATATGATTTCCTTGAAGATGTTAGGTCTGATCTACTTGAAGATGTTATTGAAGAACCTTCTGTTTATGAAAATAGGAATGAAATTATCCATGAATTATCAGATATACTAACAAGGCACTCAAAAATTAAAAAATACAAAAAAGAAAATTTTAAAGTTACTGAAGCTAAACTAGAAGAAATGTCCATAAAGTCAATCAAAGATAGTCTTTTTAAAGCAAAAAATATTAAAAACACAGAACAAAAGATAATATTATATGAGCGTGCAGCAGAGAGTGCATTAATAAGTGCTGGGGTATATGGAAATAATATATATATTAATTTTGGTAAGAAGAAGTATTTGGAAGCATCTGAACTTTGGAAAGAAATCAAACGCCCTGCTGAGTCATATATTGACCTTAACTTGTCCAAAAAATTTGAATATTATGCTATTATCCTAAACTGCATAAGAGCCAATGATACAATTAAAAAAATTGATGATATTATTATGCAGGGCGAGGATATAATTGAGAGTACAATTGACAAAGTAACTAAAGATTTTGAGGATTATATGCGCTCTCAAAATCAGGACAATACAAAAATTTTAGCTGAAGAGCCATACTTGCAGCAACTGAAAAAAGATGAACTAAAAAAATTTGCTGTAGATATTAACATAATAAAAGAAAGAAAAAGGAAAAATTTGTTTGAAGAGAAATTAATGAATTATTTTGATATGTTAAGAGATAGTTATATGAATAAAGATGAGGAATTTGTTAATTTTTGCATAAGTGAGATAAAAAAAGAAATAGCTAATGAATTAGGAGGAAATTCAATTTCTATTTTTGGCTGGCCAAAAGAGCAGACAGAAGACAACATAACAAGATGGATTAATGCATATGTAGATACAGGAAAATTGAGGGATTATTATTCTAAAAAAGATTATCCTAACATACCTAAAGATTCTAAGAATTAATTATTAATAAACAAGAGGTGTTTTTCTTTTCCGCTTAACTCCTGCATTATCCTTTTTATTATTGCTTTTTTTGGATCAGGCATCATGTGAACTCTTTTTTTCATGTCATCAAAGCTAGTGAAGGGCTTAATTTTTCTTTCATCAAGAATTTCCCACATTCGCTTTTTGCCCATTCCAGGCAAAAGTTCTATGGAATGCATCCTTGTACTTAATGGCTGGGCATTGTTAAAAAAATCAACAAATCTCTGCTCATTTTTCTCAATAATTTCTTTTACTATAAAATCCAACTCTGCTTTTGCAGTTGCTGTTAACCTGGAAAATGGCAGTTTCCCATTTATATGATGCACTTTGTCTCTTTTATCCTGTCCGATGTAAACCACATCATTAGGCTGCAGGAACACATCTTTTTTTGGAACAAGCTCTAATAATATGAAATGTTTTTTACCTATAGCCTGGGCTATTGCAGTCTTTTGGTGGCTTGGCCTTGTGTCAAAAGGGTAACCATTTGGCAAAAAGTCAAGTACAATTACATATTCTTCTTTTTCGTGCATTTCCATTTTAATCATAAATTGTTTTTTTATTTATAAACTTTTGTTTTTCAAACTAATTATTTTTTAATTCAAGAAAAATAAATATATTACTTCTTTTTTTCAGCAAAATCTTTAAGGGCATCAACAATTTTCTTTAAGTTGTCATTGTTGACGGTTATTGTGTAGCCCTGCAGAATTATCTTTAGCTCATCAACTGTTTTTGGCATTATATCCACTATTTTTGTTATATGGATATCCCTAAGTCTTGGCACATTAAGTTTTTCTAATTTTTTGATTAGTCCCCCTTCCTTTTCTTTGCTTAAAGTTATAAAATGGTTTAAGTATTCCTCAGTCTTCCCAACCCTGAAGTTTAGCTCTTTATCACGTTTTTTTATCTTATCAATCTCCTGCTTAAGCTCTGTTAGGGTGATTGGCTTCTCAGATATTATTTCAGGTTTTACCATTTTTATACCTTAATCTTTTTTAGATGAATTGGATGAACTATGAGGGTTTTTTCTTTTTTCCCATCTTTAATTAATAGCTTGTAGCATTTTCCAATTTTTTTCTTTATTATGCCTATTTTGCCATGAAATCTAGGAAAATACATTCCCTTTTGCACAGCTGGCTCTGCATTCAGGATTACCTTGTCTTTTTCTTCAAATGTCTGGAAGAATTTCTTGACGCTTATTTTTCCCTTGCTTCTTCTTGGCTTTGAAAGTTTCTGTCTTGTTTTTCTCCTGAAGCCACCTATTTTCTGAACCATTTTAAATCATGAAAAGGAAATTCCACTATTATAAAAAGCTTTTGATTTAAGATTTTTCAGTTAAACAGAGGAGAGCATAGAAAGATTTAAATAATCTGGAGTTAAAAATCATATAAAATGCTTTTAGAAAAAAAAAGAGGTTTGTTATTGTTGTCTTCTCTTTTCCTAGCTTTATTAATTCCTTTGGTTAGTGCACAGTATGAAGGGGTTTACAGTATGTTCAGCTTTCTTTTTGGAGCAGGGGAAAATGAAGCATTTATGTTCCTAAAAGCAGGCATATGGATTGTACTATTTGCAATAATCTTCTGGTCAGCAAAGAAGATATTTTCTGGCAGCAAGGGGGTTGCCACAATATTTGCAATTGTTGTTTCATTGATTTCCATAAGGTTCATACCTGACGAGTATATTTTTTATATTGGCTCTGCCTATGGTGTTTTTGGAATTGTAGTGCTTATATTAGCAATAATTGGCGGCACATTACTGATACTCAATAGTTATTTTCCAATTAAGGAACACAAGGCATTTGGGGTTGTTTGGGCCCTGTTTTATTTCTTTATTGCCTGGGTTTTTCACCAGCTGACAGATATAATCACTGGAATATACCAAGTAGATGAGTTGCTGCCTGTCATGGGCCCATGGGGCAAATGGGTATGTATTATTTTAGGAATTGCGTGTTTATTTAGGGCCATTTCTGGCAAAAGCACATATGCAAGAAGACCAGAACGAGAACGAGAGACAGTTGAAAGTGAAAGAGAACCAAATGAAGATGAATCTCTTAGAAGAGAAGAACTTGAAGAAGAAAGAAGACAACGTAGGGAAGATTCAGAAAGAGAGTCTAGATCAAGAAGAACCGAAAGAAGATTAACTAAACGAACGGATGTATATCACAAAAGAAAGGAGAAGTTAAGCAAGTTAATGCGTGAAAGGAATATACATAAAAAAAAGTATAATTGGTATTATAAGCGTGCAAATACATCTCAATTAAGACATGGAGGCAGTCAAGGAACCCAAAATTTATTTCAAAAAGCTGCTGTTGAAAAAGAAGAAATAATAAAGTTAAATAATAGGATAAAAGAAGAAATACAAAAAATTAGGCGAGTAAAATCACAAATTTAATTAATCAATATATTTTGAGGTGATAAAACATGAAAATAATGATTGTGTTCATTGGCTTGTTAACAATACTTGCAGGAGTTTTACCTTTCTTTGAAGGGTTTGGTGTGGTTCCATTCTCAGGGCCTGTTTACTCTGGAATAATAATCCTTATAGGAATTATTGCATTAGGATATGCTATAAAGGCATTTGGTTTATGGGTATCACAGAAGTTTATTGTATCAGTTCTTGCATTGCTGATAATTCTCGGAGGAATAGTGCCATTTTTAGTCAGCATGAAACTAATATCAAGCACAGTGCCGAGCTCAGGGCCTGTTTACTCAGGGATTATAATCCTAATTGGAATTATAGCTGTCTTATACGGTGCAAAACAATTATAGCAGAATTTGTTAAAAAATCTATTCAATTTTAACTTTCTGGCCGATGCTTTGGCCAGGCATTCCTTTTTCAAAAAGAACTCTTAGTGCCCCTTTAGAGCCATGGGCAGCTTTTACAACACCTTTAATCTCTTTCTTAGCAGGGCTTGACCATACAACTTTTTTGCCTATTAAAGCATTGGCCTTCTCCTTTGAATCAACACCATCAACTAGCATTATCATTTGGTTATCATACTGGGTGTGCCTTCCTCCCCTAAAATTAGCTATTATACCTTCCATAATATTTCAGAAATTAGAAAACCCAGATTATTTAAAAACCTTTTGGAATTTAAATGGCTAATAAGATTAAAGGATTAATATATAACCTATCAAACTATTATAATATAATATAGAAAAATATAAAAGATAAAGTAAAGGAAAAATAAAACAGATGTTAACTATAAACAATATTTTAAAGTTATATGATGAAGGAGTTGATATAGTTATAACAAATAAATTATCTAATATTGCTGGTGAGTGGGATATATCAAATTTATGTGTTTGGTTGTATAAAAGAAATATAAAATCTGAAAAAGAAAGAGATATAACCTTAGTCCATGAATTAGGTCATGCAAAAGAGGATTTAATTTGCTATAAAGGACTAAATGAAGTACAAATTGAAGAAGAAGCTGTACAAACTTATTTAAAAAAGCCTTATGTTATTGAGTTTCTCATGGATTTTTTATGATTTCTTTTAAAGTATAAAATAAAGAATAACAGGAAGCAAAAGACAACCCATTGCATGTGTTCTTGAAATATTTACTGTTGGTGGGATTATTCCAACACAAGTGCTTATTATAAGTATTAGTAATCCAAATGGGCCTGTTAAAACCAAAACAAGAAAAGATATTAAAAATATAACAGAGAAAACTATTTTTCTGTAACTTACAACACTTACAATTTTTGAAAAAGCCTTAGATAAAATTAATGCAAGGAAAACAGATAAAGAGCCGGCAATTAAAACAGCACAAAGAAATATTATAATATGGTTTATTGTTATTGCATCAACTAATTTCTGAATAACTATTATTGAGCCATTTCTTGCCTTATCCAGAACATAAAGAGTGACCATTGAAAGTATGAAATTAAATGTATTTATCGAGCCCATTAAAATCATAAAGCCGTCTTCCTTAAGATTTTTTGTTATCTGCATTGAGATAACAGCAGCTGTTGATGCTCCAAGGCCAGGCATTACGGCTGTTATAAATCCAGAAAACCCTCCTGAAAACAAGGCCTTAAATATTCTTGAAGTTTTAACTCTTACATACTGTTTTTTCATCTGCTTTGGAATGCCCTCATTATCTGACAAGCTTATTATTAAAGTGGATATTCCAAAAAGCCCTGAGAACAATGGAAACAAAGGGTTTTCAAAATTAGGCATATTCAAAACAATCAATCCTAAAACACCTGCTGTCAGAAAAACAAAAAAAGCCCATATTCTTTTTCTGTCTCTCATTATCATAAAAACAACAACGAGGATTAAGATATATCCAATATAGCTTTCTATTAGAGGGTAGCCAAATTTTACAAGGGGAATAAGCAATGGAAAAAACAAAATACTCAATAGCAATGCCCCAAAAGAACCAATTATAGTAAGCTTTACAGCTGTCAAGCCTAAACCTTTAAGCAAGTATCTATGACCTGGAAGAACACTCAGGGCCATATCTGAATCAGGAGCACCTAAAAATATAGAAGGGATTGAATCAAGAAAACTGTGGGTTACTGACATTGCTATGATAAAGCAACACAAAGAAACAATGTTAGTGTATTGCAATAATATTGGAGAAAAACTAAGCAGTAAAACTGAAATAAGGTTTATGTGTATTCCCGGGATTAGGCCTGTGAAAATCCCGGCGTACACACCAATGATAATTGCTATCAAAATCTCCCAAAACATACACTAAAAATAATGGCTGAATTTATATGTTTATAGTCGTGTAATCCGGAAATCTTACATGTTATTTGAAATTCCCTGCTTTAATATATTAAGAGGATTATATAGCTTTATATTAACTTTAAAGTAGTTACAAAATAGAAAGATTTAAATATAAGCCATAATTCCTATGTAATAAGATGGCTAATAGAAATTATTTACAAAAAACAAATACAATGAAAAATATTGGAAGTGGATTAGAAAAATCCGTTAATGAGATTAAAAGAATAAATCGAGAAGTAGCAAGAACATTAAGTTATAATCAGAATCCATGGATAAATAAGGTTCCTATTGTTCGTAACATTATAAATAAGGTAGTAGCAACAAAACCCTTTCCTGCTTTAGAAATGGAAATAAGAAGAGGTGTTAATAGAACCCTCATTTCGTTGGATGAGTTAGGAAGAAAAATTTACGGAGAGAAAGAGAGAATTAAGGAAATGAAAGGGGTGTATAATAAGGCTGTAAAAGAGAACTGGGGTTCAGATAAATTTCTAAAATTTATAGAACAAGGAACAGGTATTAGTTTTAAGACTCATTCTGATGAGGGAGGTGGGAAAGACCTCAAAGAAGTATTCAAGGAAATGTACTCAAATTTACCCTCAAGTAAACAAAAGGAAAAACAGCAGGAGTATCTTAAGTGGCTTAAACAGCATATAGATTTAAGTGAACAATATGTTGTAACAATGAATATATTATGTGCAGTAGCTTGTGGATGGGTAGAAGGCATGGGAAGAAAGTATTATGATATAGCTAAATTCAGAGGGGGCATGGAAGAAATGGAAAGAGCTATTCAAAATATAAGTAAAGGAGGAAATGCTGCAGTAATAACTGATAATACAATAAAAATATATGCAATATCTTGCGTCAAGGCAGCGGGAGTTTTAAATAAAGGACTCAAAGAAATGAATAAGTCAGATAATGACCCAAGTGAATTTAGAAAAGTTGTTGAAGATGTAGTTCTAGAGATAGAGGGAACAAGTAATAAGTATAAATCACTACCAGGAAAGGTTACATCAAAAAAGGTTACACCTAAAAATAATATATCTGGAGATGATATATCTCAAAAGTTGTATGACTAATTTTATAGATAAATCATAAAAAGTTTCAATTATTCTTTTGGGGAAGAACATTTAAAATGGCACCATTAGAGAACAAAGAATTAGAATACAAAGAGCTTTTTGGTTATTTAAATAAGTTAAAAAACAAATTAGAAATTAAAAAAAATCCATTCAAAAAAGACTCTCTAAAATCTTTGATGTACTCTCAAATGGAAGAAATATTAACTGCTGAGAATATTTTTTTAAAAGGTACTCATAAGGATCAGGCTAAGCTTATTCTATCTCCTAATGGGTTTCCCTCAAGCCAGTCATTGATTCCTGATTTAGAAGCAATGTGTGAAATATCTAAAGAGGGGAAAGAATTTCAGGGGATTGCAAAAAAATTTAAGAGAGGAATGGGTCAGGAGGAAGTGGATAAGCGCGAAGGAATTTATTGGTCTGTTTCTGAAGAAAAGTGGGATGAAGAGTTAAAAATTAGAAAAGAGCAGAAATCAAAATTATCATCAGATATAGGTTTTTCAGTTGATGAAACCTGTGATGGAAACTTTGAACTTTATTTTAGAGAAGATGTGTATTTACAAGAGGAATATGACAAATATTCAAGGGAGTTTCCAGTTATGGTCAGAGAAGGAAAAATGACATGCCAAAAGATATGGGAGAGTATAATAGTTGGTTTTAAAGAAAATTTTTATGTTCCAAATAGAAAATTTGAATTGGAAGGAAAACAAACAGATATCACAAGAACATCATTTGAGAATATAGATATATTTTATAAATTTGGAAGGACTGATTATAAAGGAGCTAATCTACCTTGGTTTTTTTTAAAGTTTAGAGGAGACTCAATAGATTATTCAAAGTTTTTAGCAGCAGGAACTAAATCAAGAGTTAAAACTACTGAAGACATATTAGAAGTAATAAACAGCACAATGGATAAAGAGGTCATTATTAAGGGTGTCAAAAAAGAAAATTTGGAAAAAGTTTTAGCTTTTTCTAATATTCCATTTAAAAATGCTCCAAAATTAACACTAAATAATAATACTTTAAATCGCTTTAAGGGAAAAAATCCGACTTGCCTGGATTTAATTTATAACTCTGGGGGAGAAAAGGTTGGAGAAATTAAGTATTTGCTGCCCCATAATTATAAAAAAAATTCGGATGAAGATGATTTTAAATTTATTTTGGGAGGAATAGGATTAGAGATTTATGGAAATAATATTTCGCATGAAAACCAAGAGGAGGATCTTAAAGAAGGATTACTAAGCATTAAACCAGGTGATTTAAAAGCAGTATATGAAGATAAAGATGATGAAGATGACTATGATGAAGATGAAGATTACTATGATAAATATAAAAGACTTGAAAAGAAATTAGAGAGACTTAAAAATGAATTTGGAATTGATGATGAAGATGATGATGAAGATGATGACGACTATGATGATGATGAATATTAAGATATCAAATCCAAAGAAGATTCTGATACAGATGATTAATACAAACAAAATTATGGTGGGGGCAAAATAAAAAATAGTTTACTGATTAGTTTTATATGATATTTTTATTATGTCCTAAATTTTAGGCTTAAAGAATTAACTAAAAAAGTTAAACAGGAGAAAGTTAAAATGACAACAAAATTAAAAGGAGAAAAGCTTTTTAGCTATTTAAATGGTTTAGAAAAAACAGAAAAAGAAATGGCAGATCAAACCGATGAAGGATATTTAGAGTCTCTTATGCACCTTCAAATAGCAGAAATAGCAAGTGCGGAGAGTGTTTTTTTAAAAAGTCTTCATAAGGATAAGGCTCAGCTTTCTATACGTCTTAATGGGTTTCCCTCAAGCCAGTCATTGATTCCTGATTTAGAAGCAATGTGTGAAATATCTAAAGAGGGGAAAAAATTTCAGGGGATTGCAAAAAAATTTAAGATAGGGAAAAACCATAAGGAGCTGTATGAGAATGAAGAAATTTATATGTCTGTTTCTGAAGAAGAGTGGGATGAAGAGTTAGAAATTAGAAAAGAGCATAAATCAGAATTATCATCAAAGATTGGTTTTTCAGTTGATGAAACCTGTGATGGACACTTTGAACTTTCCTTAAGAGAAGAAATATATTTGAATGGTTATGATGAATACTCAAAGAAGTTTCCAATCATGGTTAGAGAAGGAAAAATGACATGCTACATGATATGGGATAGTATAATAGAAGGTTTTGAAAAAAATTTTTATGTTCCAAATAAAGAATTCGAATTGAAAGGAAAACAAAAAGAACCATCAAGAAAATCATTTGAAGGTATAGAAAAATTTTATAAATTTGGAAGGAGTGATTATAAAACTAGGAAGCCTTTGTTTTTAAAGTGGGGCGGAGACTCAATAGATTATTCAAAATTTTTAGCAGCAGGAACTGAGACCAGAGTTAAAACTACAGAAAATATATTAGAAACAATAAATCTCGCACTAAATAAAGAAATAATTATTAAGGAAATTAAAAAAGGAAATTTAGAAAAAGTTTTAGCTTTTTCTTGGGTTCCTTTTAAAAATGCTCCAAAAAGTACACTAGATAATTATCAATTAGAAGAAATTAAAAAAAAGAATAATACCTGCTTTAATTTGGTTTATAACTCAGGAGGAAGGAAAATTGGAGAAATTGAGTATTTGCTGCCCCATAATTATAAAAAGTATTCAGATGACGATGGTTTTGAATTTATTTTGGGAGGAATAAGATTAGAGATTAATGGAAGTGCTATTTTGGATGAAAATCAGGAGGAAAACCTTAAAGAAGGATTAAAAGAAGAAAAAGTTAAAAAGAAGAAATATTTTCTGATCTGAAAGTAAGTCTAATAGAATCCATTAATATAAACAAATGATGATGGAAGAAAATTAAAATGGATATCATTAAGAAAATTAAAAGGGGTACTTTTATTTCAGGCGAAAAACTTTTTAATTATTTAGATTATTTAAAAAGTGAACTAGGAAGGGTATTAGATGCAAGTGATGGAAGATATCTAGAATCTCTGATGCACTCTCAAATGTTAGAAATAGTAACTGCTGAGAGTGCTTTTTTAAAAGGTCTTCATAAGGATAAGGCTCAGCTTTCTATACGCCTTAATGGCTTACCATCAATAGATTCATTAGCTCCTGATTTAGAATCAATGTGTAAAATATCTGAAAATGAGGAATCATTTCAAGGAATTGCAAAAAAATTTAAGAAAGGCATGGATGGTAAAAATAGAGAAGAAGGAAATATTTATGTTCCCGTTTCTGAAGAAGAGTGGAATAAAGAGTTAACAAATAGAAAAGAGAGAGTGTTGCCATCAGATATTGGCTTTTCAATTAAAGAAACTAATGATAAAGAGTTTGGACTTGAATTGAGAGAAGATATATATTTACAGGGCTATGATAAATATTCAAAGGAATTTCCAGTTCTAATCAGAGAAGGAAGGATAAGGTATCGTATGGTTTGGGATGACTTAATAGGGGAGGTTGAAGAAAGTTTTTATTTACCAAGTACAGCGCCAGTACTTAAAGGGAAACCAGTAAAACCCAGAAAAAAAATATTTGATGATATAAAAAGAGTTTATGAATTTGGAAGGACTGATTATAAAGGAGTTAGGATACCTTGGCTTTTTTTAAAGTTGAGAGGAGACTCAATAAATTATTCAAAGTTTTTAGCAGCAGGAACTAATTCAAGAGTTAGAACTACTGAAAATATATTAGAAGCACTAAAAACAGCATTAAACAGACAGGTTAGTATTAAAGGAATTGGAAAAAATGACCTAGAACAAGTTTTAGCTTTTTCTATGGTTCCTTTTCAAAATGCTCCAACAATAACACCAAAAGAAGAGGACTTATATGAAAATTTAGATTATGGTGATCATAGAAGAAAACTAAAAATTCCAGCAGAATTTGATTTGATTTTTACTTCGGGAGTGAAAAAGGTTGGGGAAATTGAGTATGTGCTGCCCTATAATAAGGCAGTTTATGGAGATTATGGTGGTAAGAGTTATAGATTTAGTACGGGGGGAATAATATTAAGGGTTTTAGGAGATGCTATCTGGGATGAAAATCAGAATAATGACCTTAAAAAAGAATTAGAAAGAGTTAAAAAAAAGTGATTTAAAATGGAAAAAAATCTTTCAAGATGCATTGATAGAGTACTTGAAGAAAATCCTGTTGAAGCACTCTATATTTATGGTTCTTATGTAAATGGATATTATAAAGAAGACTCAGACATTGATATAGTTGCTTTGACTCCTAATGGTAGAAAAAAGCCAATAAATATGCCTCCAAATATAAGTGTTCATTTAATACATCCTTTTACTTTACAATTATTTGAAATTGGACATCCTTATGCTCATTTAAGGATGATTCCTGTGTATAATGAAGAAAAGTGTATGGAAATTTCTGATAGAATGAAATCAGAATTAGTAAGAAGGGAATTGATTAGGTTTAGAAGAGCAGGAGTTGAAGAATTTGATGTTTTAGATCCATTGAATAACTATCTTTTAGGGTATAGTGTTCAAAGACCTTGGAGAATAAAACCAATTAAAAGAATATTTGCATCAGAAGAAGCACAGAAGATATTAGGAAAAGAATATCAAAGAGTATTAGGTCTTTTAAAACAAAAAGGAATGGTAGAACAAAGAAACAGAAGATATGGTATTAATCCTAATTTTGTTTTTGATGAAGAATTTAAACCATTAAAAGATAGTCTTTTATTTAAAGCTAGAAATTCTTATTGTGGATGGCATTATTTAAGGAATCTACCCTCTATGATTAGCTTTTCTAAAAAACAAATATAATTTAAAGCTTAATGGGCTATTATTCAAATTAATAAAGCTTATAACAATTGTGGCTCTAGTGCTTGGTCTATTATTTTAATTCCGTAATTCTTGCGGAATTTTTTAGGCTTGTTTTATTAATTATTTCTGTTTATGTTGATTCATGGAAGAAAAGAGTTTGCTTAGACTGGCATTAATATGCTCATTAGTTGGAATAATTGCCTTGTTCTTTATCTCTGAAAATATGGAAATTAGTGAAAAAAATATTTATGAGATAAGCAAGGATAATATTGGAGAAGATGTAAGGATTAAAGGTATTGTAAGCAAATCAACTGACAAAGGCAAGATTATTCTTCTTGATATAATCCAGCCAGAAACAATAACTGTTGTTTTGTTCAAGGATAGTGATTTTAATATAAGCCCAGAAACAAAAGTAGAAATAACTGGTGAGATAGATGAATTCAATGGAAAAATGGAGATTATAGGAAATGAGGTTAAAATTTTAAATTAAGAGTTTTCATTTCTTTAAATATTATATATTTTTTTCCAGCTCTTTCAATACTCTATCAACAATAACAAAAAGGTTTTTGTCTTTTGCATTAGCTGATTTTTCTTTTCCGCCAACAATAAGTTTTGCATTGATTTCAAGTTTATTGCCCTGCTCATTTAATTCAAGAACAAGCTTTTCAAAATCCTTTAAACTGTCAGAGAATTTCCTACTATAAGACCCGACTATCTTCTTTAGAATTATCATTGAGCCACCGTCCAGCTCTGAGAATCCGGTAAGCTCTATATTACCGCCTAGTTTAATGGTTTCTGCCATGGCTGCATCACCCCTGTATGTACATAATTGATTTATGCATATAAAAAAGTTTCTAAAGTAGAGTATACTTTTTAGTATACTAAAATAGATTAAGTAATAATCAACTTAGTATTTTTTATATATTAAGATATTAAAGTAACTTCAATCCTTTCCTTGCCAGCCCCTATATTGTTTCTTTTAAGCTTTATCTGGCCAATTTCTTTTGTGTTCTTTACATGAGTTCCGCCGCATGGCATTAACCACTTTCCACATTGCCATAATCGCCTTGATGGATTTTTCTCATCCTCAAATGTCTTTATTTCAATTCCCTGATTAATTATTTCCATTGTTTTTTTCTGTATCTCAGGTAGCAACTGGCTTATTGATTCATTATAAGCAAAGTCCAGGCGTGCCTTATCTATACTGATGTTAGAGCCAATC
>JAFCCI010000072.1 GCA_017610275.1 Candidatus Woesearchaeota archaeon
ATTGCTATTATAAATATTGAAATAGCTGCTGCATTTTTTATTGGCTATTTATCCCATCTTGTCCTTGATTCATTAACTCCCGAAGGAGTTATGTTTTTTTATCCTTTTTCCAAGGAGAGAACTAAAGGCTTTATAAGAACCGGCTCTTTATTTGAAAATATATTCTTTATCTTATTATTAGCACTCTGCTTTTATATGATTATTTAGCCACTGGACACTGGACATCTCTGGATAAGCTATTTAAATAAATTCAACTATCCAATAGTTATTGCTTCGGTTCCCTGATTAGTCAAAGACTAGGGGAATTATGAAATAAGATGCGAAAAGCAATGGAGGCGATGCAAATGAATCAGGAAAATATCCCTGAAAAGAAGTTTAGTACCGGCGTAATAAGCGCCACAATTTGGAAAAACAAAGGAATAAGCAAGGATGGAAATCCAGTAGAGTTCAGAACAGTATCTCTGCAAAGAAGATACACAGACAAGAGCGGGGAGTGGAAATCAACTAATTCTTTAAGAATAAATGACCTGCCAAAAGCAATTCTTGTCCTGAACAAGGCATATGAGCACATTGTTCTAAAAGAGCAGACTAAAGAAGATACTGGAGAAGAAGTAGAAGTTGAGGATGTTGAATAGTTTTCCGGAATACTTCCAGAAAAAATTTGATAAACTATTTAAATAAGCATAGCTACTTTAAACAAGGGGTTGATATTATGAAACTAGAAGAAGAAAAACAATCAAAAGAAAAAGAACCAGAAACTGATGTTAAAAAAATGAAAAAAGAAGAGAAAAAGAAAATTACTGTTCAGGATCTTCCGGGTGTTGGAGCTGCAACAGCTGAAAAGCTTGTTGATTCAGGCTATAGCAATGTAATGGCAATTGCAGTAGCAAGCCCGGGTGAGTTAGTTGATGCAGCAGGTGTTTCTGAGGCAAGCGCAAGAAAAATGATAAACTTTGCAAGGAACGAGCTTGATATGGGTTTTGAATCAGGAGAAGATTTGCTTAAAAGAAGAGCAAATGTTGAAAAGATAAAAATTGGCTCAGCATCATTTGACGAACTGCTTGGTGGTGGTTTTGAGACATCATCAATAGTTGAATGCTTTGGTGAGTTTGGCTCTGGAAAAACCCAGCTTGCCCATATATTAGCAGTTAACTGCCAGAAGCAAGATCCAGGAGCAGTAGCAGTTTATATTGATACAGAGAATACTTTCAGGCCAGAGAGAATCCAGCAGATTGCAAAGGGCGCAGGCCTGGATCCTATGAAAGCCCTCAAAAACATAAAAGTTGCCCGTGCATATAACTCAGACCACCAGATGCTTCTTGCAGAAAAAGTTGAAGACCTTATAACAAAACAGCAGCTTAAGGTTAAGGTTGTGATTGTTGATTCATTAACTGCACACTTCAGGGCAGAGTTTATTGGAAGGGGAACTTTGGCAGAGAGGCAGCAAAAACTCAATAAGCACATGCATGTGTTATTGAGACTGGCAGATATGCACAATATATGTGTTTATGTTACAAACCAGGTAATGTCAAAGCCGGACATGTTCTTTGGTGATCCTACACAGGCAATCGGTGGCCACATTGTTGCTCATGCAAGCACTTTCAGGATTTACTTGAGAAAGGGCAAGAAAGGCAGCAGGGTTGCAAAGCTTGTTGACTCACCAAACCTTCCAGAGGGCGAAGCAGGATTTTATGTCACAGAAGAAGGCATCAAGGACTTTTCTTAATTTTTTTATTTTATTTTTTAAAAAGAGGTAAAGACATGGATGAAGAAATAAAGGAAACAATACAAAAGCTTAAAGACAGGGTTGAAGCACTCGAAGGCCAGGTAGAAGAACTCCAGGGCGAACTGGAAGAGCTAAAACAGGACTTCTATGAAGATGATGAAGAAAAGGAAGGTGATAAACAATTATGAGAACTTTTATTGCAATTGAGATGCCCAAAGAGATAAAAGAGATTCTTTTGGATGCACAAAAACAAATAAATACTGACAAAACTAAGATTAGGCCAGCAAAAGCATTTCATCTGACACTAAAATTTTTAGGAGAAACAGAAGAAAAAAAGATTGGGGAAATAAAATCTGCTTTAAAGGCAATAAGCTTTAAGCAATTTAATACAGCTTTAACAGAAATTGGTGTTTTTCCAGATGAGAGTTATGTAAAGGTAGTCTGGGCTGGCTTAGATGATTCTGAAAACAAGATAACAAACCTTCAAAAAGAAATTGACTCAAAAATAGAAATTCTTGGCTTTAAAAAAGATACAAGGTTCCATCCGCATGTTACTTTAGCAAGAGTAAAGTTTGTAGATGACAAACAGAAGTTTATTAAAGATTTGAAAGAAATAAAGATAGAAAAGAAATCATTTGAAATAACTGAATTCAAGCTAATAAAAAGCACTTTAACAGGAGAAGGACCACTGTATGAAAATTTAGGTGTTTTCTCTGCTAAATAATTATAACAATTTATTCTGCAATAACTGCTGT
>JAFCCI010000024.1 GCA_017610275.1 Candidatus Woesearchaeota archaeon
ATATTTCCATAATCTAAAAAGAAGGGTATCAATACAGCTGAAAAAAAGTGCATGCTAATTAAAAACCTAAATGCATACATCTTCCATATGTTTGACTTAAAGCTCATCCTTTTCTCCTGTTTATTATTGTAAGTGCTACTATTAAAATGAATAGGTTAATTGTTAATATAACAGCTGATATTAAAAATGCAGCTTTTAAACTATAAGCATCTACTATCCATCCAAGGAATGGAGCCATTGCTGTTGCAAGCAATTGCGCTGCAAGAGTACTCAGTGATAATACTGTAGCACGATGATGTGATTCAATATGCTTATTCATATAATCAGTTACAACTGGCTCGAATATTCCTCCCCTAAAAAATATTATTATTGGAAATATGGCTCCCACTATTAAAAATTCCTGGGTCATCCCCAAAAAGCATAATATACTAATAACTAAGAGATATATCAATATCTTTTTTTCTCCAAGGTAATTTTCTATCTTATAAGCCATCTTTGAGCCAAATGCAGCTAGGATATTCATTACGAAAAAAATCCCTCCAAAATAAACTAATGGAATCCCAATTGCCTTTAAGTAAGGCTGGTAAAGTACATAAGCAGTGAAAACAATTGCATAGTTTATTGATGAATAAATTATTAGTAACCTGATTTTTGGATGATTCAATGCAAATTTTGAAGCTTCCATCAGATGAGCGAAATACTTTTTGTCTGCGTGCTTGTATTTTTTTGTTTCAGCAAAGCTGAAGCTAACTAACATAGCAAAGAAAAGTGCTATTGCAGTCATCCAAAATGGAATTCTCAGGCTTTTAGTTGCAACATATCCTCCGATAAGAGCAGCTATTCCCCAAAAAGCAGAGTTTATGCTAACAACATTTCCAAACAGCTTCTTAAATTCCCCTTCTCTTCCTAATTCCCTTAATGAATCATAGAAGAAAGCAGTTCCAGAAGCCATCCACATTGCTGCAGACAAAGCCATTATAACCTCAGAGATCAAAAAGCCAGTAAAGCTGTAGCTGCTTGCATATATAAACCATGCTATCATGAACAATATTGAATTAAATACTAAAACTTTTTTTCTTCCTATATAATCAGCCAGTATTCCTGACGGAACTACAGCAAGCATGATTGTTGCACTGTAAACAGACTGCAAAATCATTATTTGGATCATGCTGAGGCCATTTTCCTGCAAAAACAAAACATAGATAGGCATTGCAAAAATAAGGCTGGAGAATACTCTATATAAGTAGAACTTCAGTATGTTGTTCTTCAATTTCCAGCTCCTTATTCTTGATAACATAATCTTAACCTGTTGATTTTAATTTAACTAAGTCAGTATAACAAAAAATGGATTGGCAGCAAAAAAGCAATAAAATAATGGTCCTGTGACTAGCAAAAACTGCCTGTCATGGGTAGAATTTCATAAACCATTTTAATCACGACGTAGAATTAAGAAGTAGTATTTAAATCTTTGTGTATTATTCCCGAAAAATTTACAATTTGCGAGCTCTACATATTTGATTTCAGATAGAAACAACAGAGCTTATGTGTTCATCTTTGCTTATTCTCATTATGTTGCTTACAAAGCTTTCTATTTTGTTTTCATGAGACACAATGATCGACTGCTTTATATTCAACTGGTCAAACACAGCCTTGACCTTATCAAGCTGGTCTGTTGAAAAGCCGTCTGTTGGCTCATCAAGAATTATAAGGTCTTTTGTTTTTATTCCTCCAATGATATTATTTATAACCTTATTAAGTGCAAGCCTGTAAGCTAAAGCAAGTGATGTTCTTTCCCCTCCGCTAAGATATTCAATGCTTGTTTCGTAATCATTTTGCTCTATTATTGGAGTAAACTCATCATCAAGCCTTACGCTGATATTCTCTTCCTCCATTAAAATGCTGAACCAGTCCTTAAATAGCTCGTTAAACTCATGATAAACCCTTGACATAATCTGCCTTTCCATTACTGACATAAGCTTTATGAAATAATTGTCAAGCCAGTTCCTCATCTGTTTCAGATAGTTAAGCTTTTTCTTAATTCTTAATTTTTCATTAATCTCTTTTTCCAGTCCTTTAATTGTTTTGTTAATACCCTCTGCTTCTTTGTCAAGCCCTGCTTTTTTTATTGCCAAAAGTGTTTCATCTGAGATTGCCTTTTCAAGTTCTTGTTTTAGTTTTTTGTATTTTTGTTCAATTCCTTTAAATCTTTTTATCTTATCATCAAGTTCTATTTTTAAATTGTTTATCTCTCCGACATCTTTTTTTAATAAAGTAATATTCTTTAAAATTTCTCCCATATTTTTATTTTTTTCATCCCTAAGATTCATCAAGTTTTGTTTTTCATTTAGCATATTATTAGATTTATGAATTTTTTTGAGCAAGTCTTTTGATTCAAAAATTTTATTTTTTATTTCATCTAAATTTTTTGTATTTATAGAATCAATTTCTTTCTTAATACCCTCTTCATCTAAACACAATTTATTGAACAATTTTTGTTTTTCAATAATTTCCTTACCAAGCTGCTCAAATCCTTTTATTTCTACCTTCAGTACATCAGCGGTTTTTTCTTTCTCCAGCAGGCTTTCTAGTTTTATATTTAAATTCTTGAGGTTATCATTAAACTCATTTTTTCTTTCATTTTCTTTTTTTAAAGTTTCAATACTTTCTTCTATTTTTTTAGCTTCAAGATCATTAATATATTTTTTATGCTCTGCTGTTAATTCCTGAGAGCATAATGGGCATTTATCTGATTTTAAAATATCTTTTTTTATCTTTTCTGACTTTTCTTTATTAACATAATCTTCATTAATTATTAAACTTATTTTTTTAATCTCATCTTCTATATTATTAATTTTTTTCTTAATATTTTCTTTTTCATTCAACTCTTGTTGAAGCTGGTTAAACATGTTTTTCTTTAGAATAAGGTTTTCTGATTCTTCTGATTTTATTGATATTTCTTCTTGAAACTCTTTTTTTCTTTTTTGCAATGAATTATTTTTTTCAGTCAGCTCAACTTTCTTCTGCATTAAATAATTATATTCATTCTCTTTTTTTATTATTGATTTTTCCACTTCTGACTCATTTTCTTTTATTATTTCTATCTTGAAGTTTTCTATCTTTGCATTAAGCTCTTTTATGCTTTTATCCAGAACTTCTGTATTCTCTTTGTAATTATGTATCAGCATGACCTTTTCTTTAAGTCTTGTGTTTGCTATTTCTTCTTTTTTCATTAAATCATTTAGTTCTTTTATTCCTTTTTCCAGCTGGTTTCTGCTTTCTTTTTTTTCCTTAACAACAGATTCTGCTTCCTTTATCTTTGGCTTTAGCTCATCTACTTTTGTCATCACATTCTTTAACTCATTCTCTCTTTCCTTTTTTTGCTTCTTTTTTTCTTCAAGGTCAAAAATCATCCCGCTAAATTCCTTTGTTTTCTCTCTTATTTCTCTTATTACAATTTGGGTATTTTCCCTTATCCTTTTGTATTTGTCTATTTGAAAAACTCTCCTTAAAGTATCAAGCCTGTAATCCTTATCATCAAGCAATATCTGTTTCATCTCTTCCTGCGGAGTATAGACAGTATACCTGTAAATCAATGATTTTGTCTTTGTAACTAGTTCTTTAGGGTAACCCAAAAGATCAAGAATTTTTGATTTTAATTCAACAGCAGTTCCCTCTGTTTTTTTGTTATTTATTATTATAAATCCAGAGTCCTGCCTTACATCACTTCTTTGCCTCTTTAATGTCCTTTTTATTATTATTTCTTTATTCTCAATATTAAACTTAAGCTCAACAGAACCCTTTGTTTTGCCATTTCTTAAAAGGGAGTTTCCAGACAAAGATCTCATTATGCCAAAAAGTGCAAATTCCATGGCTAATAGTATAGTTGATTTTCCGCTTCCTATATCGCCGCTTAAAAGAACAGAGCCCTCTGGAAATTCTACTACTTGCTTAGTGTAGCTTCTTATGTTCTCAAGCTTTACATATTTTATTATCATACATAAAGAAAATATTTCTCAGGTTTTTATATTTAATTGAAACAAAAACAGTATATTATAGAAATTACTACTATTAAATAGAAAAATATTTAAGTAAGTAGTATTATTTATTGAAATATGGAAGAATATAAAAGTATTTTGGATACCAGGATGTATGATTTTGTTTGTTGCCAACCTGATAAATATAAAAAATATACTAGCAATTTAAGTGAGGAAAATCAACAAAAATGTTTAAAAGTTTATAATTCCCTTAAAGAAATTAGTCCAAGGCTCTTAGATAAAGGAAATATTGTTCAAAAAATTGAGGAAATCCAGAAAAATCAGAAATTTGATTTAAACATAAAACAGAAAAAAGGATATTATTCAATAGATATTAAATTTCAAGGTTTAGATATAGAGCTTGCGCATTTTGAGGCTGTTAGATTAACTAAATAGGGGAAGAAAAGATGCCTAAAAAAAACATAGAAGAAATATTCAAAGGAAGAATTATAGATAGAAAAGATGATTTAAAAGGAATTCATATATTAGTTAAGATTTCTGAGCAGGATTCATTAGTAATTGATTGTAAGGGCTATAACTTGCTTTTTGACAAAGAAATGAAAAAAGGACAGGATGTTATCTATGCAAAAAATGAAAAATTATATGCTGGAAAGCATAATCAATACGTTGAGATAAACTAACTTAAAAAACATTTTCTAAACACAAATTTTTTAAATAAGTTGCTTTATAATTATATTAATGATAGTTGAAACACTTCTTGAAACACTTCTTGAAACACTAAAGATAATTCTTATAATCTTTGTATTAATGATTATTGTTGAGTTTTTTGAGCTAAAGTATAGGGATAAGATTAGAAAATATATAACAAAGAAGCCATTAACTCAATACACAACATCCTCTGTATTGGGTGCTACGCCTGGTTGTTTTGGTGCATTCTTTATTGTTTCATCTTATGCGCATGGCATTGTTGGATTTGGTGCTTTGGTTGCAGTTATGATTGCAACAGCAGGAGACGAAGCATTTGTCATGCTTGCAAAAATACCTGAAACTGCCTTGTTAATATTTTTTATATGCCTTATTCTTGGAATCATTGCCGGCTTTTTAGCTGACAAACTCATTAAAAAAACAAAATTGAAACTCTCAAAGCCATGCGAGATTGAGATTCATAAAAAGCAGGATATACAGGGAAAATCATTTTTCGGGCACTTCTTAAAAAAACATGTTTATGACCACATAATAAAAGAGCACATTCCAAAATTGTTTATTTGGCTTTTCTTTACAATGCTGATAATAAACTTTTTAATGCTGAGATTTGAACTTGCATCAATACTGCCGCAAAATAAATTAGCACTTATCTTTATAGCTGCTCTGGTTGGAATAATTCCTGTTTCCGGCCCCCACATTGTTTTTGTTTTATTGTTTGCACAGGGAATAATCCCCTTTTCAGTATTATTAGTAAGCTCAATAGTACAGGACGGCCACGGCCTCTTGCCATTGTTATCTCATTCTGTAAAAGATACATTTTATGTGAAAATATTTAATGTTTTGTTTGGCTTAGGCATAGGCTTAATCCTGCTTGCTGTTGGAATTTAACTGAAAAATGAAAGGGGCCTACTGCTTGGTTATTGAATTAAAAAAGGATTCATTAATAAAGATTGGAGCTCTTGGAAGAATTAAATTTAAGGGGGGCCTTTACTGCTATGTTGGCTCTGCACTTAACAATCTTGAGAAAAGAGTTCAAAGGCATCTCAGCAAAAAGAAAAAACTGCATTGGCACATTGATTATTTTTTAATGAATAAAAATACTTCAATTAAAAAAATATTTTACAAGCAATCCAATAAAAGAGAAGAATGCCAAATAGCAAAATTTGTCTTAAAAAATTCAATAAGCCAGATAGAAAACTTTGGCTGCTCTGACTGTAAGTGCAAAAGCCACCTTTTTATGATAAAGAAGTATGATTTCTTAGAAAAAAGATTTAAACATACTATAATTAAAAAATAGGGATAGAAAAAGTAATTATTAACTTAATAGTAGGGTCATAAACGAAAGATTTATAAAACCTTGAGTTTTTTAATAAATATAATGAAATTATATCAAAAAATAGTGGTAGTAGGTGCTATTGCTATGGGTGTGGGGTTAAGTCTTATTGGATGTAATTCTAGTCCTAAGACTTTAGATGGAACAGTAAAAGAAGAATTTGGAACAGCTCAAAGAATTGTTGAGTCTAGTGGCGCTCTCTTTGGAAATGAATCTGTTAAATTTGGGGACCCAATTTATGGATTAGTTCTTAAAACAGACGAAGGAGATTATGTACTCACAATAAATAATCGTAGTAAAAAACCCATTACATCACTAGCAAAGGCCATTGAACCTGGTGATATGGTGAGAATTAACTATGACTCATCTACAAAGATAGGAAATGACCGCATTGGGAAAACAGATAGTGATACAATCGAACTAATTTGGAAATGTTATACAAATAAATAATCTTTAGTTTTGTACTTCATAAACTAACCCTAATGCATTTTTCATCAATTCTGAATAAAACAGATCCAAAAACAATTATCCCCCCCATAATTATGAATGATAAAATTAAGTTACTGTTTGCAATCTTGCCAATTACTAACCTCATTATTGCTAAATATATAGCTGTAATCATTGAAATTACTGATAACACTGTTGCCCTGTTGTGGCTTTGAATATGGTCATTCTGATATTGTGAGAATAATGGGTCTCTTAAGCTGCTAACCCCTTTGAGAAGGACATACCAAATAAAAGACATTGCCGGCCCTATAACAAAAGCCATAGCCAGATAAAGTAATCCTGGGAAAATAGTTGCTAGGAAAATTGTTTTTTTCATTCCAAAAATTTCTTCAATTTTGTAAGCATATTTCATAAGCAGGGCTCCAAGAATCATGCCTGCTGCCATTGCAACACCAAAAAATATATTTGGCACTTTAGCAATCAAAAAATATGGCTGAAAAAGAAACATAATAATGTGTGCAAATGGAATTGTAAACAATGAAAGATAAATTATTCTTCTAAGTGATTTGTTTTTAAGGATATGTGATGTTGATTCTTTAAACAGAACCAATTGTGTTTCTTTTTCAATTTCTCTTGTATGCCTGGTTTCAGTTATGAAAAATGAAATAATAAAAGCAATTATTGCCCCGAATGTGTAAAGCCACAATAAAATCACAAATGTTTTTGGATTGTGGCTTCTTGCTATATAGCCGCCAATTGTCACTGCAATAACACTGGCAATCAGCATATAAGAATTAATAGAGCCCCATACCCTGCTCATTTGTTTTTCTTTTCCCTGATATTTTAAGGAGTCATATACCAATGCTTCTATTGCACCAGAGCCAAAAGCAATACCTATTCCAAATAATATTTCTATAATAAAAAATTCAATATAGGAGAAGGCGAAAATAGTCCAGACATTTCCAACAATATAAAATAATATTAATGATATAAGACAAAACTTTCTTCCAATTTTATCTGCAAGAATTCCTGTTGGAATCTCAGAAACTAAAACACTAATAATTAAGATTGCTTCAAGAGAAACTACCTGGAAAGTATCAAGCCCCCTGGAGAAATAAAACAAGGTAATTATTGGTGAAAAGAAAAATAGTGATTTGAAAAAATAGATTACTTTTAGCTTTGTAATATTGTCAAAGTTCATTTTGTTAAATAAAATAATTATTTTTTTACAAGTGAAGCAGACCCTAGAATAGCAGCATGCTTTAATTTGCTCTTAATAATTATTGGATTTTTATTTACATAAACTTTTTCTTTGACTGTTTTTTTCATGCTTTTTGAAAAGAATTTCCAGGCATTTGAAATTTTACCTCCAACAACAATTATATCAGGGTCAAATATATTTACAAAATTTGCAACAGCAACACCAAGATAAAAACCCATTTTTTCAAATACTCTTATTGCTTTTTTGTTTCCTTTTAATACAAGATTATAAACATCCAGAGAAGTTTTTGCCTTCAGGCCTTTTGCAATTCTCATGATTCCTCTTGCGCTAACATACTCCTCAAGGCAGCCAATATTTCCGCAGTTGCATTTTATCCCATTAAAATTTATGCTTGTATGGCCTAGCTCGCCTGCATTCATCCTGCCGTGAAATATTTTTTTATTAATAACAATTCCACCCCCAACACCTGTGCCAACAGTTAGTCCAATAACACAGTTATGTTTTTTTCCACTGCCATAAAGAGCTTCTCCAAGAGTAAAGCAGTTTGCATCATTATCAACAAACACAGGAACATTGAATTTTTTTTCTAATACTTTTTTTAGATTAACTTTTTTAAATGGAACATTCTTTGTCCTTATGATAAGACCTTTTTTATAATCCAATGGCCCTGGAGAGCCAATTCCGATTCCTACCACATCCTTTATCATTACGCTGCTTATAGCACTAACAAGATTTTTTATAACAACATTTTTTCCTTTGCTTGCTTCTGTCTTTACCTCTACTTTTTTAATTATTTTATTATTTAGAACTAAACCAGCACGTATGTTAGTTCCTCCTAAGTCCACTCCAATGGTATATTTCATAAAAAATACTCCGTGAATTGTCCTATCCATTTTAATCCAATAATCAGATAACTGCTATTATACATATTCCAATTCCTCCTCACAATAAAAAATCAATTATGTTGTTTTCCAATTTTATCCCATTCCAAATCTTTTTTCTTACCCCAATTCCACTTCAATTCCCCATCTATTTTCTTCTTTGATATTACAAATAACGCAACAATACTTGCAAATAAATATAATAAATATCTATCAGTATTCCCACTTTCAGTCATTAACAAACTGAGAAAAATGAGGTATACTATAAAAACAATTACCACCGCCCATCCTTCCCAAGTGGTTGGAGTAGCACCATATCCAAATCCTTTTGGTTTGAACCAATATTTGTTAAATTTCATTTTCTAAAGTATTTTTTCAATTTCTGTTATTTTATTTATATAATAATCAACATACTGGTATTTGCCATTATCCTCATTGCCTACTAAAACTGTTGTCATTCCGAGTTCTTTTGCAGGCTTGAGGTTGTGCTCATAATCATCTGCAATGATAACCTTTTCTGGGTCAGTGTTTATATAATTTACAAGTATATTATACGCCTTTTCTTGTGGTTTGTTATTAAATCTAAGAGCATATATATCAAGTATATCCTTATCTAAAAAAAATTTTTCTATTCCAAGTTTTTTAAGAACCCTTAATGCATAACTTCTTGGAGCATTAGTAAATAATATTTTTTCCTGCTCTGTGTTATAAAACAGGCTGATAAGTTTTTCATCCCTTTTCAAAAAACTTTCTATATCAAAGTCATGTATAAATCGATAGAATTCTGCTGGATTGACACCTTTTTCTTTCCTGAGACCACTTAAACTAGTGCCATACTTATTGAAAAGTTCTTCTCTGTATTCTTTTGCATTATTTATATCCTTAAAATTCTGTGAAATAAACAAATCCATTCGTTTGCATATCTCATCCAATAGCCCATTATTTTTTGGGTATAGCGTTTTGTCTAAGTCAAAAACTATGAATTGGAATTTATTCATATTAATATCACAGCTCTTTTTTTAGTTCTTCAATTACATCAACAGGTGTTGGGTCTGTGCCATATTTTAATGCTAAGTAATAAGAGGTAAGGTCGCCAAGATAGATTGCTGAGAACAGCTTTGTCAAAAAACACTCTCCCTTAATAACCAGCTCAGTTACATTTATTCCTGTTTCTGAGATTAATCTTTTTGTTATATCCATTCTTTTCTTTACCTTAACATAATCCCCATCATCCTTTATTATTATAATATAGTATGATGCCTTTATATTACCATACCCAACAAGCTCATTATGGTCTAATTCAGGAAATACATGACAGAATGCATGAATCTTTGCATTTTCATTAAACTGTGTTTTCCACCTGTATGCAACAACACCCATTCTTTCTGAGGCATATATCAATGGTACTTTTTCAACAAGCTTTTCAGCAAGGTCCTGTGCCCTTTCCTTGAATTTTGGGTTATTTAATGCCTTAATTGTCTTTTTTATATCCTCTTCTGGATTATCAATAAAGTGCGAGTTATATAATACAGTTAACATAGGGAAAAATAAGTAAGCAAGAGCTGCCCTTGGCTGCAAGCCCTTTGGAATAATAATGCATGATGTTTTGCTTATTTTTGAAAGCTCTTCTAATTTTCCTCCAGTGGTTATAACAACCATATTCATATTCTTTCTCTGGGCTGTTCTATAGGCAGAGACTGGTTCTTCTGTGTTACCTGAGTATGATACAATAAACAGCAGGGTTTCCTTGCCAGCTAGTTCGGGCAGAAAATAATCTTTGTTGACTGTTACATCAATCTTATCTTTAAGATACGCCTTTAAAATATCTCCGGATACACCACTGCCGCCCATTCCGGCAACCATAATTTTTTTTATTGGCTCTGTTATCTTGACATCTTTTGCAAGCTTTACAGCCTCTGCTATTTGCTCAGGAATGCTTTCTAGAACTTCGATCATATTGGATTTATCTGTTTGATTGGTCTCATCCATTATATACCACCCATCATAATGCTTATTTGACTATTATTTATAGTTTTCTAAAAAAATTATCTTATTAATCCATTGTCTAATATCAAAATAAGTTTATTATTCTATTAATTACTAATTAGTAGTTAAAAATAGAAAGATTTAAATAGTAACAATTATTACTTTTTTACATGGGAAATATACTTGATATAGATAAAGGAAAAATCCTTGTTGCAACAGATATTCATGGTAACTGGGAAGACTATGTAAAAATAAGAGAAAAATATAAAACACTAAAAAGGAATGAAAAGGCTGATATACTTGCTTATGATGGAGATATTATACATAGTGATGGCAAGTATGAGGATAAATCACTTGAGATTCTTGATGATTTAATTGATAATCCTGATAAAAGCATAATTCCTGTTTTAGGAAATCATGAACTTATGCATATATACCATCTTGAGATTAAAAAGGGTGAAATGAGTACTTCTTTTGCAGAACCCCTTGAAATTAGGATTGAACAGGAAAGAAAGAACAATAGGGAAAAATATATTAAATTTATGAAACAGATGCCTTATGCAATAAGAACAAAAGGGGGCGTAGTAATAAATCATACTGGACCAAATCCTCCAATGGCTGGTTTCTGTAGAAAAGAATATGGAAATTTAGTAAAATTTGATTCATTCAGATTAGTGAATCAGCTTGATCATGACAAAATTTTGAATCCATTAAAAGACACAACTAGAGAACTAATTGAAAAGGATTATGGGCATAAATTAGCAGATAATTTTTTTGATGATTTCTCACCACAAATTGGTCAGATATTTTCTAGCTCCCCAATTGGAAACTACTTATGGGATGTATTTTTCAATATGAATGAATTTGACTTTAAAGGAGGAATGTATAATCTAATGTTAGATAACTTTCTTAAAACAATGAGTAATGGAAATAAAAAACAAGAATTTTTAGTGAGTGGCCATATATGGGTTCCAGAGGGTTATAAAACAATCAATGCAACACAATTAAGAATATGTTCAAGTTCAGGAACTAGTGATTCAAACAAGGTTCTAGCATTAGTTGATTCATCTAAAGAATATGTTATAATTGAAGGATTAGTTCAAGATTTACAATACTTGAATCATTAATTAGGATTAGTTAAAAGAAAGCTTTTTAAATAAACTGGGATTTCTGCTCTTTATGGATGTGGGCAGTTGCTTGCCTGAACTAAAACAAACTAATGGAGGCTATAAAATGAGTTTATATAAATATGTGAGAAGGCTTTGGAAAAGTCCAAAAAAGAATTTAAAAGATATCTGGTCAAAAAGGCTTATTGAATGGAGAAAAGAGCCAGTAACAGTAAGGATTGAAAGGCCAACAAGGATTGATGCTGCTCGTTCTTTGGGTTATAAGGCAAAGCAGGGTTATGTTGTTGTAAGGCAAAGGCTTATCCGTGGTGGAAGGCAAAGGCCTGATATAAAGAAAGGAAGAAGACCTAAGCATAATACACAAAGAAAAGTTCTTTCAAAAAACTATCAGCAGATAGCAGAAGAGAGAGTTAATAAGAAATACAAAAACTGCGAAGTCTTAAACTCTTATTATGTTGGAAAAGACGGCAGACATTTCTGGTATGAAGTGATTTTAGTAGATAAGCAGCATCCTTCAATAATAGCTGATAAAAGGATAAGCTGGATCAGCGAGAAGAAGCATACTGGCAGAGCATTCAGGGGGATTACTTCAGCAGGAAGGCGTTCACGAGGCCTTAGAAATAAAGGAAAGGGTGCTGAGAAAGTAAGAACAAAGCCAAATCAAAAGAAAAGAAGAATTTAATTCGAAAACTTTATAAGTTTCAATTTTTTTATTCTTTTTATGTTAAATCTACGCTGTAAAGAATGCAACTATAAGTTCAGTCCAAAGAAGGATATAATACCAAAGACATGCCCTTTCTGCGGAAAAGAAGGGACTTTAGAGAAAGTAAAGCCAAAGTAAAGCCAATGCAGAAGATAATAGATGAAGTTATTGATGAGATGGACTCATAATTAATCTATTAGTTTTATATGCTCTGGCTTTGTAAGAAATTCCTCTCTCTTTAAATCCTCAATAATAAAGAATTCTTTTTTCTTTTTTATCCTGAATTTTTCAAGGCTTTCAGAAAATTCCTCAAGTCCTTTCATATCCCTAAATACTGTCTCAATAAAAAAATCAAAATCATTGCTAAGCCTTAACATAGAATTTACATTTTTATTTTCCAATAAAAAATCATTAAGCTCCTTCTTTTTTTTATCATTTGCTTTTAATACAAAGTTAATTCTTATTCCAAAACCAAGCTTCTGGAAATCAAGCAATGGAGAATATTTTGATATTGTGCTTTTTCCAAGTTTGTTTACCTTGTCAAATATTGTTGATATTGGAATATCTGTCTCGCGGCTTATCATTGCAAGGCTTTTCCTTGAATCTGCTCTTAAATGCGTTAAAATCAATAACTCTTTCTTTGTCAGCAATAAACTCACCAAACAACAATAAGAAACACATGTTTATATGGCTTTACCAAAAAAAATCAGTAAATTTTTACAAATTCCGGAAGATATTCAAAGGTTATCTTAATACAAAAGAATTAATTTATTCAATCTTTAAAGCTTTCATTATTTTATCAAGTTTCTCATTAATTATGTCAAAATCTTTGTTAGAAATCTTGTTAGAATTACCTTTGTTTATTTTTGCAA
>JAFCCI010000073.1 GCA_017610275.1 Candidatus Woesearchaeota archaeon
TTTTGACTTACCTACTGATAGTAAGAAAACAATATACTATAAAGCCGTCTTACAAAATCTGTTTTTTGCAACTTTAAACCGAGAGATGGGTAAACGAGATTTCAGAAAAGATAATCAAAATTTTGGCATTACGACCCTATACAGGTACAAGAAATATTTCAAAGTTGACAAAGAACAAATCTTATCAATTTTCAAAGGCATCCCTTTTCTGAACGGTGGGCTCTTTGAGTGCCTTGATAAACCTCATTCCACCGAGAAAGGACCTAAGGGCGGATACAAGATGATTCGTATTGACGGTTTTTCTGATAGAGACGACAATCTCTTGAAAGTCCCGGATTTCCTTTTTTTTAGCGATGAGAAGGATATAGATTTAAATAAAATTTACGGTACTAAAAATAAAAAATACAAAGTAAGGGGGCTTATAGATTTACTGAATAACTACAAGTTCACCATAGAGGAAAATACTCCTATAGAAGAAGAAATTGCTCTTGATCCTGAACTATTAGGTAAAGTTTTTGAAAATTTGCTTGCTGCATATAACCCTGAAACAAAAGCAACGGCCCGCAAACAAACTGGTTCATTTTATACACCAAGAGAAATTGTAAATTATATGGCAGATGAAAGTTTAAAAGCATCGCTTTCAAACTTGTGTGCTAAAAAATTGGAAACCACAACAGAGGAAGATATAAAAGCAGGATTGGATCTTCTTTTTACCTATACCGAGGAAGAGTCTCCTTTTGATAAAAAAGAAACATCGGCATTAGTAGAAGCAATTTCAGAACTAAAAATTCTTGATCCTGCCTGCGGTTCAGGTGCATTTCCAATGGGAATACTGCACAAACTTGTTTTTATTTTAAGAAAACTCGATCCTGAGAACATCAAATGGAAAGAACTTCAAAAGCTGGAAGCAATAAATGAAACAGAAGAAGCCTACAATATAGACAACGAAAATGAACGAAAGCAAAGGCTTTGGGAAATTGAAGAAACCTTTACATCTAACGCATCTGATTACGGCAGAAAGTTATACCTCATAGAGAATTGCCTTTACGGTGTGGATATTCAACCAATAGCAATACAAATTGCAAAACTCCGTTTCTTCATTTCGCTGATTGTTGACCAAAAAGTAGATAGAACCAAAGCCGATTCAAATTTTGGCATAAGACCTCTTCCTAACCTTGAGACAAAATTCGTTACTGCAAACACATTAATAGGTATTGAAAAATCTGGAAACGTAAGTCTTTTTGATAACCCTGAAATAGTAAAGCTGGAAAGCGAATTGAAACAAATTAGGCATAAGCATTTTAATGCAAGAACACCAAAAACTAAAAAGAAGTACAGAGATGACGATAAGGAGACACGGAACAAAATAGCAGAATTATTGAAGGAAAACTATGACAAGGAAACAGCTCCTCAACTCGCAAACTGGGATCCCTATGATTGCATCTATTCTGCGTCATTTTTTGATCCGGAATGGATGTTCGGAGTCAATAGTTTTGACGTAGTAATTGCAAATCCTCCGTATATCCAACTCCAGAAATTCAAAGGGAATCTTTTGCAAAAAGCCTACAAAAAACAAAACTATCAAACTTTCGACAGCATGGGAGATATTTATTGTTTGTTTTATGAAAAAGGAATAAATTTGCTTAAAAAAGATGGTTTTTTGTGTTATATTTCTTCTAACAAATGGATGCGTGCTGGCTATGGTAAGTCATTGAGGAAGCATTTTTCAGAAAAAAATTCTTTGAAACTCTTAGATTTTGGAGGATTTAAAGTATTTGAAAATGCGACTGTTGATACAAATATTTTGCTTATTCAGAATGCAGAAAATAATAATGTATTGCAGGGCTGCCCCTTCAAAAACGATTATAAAAAAGGTGATGATATTGTTGAGTATTTTAAGAAAAATAAAACAGATTTAAAAAATCTTTCTGATGCTCCTTGGACTATTGGATCACAGAAAGATTTGGCTTTGAAAGAAAAAATTGAGCGAACGGGAACGCCGCTGAAGGATTGGGATGTAAAAATTAAATTTGGAATTAAAACTGGCTTTAATGAAGCATTTATTATTGATGAAAAAACAAGAACAAATATTTTAAATCATTGTAAAACAAAAGAAGAAAGGAAGAGAACAGAAAAAATCATCAAGCCTATCTTGCGCGGTAGAGATATTGGTAGATATTATTACAAGTGGAAAGGATTGTGGGTAATTGTTATACCTGCTGGTTGGACAAAAGATGTGGCAAGCGAAAAAAAATTGAACGAAAAATCAATCCATGAAATTTTCGAAAATAATTACTCATCAATATCAAACCATCTAAAAAACATAGGAGATGCCTACGAAAAAGGCAAGATAAAGACAAAAGGCAAGGGGCTTTATAATAGAGATGACCAGGGGGATTACTGGTGGGA
>JAFCCI010000025.1 GCA_017610275.1 Candidatus Woesearchaeota archaeon
GTTTTTTTAAGTTCTGACCTTTCTATGCATTTAAATTTTATATTTCTTTTTCTTAAAGAACTCTTGATTAAATTAATTGCTTTATCATTTTTATTATAAACAACCAATACATTATGCATATTATCACTTCTTTTAAAAATCTTAAGCCAAAAATTTATTCAACAACTATTGCCGGCTTTCCAGGCATTGCATTTTTTGCTTTTGCTTGTTTTGAATCCTCTGCCTTAACTATTTCAACAGCAGATTTAAACTCATCTTCAAACAGTTTCTTTGAGTTTTGCAACACATTAAATTCTGTGTTCTGGTCAAGAATAACTAATGGAATCCTGCCTGGATTTTTGACTATTAAAGGAATAAGTTTTGAAACAGTTTTGCTGTTTTCCTTGAATTTGGGTATTATTGCTTTCATAATAGCTTTAATATCTCTTGTTTTTTCAATCTCTTTCTTAAGCTCTTTGAAAAACTTGTATTTCCATTTCTCTGAAACAAATAAAGTTAACTTTTTCGGCTTTTCTATTTTAATCAAATTAAGCAAATAAGCAATATCTTTTTTAACATTATCAAGCAATTCCTCAGAGCTTTCTGCTTTTTCATCAATCATGCTTTCATCATACTTAGGCCACTCTGCCAATGAAACAAATCCTTTAAATCCAACCATTGCCCAAAGCTCTTCACAAACAAATGGAATGAAAGGGCTCATGACAAGAACTGATGTTTTTACAAGTTCAGAAAATACCTCTTTGTTTATATTTTTATTAGCATACTTTCCAACCTGGCTTACAAACTGCATTATATCACTTATTGCAAGGCTAAACTTGAATTGCTCTATATTTTCAGTAACATCTTTAATCAAATGATTCATAAGGCTTAACATATATTTATCCTTGCTGTTAAGTTGCTTCAAATCAATTTTATCCAAGGAAATATTTTTCTTATTATCTTCAACTAAGGAATAAAATCTGTTGAGGAACTTGAAAGCTCCCTTAACACCTTGGTCATTCCAGTCAAGCTCTTTTTCCGGAAGTGCTGCAAATAAAATAAACAATCTTGCAGTGTCTGGTCCATAATCTTTAATAATATCAGCAGGGTCAACAACATTTCCAAGGCTTTTGCTCATTTTTGCACCATCTTTTATTACCATACCCTGGGTCATTAAACGCTTGAATGGCTCATCAATTTTACATAATCCAAGATCGCGCAATGCTTTTGTGAAAAATCTCGCATAAAGCAAATGAAGGATTGCATGCTCTATTCCTCCAATGTACTGGTCAACAGGCATCCAGTATTCAACAGCTTTCTTGTCAAATGGCGCTTTATCAAATTCAGGGCTACAATACCTTAAAAAATACCAAGATGAATCAACAAAAGTATCCATTGTATCTGTTTCTCTTCTTGCTTTTCCACCGCATTTTGGGCATTTGCAGTTAACAAAATTATTAGAAGTCTCAAGGGGATTTCCAGTGCCAGAAAATTTTACATCCTTTGGAAGCAATACTGGTAACCTATTTTCAGGAACTGGGACTATTCCGCATTTATCACAGTATACTATTGGTATTGGTGTTCCCCAGTAGCGCTGCCTTGAAATAAGCCAGTCACGAATTTTATAATTAATTGTTCTTTTTCCAAAGCCCTTTTTTTCAATGAAATCTGAAATCTTTTCTATTGCTTTCTTATTATCAAGTCCATTAAACTGTACAGAATTAACAAGTATGCCCTCATCAATATAAGCTTCAGTCATCTCATCTTCTTTTAACAATTTCTTTTTTGGCGTTATGACAACTTTTAATGGAAGATTATATTTTTTTGCAAAGTCAAAATCCCTTTGATCGTGAGTAGGAACAGCCATGACTGCTCCTGTTCCATATTCCATAACAGCGTAATCTGCTATGTATATAGGGCACTCTTCTTTATTGAAAGGGTTTATGAAATATTTTCCAATGAAAATTCCTTTCTTGTCCTTTGTCTCATCTATTCTTTCAGATATTTCCTCTTTTTTTACTTCCTCAATGAACTTGTTAATCTTTTCTTCATATTCTGTTCCCTTGACAAGCTTTTTTACAAGAGGGTGCTCAGGAGCAATAACCATATAAGTTATGCCATAAACAGTATCAGCCCTTGTTGTGAAGGTGCTTATTTTCTCATCAGAATTTTTTATTTTAAAGTCAATCTCAACTCCTTCGCTTCGGCCTATCCAATTGCGTTGCATTGTTTTTACTCTTTTAGGCCAGTTTTTTAGTTTATTAATATCATTCAGAAGCTCATCAGCATAATTTGTTATTTTAAAATACCACTGCTCTAAGTCCTTCTGCTCAACAACTGATTTGCATCGCCAGCATTTTCCCTGCTCAACCTGCTCATTAGCCAATACAGTATTGCAGCCAGGACACCAGTTTACAGATGATTTTTTCCTATAAGCCAGACCCTTTTCAAGAAATTTAAGGAATATCCACTGATTCCATTTATAGTAATCTGGAGTACAGCTTTGTATTTTTCTACTCCAATCATAGCTCATCCCCATTGCTTTTTGCTGCTCACTTATTGCTTTTATATTGTCAAGTGTCCATTTCTCAGGATCAATCTTGTGCTTTATTGCAGCATTCTCTGCGGGAAGCCCGAAAGCATCATAACCCATTGGATAAAGAACATTAAAGCCTTTCATCCGCTTGAATCTTGCAAGAGCATCACCTATGGAATAGTTTCTTAAGTGGCCGACATGAAGTTTTTCAGAAGGGTATGGATACATCTCAAGGCAGTAAAACTTCTTCTTTTTTGGATCCTCAGATACCTTAAATATTCCTTTCTCTTCCCAGAGTTTTCTCCATTTCTTTGAAATCTTGTTAAAATCAGCCATTTTAAAGAAAAAATAAAGATTATATTTAAATCTTTATATTAAAGAACTAATGTTTCTTAAACTGTGCAATTGTGTCTATCAAATCAACATGCCCAAGGAATAAAGACCTGCAGCAGTATCTTTCAAGGCCAAGATCATCCATAACCTTCTTTGGATCTTCGCCTTTTTTTATTCTTTCCTGGTATTCTTCCCACAAATGGGCAATAGGTTTTCCGCAACTAAAACAACGAATAGGTATTATCATCTTTTATCACCTGTAACTTTTCTGCCTTTTGGCCCTTGCCTTGCCGTGCCTGTTTGGCTTTGATGCTTCTTTTCTTCTTGTATCAGCAACAAGCAAATGCCTGTCATATTTTAAAAAACTCTCTTTTAATGAATTGCTTTTTGAGTATTCAACCAGAGCACGGGCAATTGCAAGCCTTACAGATTCTGCCTGGCTTATTATCCCGCCACCAGCAACATTAACATTTATATCAATCTTCTTTGCTAAATCTCCTGCCAGAATTAATGGCTCCATTATTTTCATTCTTGCGAATTTTGGCTCAAATGATTCAAGTATTTGGTTATTAACCTTAACATTTCCCTTTCCAATTTTTAAAGTAGCTCTTGCTATGGCTCTTTTTCTCTTTCCTGATACATGAATTATTTTCATTTTCTCTCCTTCATTGACCTACATATTGCATCAACATAAACATATTTCAGGCTTGGAACCTTTGAAACATTATATTCCTGAATAATCTCTATCTTTTTCTCTTTAAATTCATCAGGCATTCCAATATAACACATTACTCTTTTAAATGCCTTAATACCTTTTTCCTGCTTATAAGGAAGCATTCCCCTTATGCATCTTCTGACAAATCTGTCTGGCATTTTTGGTATGAATGGGCCTTTTGTAGGCCTTGGGCCTCTTTCATTCCTTTGCTTGTATTTTTCAAATACTGATTTTTTATTACCAGTTATAACAGCTTTCTCGCAATTAACAATATCAACTTTCTCACCTAAAAGAGCTTTTTTAGCTACATAAGTAGCAAGCCTTCCTAAAATCATATCTGAAGCATCTATTATCATTTTAACCTATTATTCTTATTCCTTTCCCTTTTGGATTCTCTTTGACTAATTCACTAATTAATATTGCTTTTGAATTAGCTTTTTTAATTTTATCTAATGCCTGCTCTGAAAACTGCCATGCTGAGATAGTAAGCTTATGGTCTAACTCACCAGATGCAAGAATTTTTCCAGGCACTATTATATTCTCATTTTCTTTTGTGTGCCTGTTTATTCTTGAAAGGTTAACAATCCTCCTCTCACGGGTAGGCTTTGAAAGCTCTTCTGCAATCCTTTTCCAGAAATTAGAGCTATTGCTAATTGAATTCTTTTTGAGCTCTATAATCAGCTCTTTCAGGTGAATGTTTGTTGGTCCTGTTCTTTTTGTCATTTTCTTTTTATGCGGGAGACGGGATTTGAACCCGCGCAACCACTAAGGTATACGGCCCTCAACCGTATTCATTTGACCAGACTCTGACACCCCCGCGTGAATTTTATTTTTTTGATGCCTTTTTTTTGACTGGTTTCTTTTTAATCTCTTTAATGAATTCGTCTGAGGTATCCTTAATTATCTTTAAGGCTTCTGTGATTATTTCTTTTGGCTCAAGTTGGCCCCATGATTCAACATAAAAAATGAAATCTTTATCAGTCTTATCAACTGTTATTGCCCCCTTTGGCTCACATATATCAACACAAGCATTGCATAAGTGGCATTTCAATAAGTTATCTTTATTTAAAATTAATTTATTATTTTTAAGTTCAAACACATTTTGGGGACATTGTTCTACAATAACTTCTGGATTTTTGCATTGCTTGTTTATGTTAATTACTGGTATATTTCTATAATAAACAAGTCCTGGGCACCATTTTGCATGCTCTTTTCCCTTACCTAAAATAGCTGTTGCCTCAAACTCAAGCTTTTGACCCTTAAGAAGCTTGGTAATTGGTATGTTTGGATAAGCTGGCTTGACTTTGGGGTCAGTTGATTTTATATCTGATGAATAAACAGTTCCTTGACCCCTGACTTTTAGTATTAGCTTAAGCTGGCACTGTGCGCATCCTTTTCCACCACATTTGCACTTATCAGGAAGGTTATATGATTTAAGGTCAGTTGTTAAAGGGATAAGACCAAGCCTATGAGCTATGATTTCATCATAAAGAACAGAGCTGTTATTCCTGAACTCAACATCTTCTATTGCCATTACAGGAACCTCTTCAATAGCATTCCTCCTTATGGCATTTGCAAATGCAGGAGTTGCATTTTTCAGGGTAAATGAAAGTTTTTTTTGCTTTTTATCTAATTTTAAAAGCTCTATTTTCATCATTAATCACCTTCTTAAACCCTTCTTCCCCTGCGGCCGCCTTTCTTTCTGCAGCCGTCATGAGGAACAGGAGTTACATCTTCAATAATTCCTATTCTTATGCCTGATCTTGATAATGTTCTTACAGCAGCCTGTGCTCCTGGTCCTGGGCTGCCCGGACCATTGTGGCCGCCAGGGGCTTTTATCTTAACATTAAGCATACTGATTCCTTTTTCCACTGCAATTTCTGCAGCTTTTTTTGCTGCCATCATAGCAGCTGTTGGTGAGCTCTCAAGCCTGTCTGACTTTACCATCTGACCGCCAGATGTTCTTGCTATTGTCTCTGTTCCGGTTATATCAGTAATATGGATTATTGTATTATTATATGAAGAGTATATATGAACTATACCTGTTCGTCCATATGCCTTTTTTTCTGGATTTCTTCTATAAGTTTGCGATTGGTTTTGGTCTTTCATTTTTTGTTAGATTTCTTTGTTTTTTTTATTAATATTTCCCTTTCAGGGTGTTCTGGATCTGCCAGTTTAGAGTTTACAACAAAGCTAATCAAATTTTCCTCTTCAACTGGAACAAGATATGATGGAACTGTTATTATTTTACTGCCTAAAACAATGTGCTCATGAACAATAAATTGTCTTGCCTGGCCTATTGAACGGGCCATTGCTCTTTTATAAACAAGAGTTTGCAATCTTCTGTCCATAATATTATTTATGCTTAAGTCAAGAACATCATCAACATTTCCTGTTTTTGTGATAAGTCCTAAATTTGATAGTTTATTAAGAAGAGCTATTCTTTCTTTTTCTGCCTGTTTTGTTTTTGATGTGATAAGATTCTTTGCCTGGTTAGCAAATCCCTTTAAAATAGACCTTATCTTGTAAATCTCCCTCTTGTTTTTAAGGCCATATTCTTTTAATAGTATCGCCTCTTCCTCTATTCTTGCTTTCTGCCATGGATGTGATGCAGTTGAATATTTTTTTCTTTGTTTTTTAGGAGCTCCCATTTTTATACCTTTCCTGCCTTAGCTTTTTTCTTCTGCACTCCAGTAACTTTTCCTTTATTTCTTCTAAAGTTTGATCTTGTTCTCTGACCTCTGACTGGAAGTCCAAATGCATGTCTCATGCCTTTATAGCTCTTCATTTTCTTCATCATCTTTATATCATTATCTTTAGTAAAAGCAAGGTCTGATGATAATAAATGCTTATCTTCACCAGTTTCATAATCTTTTCTTCTGTTAAGCATCCATGAAGGAGCACCAAATTCCGTTGGGTTTCTTACAGCTTCATCAAGCTTTTTTATTTCAGAATCAAGCAGGTTTCCTGTTTTTTTTGTTTTGTCAACACCAACAAAATTGCATATCATGTTAGAAAATGCAAAGTTAATTCCCTTGATTTTTCTCATAGCATCTGCTATTTTTTTATTGCCATCTATGTCTGTGTTTGCTATTCTTACAATATGCTTAAATCCTTCATTTGCCATAATAACACCTTAATAAAATAGCCAGAATTATGAAACCCTAATGCGCTCGTATATTAGTGAACTCGGGCTATTTTAGAGAAAGGAACAAGAGGTCATATTTAAAGCTTACTAAAAAGGGCGATAGCCGAGATTTGAACTCGGGCCAAGAGATCCACAGTCTCTTATGCTACCAGGCTACACCACTACCGCCATAAAGCAAGTTATCCTTATATAATTTATAAATCTTGCTATTAAATTAGTGCTCTTAGAATATAAAACAAAAGTTTTATAAAGAACAACTGTTTTTTATAAAGAACAAATGTTCGAAGAATTAGACAAAACAGACTATAAGGTCTTAAACCTTGTTGCTGATGAGCCATACAGGAAGTTTTATTTGAGAGAAATAGCTAAAATATTGAAAATTTCTCCAAGTTCTGCTAAAAAAGCCCTTGACAGGCTAAAAAAACTTAATCTGACTAAAGAAGAAAGTATTGCAAACCTCCGGATTGTTTCCGGAAATATGGAAGAAAGACTTTTAAAACAGATTAAAATAACAAGAAATATAGAATTTGTTAAGCCACTAATAAAAAAATTAGAGCCATCAACATCAATAATACTTTATGGAAGCTTTGCAAAAGGCGAGAATGACCAGCAGAGTGATATTGACTTATTAGTTATATCCAACAAAAAAGAGAATTTTGAAATTCATGAATATAAAGAATACAAAACACAGATGATTAAAATGACTGCAGCCCAATGGAAGAAAACAAAAAAAGAGAACTCAGTTTTTGCAAAAGAAGTCAAAAAAGGGATTTTGTTGAAAGGGGAGATGCCTGAATGAAATTAAAAGAGCTTTTTGAAAAAAGATTGCTAAGAAAAATACCAAAAGATTTGGATAAATCCAAGAAATCATTGGAAGTATCAAAAAAATATTTTAAGGATTGCAAAAAATTGATTATTATACCTAGCTTTAATTTAGTGATATTATCTGCTTATACATCCATGTTTCATGCAGCAAGGGCATTGTTATATAGAGATGGAATACAGGAGAAAAGCCATTATGCAGTTTTTATTTATCTGAAAGACAAATATACTAATGAGCTTGGAAATGAGTTATTATTTGAATTCAACAATGCAAGGGAGCAGAGGCATGATGGTCTTTATGGATTAGAATCTGAATTTAATGAAGATGATGCAAAACATATTGTTAATGTTGCAGAAAGTTTTTACAAAAAAATCAATGAAATTCTGAAATAAAGCAGAATTAATATTCTTCTTCTGGTTTCCCAAAGATAAATTCCTTTAAATACTTAATGAATTCCTTTAACATTTCAAAGTCTTCCTTTACTGAATCCATTGTTATGTCGATTGGCTCGCCGTCAATAATAACACTCATTGTCACATGCCTTCTGTATTCTTCTCTTTGAGTATATTCTGCCCGCACGATTTTTCTTATCTTAAGGTAATAGTCAATGTATTCATGCAGTCTCTTTTCATTAGGGTATACTTCATTTAGCATATTGCATCTAAGTGCCAGGTTTTCAGGGTAATCAGTTATCAGTTTCTGTTCCTTTGAATGTATTAAAAGAGCATTAAATCCAAAAGAAAATGCATTTATCATCCTTTGAAGAATACTCTTCAGAACATCAGCTGTTCTCGTGTATTTAAGGCTTACAAACACAAGGTGATCTATTCTCTTTAATTCTTCTACTGCTTTATCTAAAGATTCTTTCATTCCTGCTCACTATGTTATTTGCTTCCTGAATAAACATCCTGGTTTCAGTTATATATTTTTTTATTTCTTCAATAGATATTGTCCGCATGCGATATGTACTTGAGCATATAACAAACTTATTGTTTCTTTCAAATTCAACTGGGCTTTCTTTATGCTCAACTATGATATCCTTTATTTCTGATATAAGTTTTATGTATTTCTTGTCTATATTAAGCCTGTCCACACATTTAGCCCTGAAAATAGTGAATTTTGAATCAAAATTATCATTAAATGGGGGAATTTTCTTGAACAATCTCTCATAATAAAGTATAGAAGACATTGCATTTGTTAATGCAAGGAAAATATTTTGAATAATTGATAATAATAACCTATTGTCCCTAACCAAAGGATAAGTCATAAAAATCATGTGATCTGCTATTTTCAGCTTTTGATTGGCCTTCTCTATTGACTCTTGGAATTGTTCCATTTAATCTAATATAATCTAGAAATATAAATAGTTAATCTTTTTTTAAGCTGAGAATTGCCTTTGCCAAATCCCCTTCTGAATCACTGATAGCCTTCTTTGCCTCATCTTCTGGCACACTTGCCTGTTCCATAACAGTCTTGATGTCTTCTTCGTTTATTTCTGGCTCTGTTGATAGTTCTCTCTCATTTATATTACCTATAATCTGAAAGGTTTCCTGACCCATCATATTGACTTTGCTAACCTGCGGATCTGTAATAATTATTTCTTTTTCAGGGGTTTTTATTATAACCTCTGTTGCAGGAATCTCAATCTGCTGTATGCCCATTTTTTTCATCATTTGTGCAGCTTTTCTTGAATTCATTCCGGGAAACATTAAATCACTCCTATGCCCAGGAGATTATATCCCCATGTATGCAGAATTATCTCAATAATGATTATTACAACAACTAAAGTAATTATATGTCCTGGCTTAAAGCTTATCTTGCTCCTGTATTCATCAAAATACCTTATTAAGCCGCCTCCGCTTGATGGAAGACTTATTTTATTATCTCGTGCCATTTTGTTTAAGTAATGAGATGTTATATAAAAATATTACTATAAAATGTAGGGTAAGAATAAGCCGCCTTTTGTCAGTCCACATTTGTAAGGACTGCCTTAACATTTAACTAAGCGTCGTATGACTTGCACAAACCAGGACTCACCGTTTCACCAATTCCATTAAGAACGTCTGCTGGTTATCTCATCTTTGTTGCCAAAGATTTCGCAAGCATCATCCTCCTCAATGGCTGTCTCGTTTCTGAGTGGTTGCCTTCCTTTTCAGGAACTCTTTTGTAAGAGTGGCCACAATAGTGGGCGGACTTTCCTCAGCCAGAAGGCCGAAAGTTAAGTACTTACCCTACATAAATAAGGGTATTTTAGTTGTTTATAAAGGTTTGTTTAAGATTAATAGGTGTGCTATCCCTTTATTATTTCCCTTTAATAAAATAATTTGCTTTTCCATTTATTAAACCTCTGATTTCATCTTCCTGATAAATGCCTGCTGAGGAGTTTCCAACTCCTCAAATCTTAGGCTTCTGTGCGGTCTTATCTCATTGTACCAATGCATAAATTCTTCTTTTGTTCTGAATGCTTGCCTATGATTTTTATATAAATCATTAAACTTCTCTGATTTGCCATTGCTTTGAGGATGCTTTATCCTGCAAAGGATATGCTTAATATTATGATTTTCAAGGAAATCATGGAATCTTGAATCTCCTAATGACTTAATGAATTGTGTTCCATGATCTGTGATGCATTGCTTGATTTTACCATGGTTTAGTAATTCTTCCATAGCTTTTATGCTCGCATCTGTTGTTGCACTCCTACATTCTACAATAGACAGCATTTTCCTGCTTGCATCGTCGAGAGCAGGCAATGCCCATAACTCCATTTTATCATTGTAAACCCAGTCCAAATGCACTGCTGTCAAGCTATTCCTTCTTTCATATCTTATCCAATCTTTCTTACGCTTGTCCTTCTTTTCTTTGGGCTTTGCCAAACCTAGCTTAACCATAATCCTGTGAATATGGTTATGGGAAATATGCACATCATAATCCCTCTCAATCAGCTTCTCAAGCGTAGAAGCTGAAACTCTGTATTTGGCATATGATTCTCCAACAATTTTTTCTTCTTGTTCTGTGATTAGTCTTGATGGTCTGCCTAATTTCTTGCCTATTTCTGGTATCCTTCCTGTTTCCTGATATTCCTTCCATAGCTGGTTTACTCTTCTTATTGAAACCCTTGCTATCTTCCTCGCTTGATATGTTGTCCATCCCTGGTTTTTCCGTCTTAAAGTTTCCAAAAGCTTTGTTTTAGTGAATTTCATATATGGAAAAAACTCACCGTAGGGAAATAGTTTCGGGATAACATATTTAAGATTAATAGGCCGTAAATACTCCAATTAAAATAAGAAAACTATATAAAGAAAATTAAAGACTATTGATTTATGGAAGAAAAGATAAGTTCTGGCTCAGAGATTATTGATAAACTGCTTGACGGCGGTTATAACAGTATTGTTACAATTATCTATGGGCCTGCTGCAAGCGGAAAGACAACCCTGGCAATGCTGGCTGCAATTCAGCAGGCAAAACAGGGAAAAAAATCTATTTTTGTTGATACAGAAAATGGATTTTCAGTTGAGAGGCTGAAGCAGCTTTCAGGAGAGAATTTTGAAAAGGTTCTTCATAACATAATAATTTTCAGCATAAAATCCTTTAGTGAACAGCAGGAAAAAATGGAAAAAATAAAGCTGCTTGTTGATAATGGAAAAATATCTCTTGTTATTGTGGATACAATAGGCTCAAAGTACAGGGTAAAGCTGAATGAGGATGCCTACAAGGCAAATAAATCAATGGATATGCAGTTAAGGACTCTCGCAGATATAACGCGGCAGGGAGTTCCGGTTATACTCACAGAGCAGGTTTATGATAACTTGGCTAATGGCCAGATAAATCTTGTTGGCGGCAATATGCTAAGGAACTGGAGCAAATGCCTTATAGAGCTGGAAAAAATAAACAGCAAAAGAAAAGCAATTATCAGAAAGCATGAATCCTTAACAAATAAAGAGGTTTTATTTGAAATAAAAGAAAAAGGAATTTTTGGAACAAATTAATTATTCCTCTGTGAAGTCATCAACAGTTGCTTTAAACTCAGCATCTGTTTTTATCATTCCTCTCTTCTTCAAGTATTCCTTTGTAACTATCCAAAAGAACAGGCCTAAGCTTTTCTTTCCCTTGTTGTTGCACGGCACTACTAAATCAATATTGTTTGACTGATTGTTTGTGTCACACAATGCAATTACAGGAATTCCTATTTTCATAGCATCGCTTATAACATTTCTGTCAGGCCAGGAGTCTGTAACTAAAATAATCTTAGCTTCAATAAACTTATCCAGATTTGGGTTTGTTAGTATCCCAGGAGGATATCTTCCTGCAAAAACTCTTATTCCAGTAAGCTTTGAAAGCATTTTGACTGATTTCCAGCCATTTTCCCTTCTGCTTACAACTATAATTTCCTCAGGTGCATAATGCGAAAGGAAATTAGCGCATATTTTGATCCTTTCATCTATTTTTTGCAGGTTCAGGACTGAAAGGCCGTCTGGCCTGGTTTTATAGATAAACTTCTCCATGTATTTTGTTCTGAATTTTGTTCCTATATGTATTCCAGCTTTTAGATACTGGTCTGTTGAAACCAATAATGATTCTGCCATTTTATTTGCCTCGTGAAAGTTTCCATAGAAAGAAACT
>JAFCCI010000074.1 GCA_017610275.1 Candidatus Woesearchaeota archaeon
GCTGGAAAAAAAGGTCTCCGAGAAGACAAAAGAGCTCCAGTCAAAAATAAAAGAGCTTGAAATATTCAATAAACTTGCAGTTGGCAGGGAACTGAAAATGGTTGAATTGAAGAACAAAATAAAAGAGTTGGAAGAAAAAATTAAGAAGTAAATAAAGATTATAATAATCAAAAAGTAGGTGATAAATTATGAAAAGAGCTATAATATTATGTATTGTCTTAATCCTGGCATTTGCCCTTATTGGATGTCAAAAGATTGAGTCAGGGATTGAAGTTGTTGAAAAAGAAGAATTACCTGAGCAAAAAGAAGATGAGTTAGTTGCAGTAGGTTATGGTTGGAGCACAAAAGATAATCCAAAAGAAGCAGTGCAGGAGGCAGTTTCTATGATAGGAAAAGAATTGGGAGAGAAATCTCCTGATTATGTTATATTATTCTCCACTGTTGGTTATGATTCAGATACTGTTCTTAAAGAAGTTAAATCACTCTTGCCAAATACTCAGATTTATGGTGGTACATCCTTAAGTGGTGTTTTAACTAAAGATGGCTTCCATGTTGGTAATAAAGACTCATTATCATTATTGGCTGTATCTTCTCAGGAAATAAAATTTGGTGTTGGCGGAGCTAATATAGATAGTTTCACTTCAGCAAGAGAAGCAGGAAAGGAAGCTATTAAATCTGCTATTAAAAATGCACAAAAGGAAGGGGAATTGCCTAAGGTTGTATTAATTACAGCTGCTCCTGGTAATGAGGAGGATATCCTTCTCGGAATTGAAGATGTTATTGGCAAAGATATTCCAATAGTTGGAGGCTCTTCTGGAGACAATGATTTAACAGGCAAATGGAAACAATTTGCTAATGACAAAATATATAGCAATGGCATCAGCCTGACAGCAGTATTTACTGATTTAAAAGTTGGTTTTGCTTATGAAATAGGGTATTTAACAACTAAAAACAAAGGGATTATCACTAATGCCACAGGCAGGATTATTTATGAAATAGACAACAAACCAGCAGCAGAGGTTTACAATGAGTGGACACATGGCTTAATAAGTGATAACCTTAAGAGCGGTGGTGAGATTCTTTCTAAAACTAACCTTTACCCCTTAGTAAGAATAATGAAAAGCAAATCTGGAGAGATAAGTTACCTTTCAATTCACCCAGCATCAGTTAATCTGCCAGAGAAATCCCTTGCTGTTTTTGCTAATGTAAATGAAGGTGAAGAGGTTTTGCTTGTGGATGGAAATTGGGAGATGCTCTTAAACAGGGCCCAGAATACACCTCGTAAAGCTTTAATGAGCCAGGATATTGCTAAGGGAGATGGTTATTTTGGAGTCTATACTTTTTGTGCCGGAACATTGCTTACTATTCCTGAAGAAGAAAGACATAAAATGCCTCTATTAATAAATAGGGCATTAGGAGGCATACCTTTTATCGGAACATTTACTCTTGGTGAACAGGTTTTCGTACCTGGAGTGGGAAACAGGCATGGAAATCTTATCAGCTCAATGCTTGTTTTCAGCAGGTAGATATAATCAGGAAAATGTAAAATGCTTAAGAGAAATACAACTATATTTAATAAGATTTTTACTTTAATAGTTTTACTTTCTATTATGTCTGGGGCTTTGATTCTAACAGTCACTATGGCACAATATAATAAATATTTAGAAAATGACTTAATTAGACATAATAAAGCGCTTGCACAGTTAGCTGTACAAAGCATTGAATCAGGTTACTTCATCGAACACATACCATTTGAAACACTTAAACAAATTACCAAATCTAAAGATACTTTATTTTTATGGGTAGTCAAGCCAGATGGGGAAATTTATCTGGCAGATGACTATGAAATGTGGGGGAAGAGGATTAAGGATGATTCTATTGGTACAAGAGAATTGGTTGTTAAAGACAGCATATTTTTTAGAACAGGAGAAAAAATTAAGCTGATTGTTTATCCGCTAAAAATTGGAAAACAAGAAGAGCAATGGGTGCTTTACCTAGGAGTATCTTTAAAGCCGCTTATTGATTATAGAAATAGAATAATGGTTATTAGTATTATTTCTTTTATTATAATTATTATTTTTGTAACTCTTCTCTCTGTTTATCTAACCAAAAGTGTTATTAATCCTATCTTTAAATTAAGGGATGCTGCAGAGAAGATATCTGAAGGTAATCTCAATATTAAAGTAAAGCCTGAATCAAGAGATGAAATCGGACAGCTTGCCGAGTCATTTAATCAAATGACCTCTGAACTTAAGAAATCAAAAGCAGAACTTGAGAAATACAGCAAAAACCTTGAGAAAGATGTTGCATACAGGACAAAAGAACTAAATGAGAAATTAAAAGAAATAGAAGACACTAAAACTGCAACC
>JAFCCI010000075.1 GCA_017610275.1 Candidatus Woesearchaeota archaeon
GGTCAAAAGAAATGAGTTTGTTTCAATAATGGGTCCAAGCGGCTCTGGAAAAAGCACAGCTGTAAACATGGTTGGCTGCCTGGACATTCCTACAAAAGGGGATGTTTACCTTGACGGAAAGAACATTGCTCACCTGCCTGAATCAACACTAGCCCAGATAAGGGGCAGAAAAATAGGATTTGTATTTCAGACATTTAATCTTATTCAAACATTATCAGCAAAGGAAAATATAATTCTTCCAATGATATTTCAGGGTATTCCAGCAGATAAAAGAATAAAAAGAGCTGAAAAACTGTTAAGGCTTGTTGAACTTGAAAAGAGAATGAACCATAGGCCATCAGAAATGTCTGGTGGAGAGCAGCAGCGTGTTGCAATCGCAAGATCCTTAGCAAATGATCCTGATGTAATTTTGGCTGATGAGCCAACTGGAAACCTTGATTCAAAGACAGGAAAGATTGTAATGGACTTTTTAAAGAACCTTAATAAAAAAGAGGGAAAAACAATAATAATGGTCACACATGATGCTAATCTTGCAAAGCATGCAGACAGGATAGCATATCTTAAAGATGGTGTGATAATAAAACAATAAATATCATAAAAAATTATTTTCAATGGAGGTAAAAATGAAAAAAGAAATAAAATCAATTGGAGTATTATTTGTAATGCTAATAGTTTGTGCATCTGTTTCTCTTGCCGCTATTTCAGATTCTGCAGACATTGAGGTAAGTCTCATTAACCAGAATCCTGATCCTGCAGAGCCTGGAAAATATGTTGAAGTAAAGTGGAAGGTGGAAAATATTGGCTCTTCAAATACAGAGGATGTAATCTTTGAAATTCTTCCAAAATTTCCATTTTCACTTGATCCAGGAGAAAGTGCAACAAAAAAAATAGGAAGTGTTTGGGGAAGACAGATTGGCGATAATGGAGTTATGGTAACTTATCGGCTTAAAGTTGATGAAAATGCTGTTGAAGGCCAGAATGAGATTGAAATAAAGTACAGCTTAAATAATGAAATAAGCTGGCTAAAGCCAGGAAAGTTTTACATAAACATAAGGACTCATGATGCAATATTAAATGTAAAAAAGGTTAGTTATGCTCCTGATCCTATGCCGCCTGGAAAGAAAACTGTTCTGAGCATTGAGCTTGAGAATCTGGCAGATTCATTGCTTAAGGATATTAAAATAAGCCTTAATTTAATAACAATTTTACAGAGCGCAACCTCCATAAGTTATAATGAGCTTCCATTCTCTTGTTTTGGAACAACAAACCAGCAGGTTATAAAGAACATTGGAGCAGGAAAAACAAATACAGTTGAATTCACACTTATTCCAGACCCTGATGCAGGTTCAGATGTTTACAAGATTCCAATAACAATTGAATATTCTGATGAGCTCGGAACAAATTACTCAAAATCAGAAGTTATAAGTGTGATAGTTGGTGATGAGCCAATTCTGGAGCCAATAATTGATTCAACTGGAATATACATGAAAGGCCAGGTTGGAGAAGTGGATATTTCTTTTGTAAACAAGGGAACAACAGATGTAAAGCTGCTTGATGTTGAATTAAAAGAAAGTGAATATGTTAAAGTAATATCTAATGCAAATGTTTACTTGGGAAATATTGACTCAGATGATTATGAGATGGCTGAATTCAAGGTTTATGTAAATGATTTAGATGATTCAAGAGTGCCATTAATAATCAATTATAATTATCTTGACCCAACCAACAATAAGTATGAGAAACAGGAAACACTTTACCTTGATGTTTACAGCAGCAAGGAGGCAAAGAAGTATGGTCTTGACGGGGCTGGTGGTAGTTCTGGAGGCATATTCGCAGTAATCATAATTATTGTAATCGGCTATTTTGGGTATAGATGGTGGAAAAAGAGAAAGAAGCATCAATAATGTGCTTTTTATTTGATTAAGAATGCTAAAAGATTATTCTAGATTTGCAATTAATGGAATAAAAAACCGTAAGCTTAGGTCCTGGCTTACTATGATAGGTATCATCATAGGCATAACCGCTGTTGTTTCTCTTATTGGAATAGGCCAGGGCTTAAAGGTAGCAATAAGCTCTCAGTTTGGGGATATTGGAACTGATAAGTTAACTGTAATGGCTTCTGGAGGAATGGGTCATCCTGGCACTGGTGTTGTAACACCGCTGACAAAGGATAATGTGAAAAAAATTGAGCAGGTTAATGGAGTTAAGGTTGCTACTGGAAGGCTTGCAAGAAGCATTAAACTTGAGTATAATGACAATATGAAGTTTAACATGATTGCAAGCATGGCTGAGGGTGATGGAAGAGAACTTATTGAATCTGCTATGAACCTTGAGGCTGAAAAAGGCAGGTTGCTTGAGGAT
>JAFCCI010000076.1 GCA_017610275.1 Candidatus Woesearchaeota archaeon
CTTATTGCACTGGCAATTCTTACACCAATAATCGCAGCTATTTTACAGCTTGCAATATCAAGATCAAGAGAATTTCTGGCAGATGAAACAGCTGCAAAAACATTGCATAACAGCTTTGGGCTTGCAAATGCATTAGAAAAATTAGAGCAGGGTGTTAAGAAAAACCCATTAAGATTTGGCAGCAAGGCAACATCATGCTTGTTTATAGCAAACCCTTTCAGAGGCGGCCTGTTAAACCTTCTATCAACACACCCTCCAATGAGTGAAAGAATAAACAAACTAAAGAGCATGAACTTCTAAGTTAGTAATACATCTGGTGTTTTATACTGAACTTTTGTACTTTATATATAAAAAAAGGTATTAACTAATGTATAAGATGCAAAAATCTAGTTATTCTATTATCCCGAAACTGGTTGACATTTTCATCCCATACTTGTTGAGGAGTCTTATAAGATAGTTTAATAATTTTATAAACTGCCCAACGACTTACACTTTGTGCAAGAGCAAGTTTAGATACATAAACTCCATTTTTGTATTGTTTATACACTTTTTTTAAATGTTAACTTATACATATTACCACCAAAGCTAGTAATTACTTGTCAACTAAAAACGTGATACTATAGCAAAAATCTAGTTATAGAAACATTTAAATAGTTTAACAGTTTAACTGTAGTATTGGAGGTTTTAAAATGGATACAGAACTTGTCAAAATGAGTCCTAAAGGACAATTGGTTGTGCCTCAAAATATTCGTGAGCTAGAAAGGTTTAAACCAGGGGATAGATTTATTTCTTTTCCAATAAAAGAAGGGATACTATTTAAGAAAGTAAAAATTCCAGATGTAAAACTAGAGTTTGAAAAATTATCAAAAGAAATGAAGTCTCAGTTTGAGAAACAAAAATTATCACAAAAAAATGTTTCTGAGGCAATTAAATGGGCAAGAAAAAGATAGTTTTAGATACAAACATCTTAATCTCTGCTTTTGGATGAAAAGGAAAACAAAGGCTAATATTTGACAAAATATTAAATGGAGAGTTTGAACTTATTATTTCTGAAAAACAACTAAAGGGATTGTATAGAGTTTTAAGTTACCCCAAATTTAATTTTAAGGAAGAACAAAAATTAAGATTTATGAGTATTATTTATAGTATTGCTACTATTGTAAATACATTTGGAAATATTAGATTTATTCAGGAAGATCCTAGTGATAACATAATTTTAGAGTCAGCAGTAATAACCAAAGCTGATTTTCTTATGCACAGAAATGCTTGTGAAAACTACACACTTTAGTATCTGGATGAGCATTTCTGGCATCCTAAAAATCCATTGTGGATTTTTATGATATCTGGAGATGAACATTTATTGAAAATTAAAGAATTTAATAATACTAAAATACTAACTACTTCTGAATTTTTGGATTTAATTAGTAATTGATGAAAGAATAAATAAGCTGAAGAGCATGAATTTTTAATTACTCATACTCACTTTCAGTAACCCTCTTTATTTCTTTTGCTTTTTTTGGCCCTATCTTCTCAACTTTTTTAAGGTTGTCCTGCTTTGCATTAATTATTTTTTTTATTGTCTTGAATTTTTTTAATAATAGCCTTGCCAGACCAGGCCCAACACCAGGCAGAGAACTTACAATATATTCCTGCTGCTCTTTAAGTGCCAAAGGCTTCCTCTCGCCATGCAGATTAAAGTCTCGTTTGCCTTCTTCTTGTTCTCTTTTTGCAATTATATGCAGATAAGAAGATGTTTCCTTGTAATTCTTTGAGTAAATTATAGGTATTCCATAGCTTACAGCAATTGTTGCTAACATGCCCCTTATTGCATTTGGATGAACTTTTCTCATTGAATAAATATCCTCAGTACCCTCAACGAGAACAATCGGCCTCTCAAAATTAATCTTTAATTCCTTTATCTGCTGCAAAAGCCTGTTATCAAGGATTGAGTCAACAAAATCCCTTACTGTTTTTATCTCAACAGCAACCCTCTCACTCAATACATAATCTCCAACCTTGAGCATTTTTAGTTTTATATTTACACCAAGCTCAATTAATTCTTTTATAACACCAGAGCCCTTTTCCCTTGTATCAGCAAATATTGTTACTTTATCTTCTTCTGGAATAAACCTTTCAAGTGTCTGCTCTTTTTTTTGCATTAATGGAGAGCTTATTTTTCTCTTTAGTGTCTCAAGAGTCCTGTACATCCTGTTTTCCTTATGGAAAGCTGACCATCTGTAGGCAACATCCCTTGTGTTCTTTGCAACCAGAACAATAACACTCCCTTTCTTTTGCCTTGCTGTTCTTCCCTTTCTTTGTATTGTTCTTATTGCACTTGGGATTGGCTCATAGAAAATAACAGCATCAACTTTTGGGATGTCCAGGCCTTCTTCACCAATAGAAGTTGAAACCAGAACATTAAACTCTCCTGCCCTGAATTTATCTAAAATTTCTTTCTGTTTTTTTTGGGTTAGGCCGGTATCTCCTTTTTTCATCTGGCCAACAAAAAGCTGTGACTTAACCCCCTCTATTTTGTTCAGTTCCTCAACAATATTCAGGGCATTATCCCTGTACTGGTTAAAGACAATTATCTTTATGTTTTTGTTTTCAGCTATGCTTTTTTTTATAATCTTTTTCAGCTTATCAAGCTTTGGATGCTCTATTTTTTCATTAAACAAACTATCTGTTTTTATCAAGGCAGATTTGAAATTAGCATCTATTGCAAGATTTTTAACTGCTTTTACTTTTGTTGTCCTTGATTCCTCAATAAGCTTATTCAGATATTTATATAAGGCA
>JAFCCI010000077.1 GCA_017610275.1 Candidatus Woesearchaeota archaeon
ATAGACCATGGTAATTCTTCTTCCTTAAAGTTTTCTTTTATCACTCTAATGAGTTCTTCCGAGAGATTATTGAATTGATGCCCTGTCAATTCTTCATCTTCTAATTTTATACAAAATCGTTGAAACATCTTCAAAGCTTTTTCCATTGCATACAGGTCTTCGAGATCCATTTCACATCCTTCAAATATTTTGATTAAAGTAGAAACTTCTAAATGAAGATTCTCAAGTTCCTTTTCAGAATGAATTTGAGTATCCCATAAAGCAGAAGCACGATCCATAATCTCTTTTTCTACCTTTTTTAAATTATTAATAAATTCAAAAAGTTTAGTAAGAATTTCATTTAAAATATCCAGTTGAATTTGTAAAGATAGCTCCTCTATTTGGGATTTATAGTCATTGCTAATTTTAAGTAAACTTCTTATTTTGGCTACCCGGACAATTCGAAAAGCATCTTCTTTGTTTTGTGTTAAATAAGACTCTATTTCACGAACTAACTGCTTTGCTTGTGCTGTAATTTCCGCTCTTCTTACTAACTCATTTGTTCTGTTCTCAAGTTCTTCATATTGTTCTATTAGCCCAAGTTTTTGAAGGTTGCCCCCCACAAGCTTCAGTAACCAGTGTTTAAAGTCACCTATTTGATCGGGCTGATTTCCTCTTGGTGATTGCTGTAAAAGCCAATGGGAAAAAATCTGAATTATTACTTGCTTTGATTTTTCTATATAAGGCGTAAGCTCATCTATTTGATGGTCTGTCCAAGCTGGAACTTCAGACATCATCTGCTCTTTTAGTTTTAACAAATCTGATGCGCCTCGACTTATTTTATTAACATTATCTTTTTCTTTGCCTCGCTCGAGTCGCATTAATGCATTATTTATATTTTCTTCCATTTTTTCAATTGCCTGTTCAGCTTCAATGCTTTGCTGGTTGAAATGTTCATAACGGAATATAAGGAGTGGCGGAACTGGTATTCTATTTTTTAATTTTTCAGCTCTTTTTACACACTCAATTTTTCCGTAATAACTTTTTTCATTTTCCCATTCATCCAAAAGATTCTCCCATTGAGAAGAAGATTCGCCAATTGTAACTAATTCTGCGTTTTGTAACGAATTGATATCGAGAAAATTTCCTTTAAAAATGCCATCCTGAAGCATTTGAGAAATTGCAAATTGTTGCTCATTTAATTGGATTGCTAAATCATTACACCGTGGAGCAATAAAGACCCCTAGTAAAAGACCAGCGGAAGCAATATTTGCACCGCATGGGGGATGACAAATCTCTTTTATTGCCTCTCCAATATAAAAATGATTATTATCAGAGTGCAATTGCTCATCCCATTTTTCTGATATAGCTCGAACAATAGGATCTGTTGGTCGTCTTGAAATCGAACCTTCCGTTGTAAAAATTCCCCAGTGGTTGTTCAGAACTGCAAGTGCCCGGTTTTTATCTCTTGATGGTTTTGCGAGAATCTTTTGATAATCGAGAATCCCTTGAAATAATTCGTTTGTTAATAGTAAGCATGTTTTTGCTGCATTTCCTCTTGATGTACTAAATCCATCAAAAGGAAATTGTAATACATTTGAATAGATATGAGTAAATAACTCTGTTCCTAAACGCCTTAAAAGAATAGATTTCAATTCTTGTTTATAAAAAGTCATATAATGCCTTTTTTTTATCATATCTTCTATTTGATTCTGTATCAGTTTGTATGTTTTTTCTTTATGTGCACCAATCAGATTGCCAAATTGTACACTATCTTCTGGACTTATGTGTTCCTCTAAAACAGAAAATTCTGCTAATAATTGTCCTAATTTTCCTTCTTCATCATAGAGCAGTATAACTATTACTGGTAATGCCAAAACTTGATGTTTTTCAGCTATATCTCTAAGCTGCTTTTTAACTTCACTAGCTACAGTCAAAAGATCATGGTTTCGGTCAATATAGCAATAAATAATTGAGCCACGTGGTTCATCTGTAGAGAGGGCTGCTACCCAACGATCAGCAGATAGTTTAAGAGTAGTTTCTAACATTTCTAGATTTGATGTTACGCCTCTGTAATACCACTCTCTTGTTGTAATTTTATTCTCTTCTGCGAAATCACAATCAAGGTCTTTAAGTTTTTCACACCACTCCGTCGCTCTAAGCATAAAAAGCTTTGACTTTCCTTCTTCATTATAAATTAAAGAAACTTTTTGTTTTATAAAAGATAAAAATTGAGTTCGTGAAGCTGTGTCACCCAATATTTCAAATGCTTTGAAAATCTCATCCCATCCTAGAACGTTGTATTCATCTTGAAGCTGGTTGATAACTTGTTTTCCTACAATAGTTG
>JAFCCI010000026.1 GCA_017610275.1 Candidatus Woesearchaeota archaeon
AATATAAGTGAGAAGCTTCATGGAAGGCTTGATATAGGAAAACCAAAAACCACAAAAACTCCTAAAAAAATCAAGAAAAAAAGACAACCTAAGAGATCAAAGGATATTTTTGAAGAGTTATCAAATGTGGCATCTTCTGAGCTAAAGAAATACAAGAAAGAATAATTTATTAAACAAACAATATTTTTAATCTGTCTCTTCTATGGCACCAAATTATCGATAATTTTAAATACTAGTTAACCCAAAATAGCTTTAATATTAAATTTTTGTTGTAAAACAAACAAACGAGGTGAAATAAATGAAATCTAAAAGAGGCCAAGGCCTTCCAATGAACACTATTGTTATTGCGGCCATTGTTTTAATAGTTATGGTGGTTTTAATAATGATATTTACTGGCAGCATGGGTGGCTTTGTTAGTGGGCTTAAAAAAGAATGTTTCGATGATTTAGGAGGAGTTTGTGGGAATTTTAAATGTGACCCTCCAGCCCCTGAGGGCAGTATCCCAATTACAGGAACAGATTGTGAAATGGGAGAAACAAAAGAACTTGCACCCTATTGTTGCATACAAAAATAAGAAAGATATCTGCCTATTAAATAGGGGAATTAATACTTATTAAATAATTTTTTTTATTAATTTTTAAAATCATAAACTATTTATAGTTCTTAGGTGATTTCTGTATTAAAAAGAGGTGTATTATGAGCTTTAGGGATATTGATGAGATCATAAAGGACAGAAAAGACAATCTTCTTCTGCCGATGCTCGAGGCCATTCAGGCCAAGTTCGGCTGTGTTTCTGAGGAAAATGCACACTATTTAAGCAGAAAAACAGGAATTCCATTCTCAAAAATATATGGTGTTATAACTTTTTATGAAATGCTTTATACAGAGCCAAAAGGCAAGTACATTATAAGGATCTGCAACAGCCCTTCATGCTATCTTAATGGTTCATTAAAATTAATTGAGTTTCTTGAATCATTATTGAAAATAAAGTCAGGAGAAACAACAAAAGACAAAAAATTCTCTTTAGAGATTGTGTCATGCATTGGCTGCTGTGATAAAGCTCCGGCAATGATGATTAATGATAAAGTATATGGAAATCTTGATGAGAAAAAAATAAGGAAAATAATCTCTAGCTTAAAATGAAAATCCTGAATAAAATTAAAAATAAACGAAATTAAAAATAATAAACTAAAATGAAGATACTAAAAAACTCTAACTTCAGGGCATTAAGCAAAATAGCTAAAATGAGTCCTGAAGAAATCATTGAAATAATAAAAAAATCAGGCCTCACTGGCCGCGGAGGAGCTGATTTTCCAACCGGGATTAAGCTTGAGTTCACTCGAAATTCCAAAGGTGAGAAATATGTTATAGCAAATGCTGATGAGGGCGAGCCAGGAACATTTAAAGACAAATTAATTCTTGAGAAAAATCCTAACAACATAATAGAAGGCATGATAATAGCTGGCTATGCAATTGGCTCAAACAAAGGCTATCTATACCTAAGAGGAGAATATTCTTATCTAAAAAACAAACTGCAAAAAGTTATCAATAATGCAACTAAAATAGCAGATAAACTAAAGATATACTTTGATATTGAAATAATTTTAGGAGCAGGAGCTTATATTTGTGGTGATGAAACAGCTATAATTGAATCTATTGAAGGAAACAGGGGAAATCCAAGAATAAAGCCGCCTTTTCCAGCTAACAAAGGCCTATTTAACAAGCCAACTCTAATAAATAATGTTGAAACACTGGCAAATATCCCTTTAATTATTCTGGATAAGAACTGGAACAACAAGTTAAGGCTTTTTTCTTTATCAGGCAATGTCACAAAGCCAGGTGTTTACGAGCTTGAATTAGGAATTTCATTAAAAGAATTAATCAACCTGGGAAAGCCAAAAAATAGTATCAAGGCTGTTTATTTTGGAGGCTTTGGAGGATGTATCCCTTATGATAACACTAAACTAAACCCTAATTCAATAAAGAAAAAAGGTGCAATACTTGGATCATGCACTGTTATAGCTGTTGATGAAACCAAGGATATAGTTGATATTGCAACAAATATTGCAAAATTCTTTGAATATGAAAGCTGCGGAAAATGCACTCCATGCAGGGAAGGGACAATGAGAGTTTTAGAGATATTAGAAAAAATTTCACTAAAAAAAGCAACAAAAAAAGATTTAGAGCTATTGGAAGAACTTTGCAGGGTTATAGCCTCAACATCTTTATGCGGGTTGGGCCAATCATCCACAAACCACCTAACAACAGCCTTAAGATACTTTAGAAAGGAATTCACAGACAAACTAAAATGAGAATTACAATAAACAACAAGGAAATTGAATGTAATGAAGAGCAAACAATACTTGAGGTGGCAAAAAAAAACAATATTGAGATTCCAACCTTATGTTATCAGGAAGGCTTTGAAGCAAAGTCTGTGTGCAGGATATGTGTTGTTGAAGTAAATAACAAGCTATTGCCATCATGCTCAACAAAAGTAAAACAAGGCATGATAATAAACACAGAATCTAAAAAAGCTCTTGAGGCAAGAAAAATCAATACAGAACTTTTGATGGCAAAGCATAATGGAACCTGTTTTGATGAGGATAAAAATCATGAGTTATGCAAAATAGCAAAAGATGTTGGGATAAGGCAGGTATGTTGACAAGGGAACAGCAATTATTACAGATAATAATAAATGTATTCTTTGTGGCAGGTGTATTCAGGCATGCCAAATGCAGAATGTTAATGCAATAGATTTTGCCTACCGTTCTTATCATACAAAGGTAACTCCTGCCTATGAAAATAAACTAGATGATTCTGTCTGCGTTAACTGCGGCCAGTGCCTTCTGGCATGCCCTGTTAATGCTATTTATGAAAAAGATGATACTAAAGATGTTCTAAAAGCTTTGAAAACAAAAAAACATGTTGTTGTGCAGACAGCTCCTGCTGTGAGGGCATCGTTAGGAGAGGAGTTTGACTTGCCTGCCGGAACACTTGTTACTGGAAAAATGGTTTCAAGCTTAAGAAAGATTGGATTTAAAAAAATCTTTGATACGCAGTTTGGTGCTGACTTAACAATAACAGAAGAGGCAGCAGAGCTAATTGAAAGATTAAAAGAGAACAAAAACCTGCCGATGATTACATCATGCTGCCCAGGATGGATAAAATATATTGAGCATTTCTATCCAGAGCTTTTAAAGCATGTTTCAACATGCAAGAGCCCACATGATATGTTTGGGGCAATTGCAAAAAGCTATTATCAAAACAAATACAAAATCAACAAAAAAGACCTTGTTGTTGTCAGCATAATGCCATGCACTGCAAAAAAGTTTGAAATTCAGAGAAAAGAGATGAAAAAAGAAGTGGACTATGTTCTCACAACAAGAGAACTTGCAAGACTAATAAAGAGCAAAAAAATAAATTTCAATAAATTAAAAGATGAAGAGTTTGACACTCCACTTGGTTTGTCATCAGGTGCTGGAACTATCTTTGGAGCAAGCGGTGGTGTAATGGAAGCTGCATTAAGGACAGCCTATGAAACAGCAACTGGAAAAAAGCTTGAGATGCTTGAATTTAACCAAATAAGGGGAATGTCTGATTTCAAGGAGGGAAGCATAGTAATCAATAATAAAACAATTAATTTTGCTGTTGTAAATGGATTAGGAAATGCAAGAGAGATTTTAGAGCAGATAAAAAACAAAAAATGCAAATATGATTTTATTGAGGTCATGGCCTGCCCAGGGGGGTGCATTGCAGGAGGAGGCCAGCCAAAGCCAACTAACAAGGAAATTGTGCAAAAGAGAATGAATGCTATTTATCTTAATGATAAAAACAAGAAAATAAGAAAGTCTCATGAAAACCCTGCAATAATCCAGCTTTACAAGGAATTCTTAGGGAGGCCTTTGAGCAAGAAAGCGCATAAGTTATTGCACACAAGCTATATCAAAAGAGGAACATAACCAACAGATTTTTAAATTTTCTTCTTTAACATATTCTTATGGCTAAAGAAAAAATCCTTGTAATTGGGGGAACAGGTTTTCTTGGAAGAAAGGTTGTTGATTATCTTATAAAAGAGAGCTATGGTGTTAGCATACTATCAAGAGGTGCAAATAAACAAAATAAAAAATTTAATTCCCATAATTGTGACATTACAAGAGGAAGAATTACTCTTGAAAAAGCTATTGAAGTGTCAGATGTGGTTATTCATTGCGCTGGTAAAGTAAGTTATAATCCAAAAGATGCAGACATTTTACAAAGGCTTCATGTTGATGGAACAGTGAATATTGTTGATTCCTGCATTAAGAAGAATAAAAAGCTGATTTACACAAGTTCTACAGCTATCTTGGGTATTTCAAACAACCAAAATGGAGGTGTTGAAGAGCAATTGCCACAAATTGAAGAGATTAAGAGTATCAGGTCAGCTTATTTTACAACAAAATACATTGCAGAGGAAATAGTTAAGGAATCTGGTTTAGATGCAATAATACTGAGGCCAAGCTCACTAATTGGCCCTGGAAAAACCTCTACAACAAAGCTTTTAGGTTTTTTAAAAAGAGGATTTGAACCCTGTTTTAATGGGGGAGCAAGTTTTGTATATGTGGATGAGGTGGCAAGGGCTTATATTCAGGCACTAAAAAGAATTACAAGCCCTAACAGGAAAATACCCAATGAAGTTGAAATATATAATCTTGGAGGCCATAATCTTACATTTAACCAGCTAATTAAAGAAGCAAAGAAAACACTGGGAACACAAAAAATAATAAGAATCCCCAAGACTGTTAATTCTCTAGCTCCATTATTTGTTCCTTCACTAATCACGAGAGAAAGCCTTAGAATAATGGATTACTGTTTTTTTGTTAATTCAAATAAAGCAAAAAAAGATTTGAATTATAGATTAACGCCCATTACAGAAGCATTAAAAGAAACTGTAAAAAAGATATATTCTTAATTTAATCAAAAAGGTTATATACTCTTTTATGTTTTTTTAGCTTATGAGGAAATATAAGGAAAAATCTGCAGGCCAGAGGGCAATTGCTCTTGAGAGGATTAAAACCCTTTTCAAAGAGGCCAGAGAAGTTTTTAAGGAAGATAAAGAGCTTTCAAACAGGTATGTTGAGCTTGCAAGAAAGATAGCCATGAAATATAAAGTTGGGATTCCTTCTGAGCTGCAAAAGCAGTTCTGCAAGCACTGCTATAAATTCTTAATGCCAAATATCAACTGCAGGATAAGGCTTCACAACAAAAAGGTGGTTTATTACTGCCTTGAATGCAAGAAATTCATGAGATTTCCCTATACAAAAGAGAAAAAAGCAAAGAAATAAGCTATATTTCTATTAATTTTACTACCAATATGTAACAACAAAATAGAAAGATTTATATAGTAGTTATACTTACTGTAAAATAGTAAATATTTGGGGTGATTAAATGAAGAATTTATCAGAAATTGTGGAAGAAAGCAAGGTAAAAGCAAAATACGACCCCCTGGAATATATAAAAGAACAATCTAAATATGGGGAAGTAAAAAAATGACAACAATAAAACATGATAATAAGGAAATATCTTTCGGGATGTGGGACACATTCAATCTAAATGAAGTAGTTGAGGAATTCAATAAAAAACATAACCTTAACCTAAGGCTGGTAAACTAGGGGCAAAACAAAATGATAACAAATAAAAAAAAGCTAATAATTATTGGAGGTTTAGCTCTTCTTTATATCCTGGGGGGTGGTTGTAATACCACAGCTTATGCACAGGAAGTACCAACAATTTATGAACAAGGTGGAGAAATACCTGCCCAATCAGACATTAGTGATAAATTAAACAAAACAGAACAATCAGATATTAATGATACAACAGAAACAATAAAACCACTACCAGACCTTGAGAAAATTAGTGATTCAATGAATGAAACTAGTGATGCAATGAATGAAGCATTTCAAAATTATAAAGATAAACTCATTGATAAAGACTATTTCATTGAAATAGGTGGAAATCCAGCCTTTAAAATAACAATAAATGGAGAGAAATACTGTTTTTTGGAAAATACGCCCAGTTTAGATAAAAATCTTAAAGGATTAACAGTTTATCCATTATTGCAATATGTCCCTGATAATAAAGATCTTGGTTATGCGTCAATTGTAAGTGAAGCAATAGCCAAAGGTTATGAACAAGTTTTATCTTTGTGGGGCTGCAACCCAGCAGAAATAAATTTTCTTCACACTCTTAGGGGGGAGGATGGTTGTGCTTATCTCAAAGCAGACCCATACAAAATAAAATTATCTAAACAAAATAAGGAGGAATAAAAATGGAAAACATAAATGAAGCTTTGGAAGATGTACCAAAACATCTATTGAAAAGGGAAACACCAACAAAGAAGTCTGTACAAGCCGAGATTTTATATATCCGTGATAAATTTGGAGGCATTAAATTTTACGACCAACGAACCTTGAAAATGGGCTATAGGGGACCGGTTGCAGTGCAGGAGTCAATAAACAAAGCACACGAAAAATATAAATAGTAAACTTTTTTTATTTATTTTATTTTTACCAGACTTACTGGTACTTTGAGGTATGATGATACATATCAGAAGCAATATTCAAAATCAGATGTCAGATATGAATGTACTGACTGAGATAGTCAAGAATATGGAAGTTCCAGATGGTATACTAAACCATGTTCTTGAGCCTGGAAAAGATTATAATTATACTGTTTGTGAATTTCTTGCAGAAGCAATTGAAGTTTCAGACAAAGAAAGATTTTACGTATTAAACATGAGAAAAACCCCTATGGGCGATGCTATCTTTTCAAAAATAGGGGCTTATGAATGCATAAACATGGCAAAGCTTGGATGGTCTGGAAAATTCAATAACCAAAGAGATGCTGAAACAGCTAAAAAATACTCTTCATCTATTATATCTCTTTGCAAAGAACAAAGCAAGTTAATATCTAAAAAAGAAAAGAAGATTGTTTTTGATAATGCTTATAAAGTTTATTTAAAGATGCCTCCAAATGAAAACAAGTCAATTGAGGAAGAATATGACAACAGCTTGGATTTATTGAGGTACCATGTGAACAAAACCAAAGACATCTATAATTATCTTACAAAAAAGCACGAATTTATTTTGGATAATTTTTCCTGCCTAAATAAGATACTAATAAAATATTTTGAAAAAAAACAAAATACAGAAAATTTAATAGAGAGCGCATATAAACCTTATTTTGATGTTTTAAAGTCAGAGAATTTTGTTTTGGACGAACTAAATATACTAAACAAGAATTTAAACCATACAAACAATGTTAATTACTTAAACCTGAAGGATTTGATTATAAAAATACAGGAACATGCCAAATACCTTGAGTTGGATTCTAACAACATAAATCAGGCAATTAAAAAAATCTTAATAACCAAGCTAACAAGCCAACTGAAAAACAGATTAGAAAACCTTTTATAATAAACTTCTTTTGTTTTGATTATGGAGTATGATTTAGAGCTGAAAAGAGTTGTTGATAAGATAAACAAGGAAAAAGCCAGGCTTGTTTGTATTCAGCTTCCAGATGGTCTCAAGCCAAAAGCAAAGCTTATACAGAATGAAATACAATCAAAAACAAATACAAAAGTAATAATATGGGCAGGCTCATGTTTTGGCTCGTGTGATATTCCTTTAGAAGTTGAAAGACTTGGTGTTGATTTATTGATTCAGTTCGGCCACAGCTCATGGAAATAGCAATATCTTTTTATATTAGTTACTTCTATAAAAAAATATGCAATTATTAAACTATTCTTTGGTATCAATTATATCCTTTTCAGGCCTTTTGGTTGGAATGATTCTTGCATTTACAGCTAAAGAAGAGCTGGAGCCAGGGAAAAAGTATTTTCTATTATTGCAGAAGCTTACACTATTGCTGATTCTTATTTTTTTACTGAATTTTTTTAATATAAACCTTTATTTAAGAATAACAATCTATATTTTATTTATTTTTTTAATGACAATAAACATCAAAAGCCAGATAATTTATCCAGCTCTTGGAGTTGTATTTTTCCTAAGCTCAAGAGACATAAACTTATTTGTAATAAATTCAATATTAATTTTCCTTTACGGCTTTCCAACAGGCTCTTTGTTTGCAAAGAAACTCATTAAAAAGAAAAAATCATGTGTATTAAAAAATATTTTTTTAAATTATTTCTGGTTTGTTCCTGTTTCTATTATCTTAAAACTAATTTTTTAGAATATCTTTATCAGCCAAAAGTTGCCACCCACTCTCCGATATAATTGGTTATAACAACAACCATAATAGCAATAATCAAATGTTCCAGAACCACACTGTAGGGTTTTAGATTTTGCTTTTTAGCAAGATACAAACTAAACATTGTTATTAGGGAAAAACCCCATATTACGCTGGCAATTATCGCAGTAGAAAGCTGGAATAATAAAAAGGGAATAATAAATGTCAATGCAAAAACAAACTTAGACAGGAATGTACTAATTGTTGATTCCCATATCTCCCTTGCGGAGTGTTTAATTTCAGATTCTTCAGAAATATGAATACCCAATGCATCTGAAAGAGCATCTGCTACTGCAATCACAAGGATGCCGCCAATAACAACCAGAGTTGAATGAGTACTGGAATGCAGCCCTATAATTACACCCAAAGTAGTAATAATCCCTGATGTTAGCCCAAAACTAAAACCTTTTATTATTGAAACTTTCATTAAATAATAATCAGATAGTAATTCATTTAAATAACTTTTGGGGCATTAACCTTTAAATGATTTTAGAAAAGGCTTTCAAGCCATAGCTCAAGGCTATAAAGAAGGGATATTACTTTTTGAGAAAAACTAAGCTTAGCAACAGTTATTGAAAAATTCTTTTTTGTTTCATATGCTCTGCTTTTGTTATCTTCATAACTGACTATAACCTCAAAATCATTTTCTCCTTCATGCAATGTTTTGGAATTAAGGCTTATATCAAACATTTTATTTTTATCAAGATCTCTTAAAGGCCATTTTTCAGGAAAACTGTTCTGCAAGATAGTTACCTCAATATTTTTTGGAATCGAGCTGGATGATTTATTTAACATAAAACCAATTGAATAGTCTTTATTAAATAAAATCTCAGTTGGATAGACTAAATCAGTTATTGTTATATTTGGATAGTCCAGAACTTCATAATTAACATAAGAATTTTTTGAAACCTGATTGTTCTTTGCCTTTACAATTGCCTCCTTTTTTCCTGAGTCTAAATGCTTTTTTGAAAAACTTATAACTTTTTCCTGTGTTATGCCAATATCAATTGTTTTGCAGTCACGGTCTAAGCAGATTCTTAAATTACCAAGGAATATATTACCTGTATTCTTGACAGAACAATTGACTAGTATAGTTTCATCAACGTAATACTCCTCTTTGTCTGAATCACATTTTAAATCAATCTTTCTTGAATAAACCTTTAGCTCTTCTTCTGCCTTATCCTCAAGGATTTCATCAATTTCTTGTTTTGTTAGAATTAAATCACCAAATTTTGATTCAAAGCTTGAGGTTGATGAGATATTGCTTATGTCATACACACTTACAGGCAATGTGTATATATAATTTCTTTTGAGGCCTTCTGTTAATCTTACTATCCAGTAAACCTTTTTTATTTCATTAGGAATCAGCAGTGTATTCTTTTTACTAACTTCAATAACATCTAGTTCAAGGGGTGCTGAAAGGCGCAAGGTTATTGGCACATAGTAAGTGTTTAGGTTCTCAATAGTTGCTTCCACAAGATTATAAGAGCCAAAACCAACACCATTCTTGAGAATATCAGCATTAATCTTAATAAGTGGTTTTTTTATTCCACTAACCTTTTTTACTTTTGCATCTATATCAAGTTTTTCTGCAACAACATCAAAATCATGCCCCCTCCATTCATAGCTTGTGGATGCATTTCCTGAATCTGCTGATGTTTTTAGTTTTACATGGGATGGATTAACAAATCCAAACTCACCATATGTTGGGTCAAATGGAACCCATCCATTATCAGGAAAATAAACCTCTGCCCATGCATGGTTTCCAAAACCCTCTAATTCAGGAATATTAGAATAAGCAATACCTGAAACATATCTTGCAGGAATACCTAAAGCACGGCATAATGCAATAAACAAAGATGAAAACTCATCACATGTTCCAATCCTATTTTTCAAGATCCATGATGATTTTTCAGTTGAGGTTCCGTATTTGAGGTCATACTCAATATTGATGTTAACCCATTCGGCAATCTTATGGGTTATTACATATAAATCATCCTCTCCTTCGGCAAACTCTGATGCCACTCTTATTATGTTATCATTCAAATCAATATTTCCTGTTGGTTTTGTGTATTTTACATATTCTTCATCAAGATTTTTTAATGGAAATTTTATCTTGTTTGTTATTTTTTTAAGCTTGTTTTCTGTTTCAACATCTGAGTTTAATAAAAAATGAAGCTCTTTTTTATCTGGCTGTTCCCATTTAAATTCAATTATATCCTCTTTTTTAAGGAAATAAGGATTTGTTTCCAGTTTAATTAATCTTTGCTGAAAATCATCTTCTGGAAAAAAAGAAAGCCTTGCCTTAACATAACCAACATGATAATCAGAGCTTTCTGGAACAATCTCCATGCCTGATGAGATATTTAGTTCAATGAGCACTTTTTCACTTTTATAAAGCCATGAATCATCTGCTAAACATGCTGGAGTTAGAAATAATACAAATAATAAGCCTAAAATCATCCCTTTTTGCATAATCACTCAATATTGCTTTTGTTTTAATAATTTTCTCTTTTTAAACCAATCAGAAGTATAAAACGCCGAGGGGGGGACTTTCACCAACTGTTGCGGGCGAAGCGAGCTCGGTGGGCTTGAATTTTAATTCAATGCCCGCCTTGCGTGCCAGCTTAGCAAGAAGCTGTTTTGAACCCCCGTGCCCCGAAGGACAAAGGATTAGCAATCCTTCGCAATGGCCAGACTATGCGACCTCGGCATAAAACAGAGTTTTTTCTTTTTGTTTATAAATCTTATTAAAATGCTCAATTTCACTTTTTAGTTAATACAATATTTTATATATTTCTTGTTATATTATCCCATTTAATGAAAAAAAGAGCCCAGGCTGCAATAGAATACCTACTTGTAGGAGCAATGGTAACTCTTGTAATTCTTCCAACCATTTATATCTTTTATGCTTATTCACAAACCTCAAATGAAGAGATAAGACAAAGCCAGCTTAATAAAGTTGGAACAGATATAGTTGATATTGCAGAACAGGTTTATTATCTTGGAGAATCTTCTAAGGTAACTATTGATGCAGCAATGCCTAAAGGCATTATAGGGATTGAGGTATGGGAGAATCAAGAAGTTGTTTTCTTTTTACAGGATGGCTCAGAAATTGCATTCATGTCAAAGGTAAACATAACTACTAACCAGCATTGTATTGGCAGATGTTATGGCAATTTTACAGAAACCTTTCATTCTCCAGGATTAAAAAGCATAATAATTGAGGCGAAAAAGGATCATGTATTTATCAGGGAAGCTGGTGACAATCAAACTGAGCAAACAGAAATAGAGGAAGAATTAATTTATTGTGATAATGATGAGGATACTTATTTTTCAGAACAGGAATCAGAATCATGCGACCAGCCATGGATACCAAGCTCTCCTGACCCAGGACCGGACTGCGATGATTCTGATTTTGATATAAAGCCAGGTGTAGATGAAGAATGTGATGGTAAAGATAACAACTGTGATGGTTTTACTGATGAAGGATTTGATGAAGATGATTGTGAAGAAAAATGTTCACATACCTGGTTAGGAGATTATGGGTCTTTAAGTTGTTGTGGTGATGATACCTTTGAGGACAGTCCTTATGAATCATCCGAGGAAACATGCGATGATGGAAATGACAATGATTGTAATGATGCTGTTGATTGTAATGATTCAAACTGTGAGGGAAGAATTTGTAATGCATACCTTGAAAGCAAATGTGTGGAAGGAGTTTGTAAACCAACAATAGAAGACTGTGTTACTTCACAAGATGATGATGAAGATGGTTTAACAAATTGTGAGGATATAGAGGACTGTTCTTTGGAAACAACATGTGATGATGATGGTAGAGTTTGCCAAGAAAATGTTTATGGTGGAAGAGAATGTATGTTTTCTCCATATCCCCCTTCTCCTTCGAGTTCACCATGTGTAGATTTAGATGAAGATGGATATGGGGTGTGCCCAAATTGTAATATTCCTAATAACTGTACCCACAACGGAAATGATTCCTGTGATGATGATCCTCTTGTATATCCAGGAGCTGAATACCAGTATATAATATCAGCTTGTGGAACCTGGGATTATAATTGTTCTGGAGAAATAGAAAAGTTTGGAGAAGACGGCTCAGAAAGCATTGAAGTTATTGGGTGCACAACAACAATGCCTACTGGAATAAGTGGATGGGTTGAACTTGTTTCACATGAATGTGGTGTGTATTATACACAAAGGTATTGTATTAATTATAACAATAGCGATTGTACAGGTAAAAAACATGCTTTTTATTATCAACCATGTTATGATGCACCCAACAATTGTGGTGATAAATATGGGATATGTTTCACACCACAATCCTGGAAGGTGGTTGAACAATCAGCCCCACAATGGTGTCGTTAATTATTAAAAAATTAAATTTTACTAATTTTTATAGAATACTTTTATGTTATCCATAATTTTTTTGAATAATTGTTCAAACCTTTTATTGTAAACAACAGCTGGCTTTAGGTTAACAAGCGCATCAACAAACTCCTTACCATAAGGAATTTTGCCTAGAATTTTTATTTTGTTTTTAGCAGCAAAAACTTCTATTTTATTGCTGAACCCTTTGTTAAGGTCATACTTGTTTATCACAATTCCGCAAGGTATTCCAAAATGATTTACTATTTTCAGGCCCCTCTTCAAATCACTTAAAGCGCTTGGAGTTGGCTCTGTGACTGCAATAACATAATCTGAGCCATTTATAGAAGCAATAACAGGGCAGCCAATTCCTGCAGCAGAATCAACAAGAATTAATTCAGCATTTTCCTTTCTTGCTATTTCCATTGCTTTTCTTTTGACTTCCATGACTATTCTTCCAGAGCCGGACTCACCCATTTTTAGCTGGCCCGAAACAATGCCAAAGCCATAGGCATTTCCAACACTTATGGTTGCATTCTCAACTTTTCTTAGTTTAATCACATTTTCAGGGCATACTATCCCACATGTTCCACAACCCTCACACAGTAAGTTATCAAATATAGGAATATTGTTTTTTTTATCCCACTTGATTGCATTAAAGCTGCATACATTAAGGCATTTCTTGCATCCAGTGCATTTTTCCTTAATCAATTCTGCTTTTTCACTTGCCCTTATTTTAATAAAAGAAGAATAATCCTTTTCTTTTAACCCTAAACTTAAACCAAAATTAGGGGCATCAACATCACAGTCAGCAACAGCTATGTTTTTTTCTCTTGAGAGCATTACAGCTAAACAAGAAGCAACAGTTGTTTTTCCTGTTCCACCTTTCCCTGAAAAAATTGTTATTATTTTCATTCTAGTTTTTCATCAATCTCCCCGTTTGGAAGCATATTGTCCGGATGATATTTTCCTTTTTCCTCGAATTGGTACCTTTTGCAGTTGAGCCAGTTGTTCTCACTTGAACAGTATTCCTTTTTCCATTTATCACTTATCTTTCCTTTTTCTTCAAGTCTCCTTAAAGGGCAAATACCAAACCATCTGCAGACCATTTTTAACTATACTTTTACCAATTTTTTAAAATCCTCTTTAAGCACATCCTTCATATTAGTATCATATGTGACAACAGCAGGATGATAAAGTGGAATTATTTTTAATATGCCCAATAATGTGCTTACATCGAAAACCTGTCCATGAATCTTGCTTATTCCCTGAAGTTTATTGCTTAAGTTGAACTTTTTCATTATGTAACCAGTTGAAAAATTTCCCAAGCAGCAGATTATTTTTGGATTTATAATTTCAATCTGTTTGTCAAGAAAAGGAGCAAATGATTTTATTTCCTCTTGTGTTGGATTCCTGTTATTTGGCGGCCTCAGCTTTACAATATTTGTTATAAAAATATCTTCTCTTTTAAGTCCAGCACTTTCTAAAAGTTCATCAAGTATTTTTCCTGCAGCTCCACAGAAAGGTTTTCCTGTTATTGATTCATTGTAACCAGGGGCTTCCCCCACTAACATGATATCTGCATTTAAAGAGCCCTCTCCAAATACTAGAAAAGTTCCATCTTTATACAACGGATTTTTTTTGCAAAATTCAATACATTCTTTTCTTAATTTTTCAATCTCAGCTTCTTTTTCCATTTTTTAAAAATTTAATAATCCTGTTTATGTTCTCATCTTTTATTGGCTC
>JAFCCI010000002.1 GCA_017610275.1 Candidatus Woesearchaeota archaeon
AGACACAATAAGAGTATCACTTACGACTAATCCTGTTGATGAAGTCAGAGCTGGAATTGAGATTTTGAATTCCCTTAACATAAGAAAAGGCAGAACAATAATTTCATGCCCTGGTTGCGGCAGAACAGAAATAGATTTAATTGGATTAACAAAGAACATTGAACAGGCAACAGCACACATAAAAAAACCAATTAAGATAGCTGTTATGGGTTGTGCTGTCAATGGGCCAGGAGAGGCAAAAGAGGCTGATGTTGGTGTTGCTGGTGCAAAAGACTTTGGAATAATCTTCAGAAAGGGAAGGGTTGTTAAGAAGGTAAAGAAAGATAAGATTCTTGAAGCGTTATTAGATGAAATAAGCAAATAGGTAGATTATATGAAAACAACAGCAATAATACTAGCAGCAGGAAAGGCAAAAAGAATGATGACCCATAAAAATAAACTCTTCTTAGAGCTGCGAAAACCAATCTTAATACATTCAATAGAGGCATTTGAAAACCACAAATTAATCAATGAGATAATAATTGTTGTAAACAAAAAGGATTTAGAAGCTTGCAGCAAGATTGTTGAAAAAAATATATTTAAAAAAATAAAAAAAATAATGGTTGGGGGTGAAACAAGGCAGCAGTCATCATACAATGGTGTTATGGAAGCAGATTCTGATATTATCCTTATTCATGATGGGGCAAGACCGCTTGTAACAGAGGATTCCATAACAAACTCAATCAGGGACTCCTTAAATTATGGAGCTTCTGTTGTTGCAGTACCTCTAAAGGAAACTGTAAAAAAGATTGATAACTGTTTTGTTCAAAACACCCTTGACAGAGATGCATTATGGGTTGCCCAAACCCCACAAACATTCAGGGCAGATATTATTAAAGAGGCGCATGAAACAGCAAAAAGGGATGGTTTTTTTGGAAAAGATGATTCTTCATTAGTTGAAAGAATAGGTTATAAGGTTAGGATATGCAGGGGGCATTATGAAAATTTAAAGATAACAACACCAGATGATTTGGTAATAGCAAAGCATATATTTAAGAAAAATAATGGTGATTATTATGATTAGGGTTGGTATTGGCCAGGATTCTCATAGATTTATAATAAAAGACCAAAAAAGCCTTGTTCTTGGTGGTGTAATAATCCCTGATGAAAAGGGCTTAGAAGGAAATTCTGATGGTGATGTTGTGCTGCATGCTATTTTCAATGCCCTTAGCCAGGCTGTTGGCAAAAGATCAATAGGTGTCTATTCTGATAAGATGTGCAGAGAAGGAATTAAAGACAGCAGAAAATACCTAAAAGTGGCATTGAAGATGGTCAAAGACACTGGTTACAGGGTAAATAATATTGGTGTGATGATTGAGGCAAAAAAACCAAGAATTGAGCCATATGCTGATGATATGAAAAAGAGCATAGCAGGTATATTAATGATAACACAGGACATGATTGGCATAACAGCCACTTCTGGCGAGGGTCTTACTGCCTTTGGCAGAGGCATGGGAATACAGGTATTTGCAATAGCAACTGTTATTAGGTGTTAATATAATGGAAATAATCCAAAAGGCATATGCCAAAATCAACCTTTCCTTGGATATCATTAAGAGGATTTCTTCTGGATATCATAAAATAGAATTTGTTATACAGGAACTTGAGCTGCATGATATAATTAAAATAAAGAAAATAGAGAAAGGAATCAAACTTAATTGCAATACTAATATTTGTCCAGCTAATGAAAACCTTGCTTACAAAGCAGCAGAGCTTCTTATTAAAAAATTTAAAATAAACAATGGTGTTGAAATAACTATTGAGAAGAATATCCCTATTGCATCTGGTCTTGGCGGAGGAAGTTCAGATGCTGCTGCAACATTAAAAGGCATGAATAAGCTCTTTAACCTAAATTTATCAGAGGAGGAATTAATTGAAATATCTGGCGATATTGGCATGGATGTTCCATTCTTTATTCTTGGCAGCACGGTTCACGTAACTGGCCGGGGGGAAAATGTCAAAAGAATAGAAACCATGCCCAATAACATTTACTTTGTTCTGGCAAAACCAAAGTTTAGTATTTCAACAGAATATGCTTATAATAATATTGATTATGAAAAAACAGGCAAGCAGCTAAAAACAGCTGAGATGATTAATACAATCATGGAAAAAGATATTAAAAAAATTGCAGAGAATATGCATAATGATTTTGAATATTCTACCTTTAGGGAATATCCAATTATTAATGAAATTAAGCAAAAAATGATAGAAAATAAAGCATTAAATGCACTGATGTCTGGCTCTGGCCCAACTGTTTTTGGGATAACCAAAGAGAAAGCTGTTGCAGAAAACATATGTAACAGTTTAAAAGAAGACCCTTATTTTAAGAAAAATATTGAGTTTGTTTGTGTAACACAAACAAGGTGAAATTATGAAAGTTATTTGTGCAGAAAACATGGGATTTTGTTCTGGAGTCAAGAGGGCATTGGATATGGTTTTAAATGAAAGAAATGCTTATACATTAGGGCAATTAATACATAATCCACAGGTTGTTGAACTTCTTGAGAAAAAAGGAATTAAAGTTGTTAATTCAGTTGATGAAGCTGATAGAACCTTGATTATAACTGCTCATGGGACACCAAAATCAAATATTGAAAAAGCAAAGAAGAAGGAATTAAGAATAATTGATACAACTTGCCCCCTTGTAAAAAGGGTTCATGAGCTTGCTGTGGAGTTTGACAAAAAAGAATACAAAATAATTTTATTGGGTGATAAGGAACACCAGGAAGTTAAGGGGACTGCAAGTAATGCAAAAGATGTTACAATTATAAGTTCTGATGAAGAAGCAAGCAAAATGAAGTTGGATAAGGCTTGTTTCCTGTCCCAAACAACGCAGTCATTAGAAAAATTTAAAGAAATTGCTGATATATTAAAGAAAAATATTCCTGAACTGAAAATTTTTAATACAATATGTGATGCTACAAAGAAAAGGCAGGATTCAGCTATGAATCTTGCTAAAAAGGTTGATTTAATGATTATTATTGGCGGTTATAACAGTGCTAATACAAAAAGATTAAAGGAAATATGCAACAAGATAGTTGAGACAAAACACATCGAAAAAGCTGATGAAATTGATTTTGAATGGTTTAAAGATAAAAAAATAGTTGGATTGACAGCCGGAGCATCAACACCTGATCAGGTAATTAAGAGAGTTAAAGATAGAATAGAAAAGTATTAATTTATTTCCCGAAGCGCCTGTCCCTGTTTTTGTATTCTTCAATTACTTTTATTAGGTCTTCTTTTTCAAACTCAGGCCAAGCCTTTTCAAGAAAAAACCATTCTGAATATATTGACTGCCATGGCAGAAAGTTGCTTGTTCTTCTATCGCCGCCAGTCCTTATTATGAGATCTGGCTCTGTATTCAAGTAAAGGTTTTCTGAGAATGTTTCTTCATTAATATTCTTTATCTCCAACTCTTTGTTCTCAACTTTTTCAGCAACCTTTTTCACAGCATCAATAATTTCTTCCCTTCCGCCATATGCAAGGGCAATGTTAATTTTGTAATCATTATAATCCTTAGTTAAGTCAATAACTTTTTTTATTTTTTCCTGCACCTTTTCTGGGAACAAGTAATACCTGCCAATTATATTTATTCTTATCTTATCTTTATGAATATCTTCGTTTGTTGATACTTCATTAAATCCTTTTTCAAAGAGATTCATAAGATAGTCAAATTCTTTTTTGGGTCTGTTGAAGTTCTGCATAGAGAAACAGTAAAGTGTTATCTCCTTAATTTCTAGTTCCTTGCACCATTTAAACAGTTTTTTAATCTTTTTAAAGCCTAATTCATGGCCTTTCCATGGCTCTAGCATAAGCCTTTTTGCAAAGCGCCTGTTCCCATCTAAAACAATGCCTATATGCTCTGGATTCTTGTTCATAGAATAAGGTGAAAATAGGTTATTTATAAAGGTTTTTGTATATTTGATAATTTTTAGTTTTTAATAAAAAAATTTATTTTATTTATGAGATTATTTGTTCTTTCTAGACCTTTCTGATAACCTAAGAGTTCATACCTATTTTTTATCATTGCCAATGGATTTTTTATAAGATAGTTGAGTCTTATATCAGCACCTTTAATTCTTCCTGTTTTTTCTCCATATGCAATTTCTTCTTCATATTGACTGAGTTCTTGGTTAATCATTCCAACAGCATAGTTGAACTTATTATTTATCTCAAAATTAAGTTTATTTATTTTGGCAGTGTATTCATTAATTTGTTCTTCAAGCCTTTTTTCACTTTTCCAGTTGTTATAATTTTTTATTTGCATTGTTTTTGCTTTAATTTCCTTGATTAATGATAATTCCTTATTTTGAAGTCCAAGATTAAGCAATGGATCAAGCTGCCTTTGTAAACTCTTAACCTTATATTTATCCTTGTTGATATTACCCTTTACATTTTCCAGGAGTATAAAGTAATCCTGTTTTTTCTTGTTTATTTGCTCTTCAATCTTATTCAGTTCTGAAAGCATCTTTGTGTTTCTAAAGCAGCTATACAAATACCTTAGGCTATTGTTCTTTGATATTAAATCTTCAAGCTTTTCCATGGTTCCGGGCTTTTCCCAGTTGTTAGCACGAAAAATGTTATTTACTAGTTTAAATTTAGTGTCTATTTTTTTTATTTCAGAATTTATTTTCTTTTTTGTATTTTCTTTAAGATTAACTACCTGATTAAGAAGCAGCGTAATATCCTCCTTAAAGTAATTGTCATTTTGAAGTATCTGCATCTTTTCTGTTTCGGAATCAAGTTTCTCAATCATATCATAAATCCTGTCTATTTTCTGTTTTGTGATATTTCCATTGAAGGTTATTTCAACAAGATTTTTGTTTTTTTGAATTTTTTCATTTAATTGGGTTTTTTCATGAATAAAATTAATTAATTGTTCACTGTTTTTAATATATTTTTTTTGAAAGTGTATTATTTCTCCTTTTTCAGCTATAGAATCAAAATTTTCATCAAACTTTTTGTTGAATTCAATTATTTTATTTAAGTTGTAAGAGTCATTGCATATCTTTTCTGCTATTGTTTCAAATGTCTCACCTTCCATTACCTGGTAATATCTTGAACTTTCAAATAAGATGTCCTGTTTCCTCTTAACTTTATAAGCTTCAACAGAACCATAACCAATAGATGTAATTATTAATAAACCAATAATTGCTTGTTTAATTTTTTTCTTAATAGAATTTATTTTTGACCCTTCATCATTTATCTTATTGCTTATTTTTCTGTCTAAATCATTAAATTTTGATTCAGTGTCCATTATGAGGCTTTCAAGTTTTGATTCCATTTTATGTTTGGATTAATTCTTTAATTTTATTAAACTGATTACGATATTCTGATAACTCTTTTTTAGCAAATTCAAATTTTCTCTCTCTTATGAATGGAGCAAAATAACTTTTCTTATTATTATCATTTAGATTGTATTTTTTCTCCAAATTAAACATATTTTTTCTTATTATTTCCATACCTTCCACTGCTTTTTCGTTAAACAAATTCCTTAAATTCTGTATATGTGATTTATATTCCTCAAGAATAACTTTGTTTACAGCATAAATGGGTGATTGTAAATTAGTTGAAATATTCTTTTTTATATCATATAAAAGATAGATATCTTCTTCTGAGATTTTATATTGGTTAAGAAATATTCCTTTGATTTTTTTTATGTCCTTGCAAACATTATACAAATTTGCAAATTCAAGTGCTTTTTGTTCAGGATTTAATTCAGAATTAATTATCTTCTCTAAATGAGCTTTGTCAAGCATCGGCATCAGAACATCCATAAAAATTATTGCCTTTAAATCTTTTATATCATTGGATTGTTTTATTAAGCCCTTTATTTCATTATGATTTAATAATCCCATATAAGATGTAGAAAGAATTTCAAAATTCATGTCATTACAATACTTTAAAAGTGAATCAAATACTTTTGGTCTTTTATTGTATCTATGTTTTTCTTTTTCAACTAAGCCTATTGCACAATAATCAATTAAGGAATTTGAATCCTGTTTATTTAACAATTGGATAATTTCTTTTTTGTCTTTTTTGTCAAACCCAAGATAATAATCAGATAAAATAGTATTCCTTAAGTCTGTAAAATCAACTTTTTCTTTAATTACCTCCTTTTTTAGATTGTCAATAAAATAATTTAATATTATATTGTCTTCAATTACATCAGAAATTCTTGTAAAATCAGGTTTTATAGTGCTTGCTATAGATTTAACTCTTTCTTCCAAACTTTTCTCTGAATTAAATTGATTTTCATCTTCTTTTTTGATCTTAACTCACCTTTACGATTTTCCATTTCTCCAGTAAATAAAATTTTCAGTGATTTCATTATCATCTAAAACCTTATATTTTCTATGATGAATATTAAACTTGTTATAAGCAGGATCAACAAGAATAGGATTATTTTGGACATAAACAACAGCACATCCATGATTAACTTTTTTGTTATCACAATCAACCTTAACACTTGCATACTTTGACTTTAGCCCTGCTGCCCGCGCCATTGTTATATAGAGAAAAGCCATCTCTCCGCAAATCCCTAATTTATTTTCTAAAGTTTCCTTTGAGTTTTGATATCTATTGTTATTCCTTAAATTATCATACTCTATATTTTGGTGTATCCAATTAAATATTCTTTTGGCTTTTTCCTCATCATCCTTTATATTAGTAGTATAATTCTTAATTATTTTTACAAGTTCAGAGTTTATTATAAAAGGGTTTTCAATGCTTTTATCAGCTAATAAAACATTATATCCCTTGGTAATATTATTAAGATTAAAATATGGAACAGATGGAACTTTATACTCTTTTTTGATTTTTTCAATGAGATATGTATTTTGATTATTCTTCCTAATATTTTTCAACTTATCTTCTGAATTCTTTCTTTTAATTTTGTTTAGAAGGTCATCACTATTTTTTCTCTGTGTTTTTCTTATGACTTTCCCATTTATTATTTCCCACAAATTCATTTTAACCTGAAGCATCGTAGAAAATTTTGTTGAATTCTTTTTGGAGTTGAGGGCTTAATTTGGATATATCATCAGAAAGAGTCTTACTCAATTCAATTTTGGTATTGTCTTTAATTTTGTATTGGTCTTTTAGTTCATATGGTTTAAGAGAGCCCTTAGTTCCAGCATTTTTCAATGATCCTATATTGTATTTTGTTCCAAACTCCCTAATCTTTTGCTGCCTGTTTTTTTGATTTTGATTACTTGCTGAGCTTTCATTAGCTGCATAAACTAATTCCCATAACCCTGGATTTCCAGTTTCCTCATCCATAACCCCCCAAAGGGTATCTCCTTTTTGAATTACATACTCCCTTTTGTTATCTTGATTATTTATAGCTGTTTTGCCAATATGCTGAGTGATATCCTCCCTAGTATAATTTACTTTGTTACCAGGATTGTAAACAACTAAAGGAATATTTTCTCTTTCTATAATCTGCTCTGCTTTTTTAGTTGACTGGATATCTTTAATTGAATTAATTCGCTTATGATTAGCATACATAAGTGATCCTGCCCCAATTGCAAGGGATAATACTCCTATAAGACCAATTTTCCAGTATTTTTTCACAGTCCTTTTTATGAAACTTTTTGTTTTTACAGAATAATCTCTCAAGGTGTTACTTATATAATTGAGTGGATTATATTTGATTATATTTGGCGGCTCTTTTTTATTATTTTTTCTTCTCCAGTTCACATTATTTCCATTATTTTCATATTTATGAAGGATCCTGTAAAGTGTAGATGTGCTGAATTTTTTCTCTGGCTCATTTTCCCGCCTGTTTTTATTTAACTCACTGCGTAAATTCTTAACCTTAACATTTGTGTTATTATACAAATTAATAATATCTGCTTTATACTCATCAGGAATCTTATTTGCTCTTTTTTCTATATTATAACCATTATTTTCTGCTTCCCTTAGAATTTTGTCAAGAGTATAATTATTGATATTATATTTGCTGCATATCTGTTTTCTGGTTAATTCTTTATAATTGTTATACTTATCTATAATCCCCTCTAGGTTATTATGCGGAGTTCTATGTACAACTTCATTTATTTGAGGCTCAATAGTCTTTTTCTCTTCAGCTGAATTGTTTAATTTATTATCATATATTATTGCTGGCAATTGTTTTATATGTTCAGTTGGAGTCTCTTTTTTATATATATTCTTTTGTTCTTCACCTTTGTCTTTTAGCTTTTCTTCAGGAGTTTTTGTTATTATTTCTTCTAAGTTTTTATTCACTTCCTCATTTTTTTCAGAAGGCTTAACCACAATCATATTAAAATTATTAACCCTTGTTTCTACTCCACTTATGATTTTTCTTAATTCATAGTCTAATACTTTTCTAGTTGGAAGCTTTCCGTTATGGTGAACCCTTTTTGATACATGATCAACTAATTTTTTATAGTCTTCAAATTGAACGTTTCCATCATCTATAACCTCTAGAGCAACATCTTTTCCTTTTACATAATTTATTTTTTCATCTCCCTTCCCTTTATAAGAAACTTCTAAGTAAGGTTGTATATTTTTGCTGTTGGTTACCATGCTATAAGCATATGAAATTTTTATTGGGTCAGCTTTTTCAACTTTGGCTATTTTAACATCCTTAAGAAGAGGTATAATCTCTGAATTAATCTTATCTATTGACAACCTGAAAGAAGGACTATTGTTATTATTTTGATTTATTAATAAATAATTTTTACCATCTTTATTAGAATAATTTAAGTTATAACCTCCTTCCAAATTGTCTATATCAACGAAATTGTCTATAGTAATTTTATTATTAGGGAACACACTATAAGAAACTCCTTTAAAATTTTCTCTGTCATCTGGAGAATGAAAAGGTCTATGATCCAGTCCATGGCTATGCCACCAGCCTATTATTTTAGACCCTCTTCTCTGAATTTTTTTGAATTCATTCATCTCAGAAGATGGATCACCAATACATTTTGAAGATGTAACAGATTGGTTATGAGCTAAATATATATCATTAACAACATCTTTATTGGTTCCTTCTGGCGCAATTAAATAACCCATGGCTTCTACTGATTCATTAAATAATATTGGTGCTATCGTAGAATAAAAGTTTGCCTTTAATAAAGCACTTTTTTTTATTTTTAATTTTTTAATTAAATTATTATTATTATTATTATTTGAGTTTAGAGTACTATTTAAGTTGAAATGCTCTTCTTTTTTTAAAAGTAATTTCCTTATTTTATTTTTTATTGGCATTTTATTTCTTATAAAAATCTTGGCTGCAAGGACAACCCTTTCTTGGATTTCTTATATGATTTCCTAAGATAATTCGATTAGCTGAAAGAGAATTATAGTATATACTATCCCTTATTGTAAAACCATAAACTTCTGGGTAAAATATTTTCTTGACTTCTCCAACAATCATTGCACTAATTATCTGGTTTGACATAACAACACTTGGATCATGGTTATCTGCAATACAACTAGTCGGGGTAATATCATTTTCTTTAGCCTCCTTTTGTGCCAGTAAATACACATTCTTATGGCAATCTATACAAGCAGTTTTTCCAGGATTATATACACTAACCTGTCCTGAAAAAGGTTCTGTTCCTGCATCTATATATGGAATCTTATTTTTTACAGCTATTTTATTAATAAAAGCCCTAGTGGTAAAAGTATCGACTCCCCCTATAATTAAATCACAATTAAGTTTTAGAAGTTCTGACTCACCGATAAGTTTTACCCCTTGGCTTCTTTCATTTTCATTAAGATATTCACCTACCTTTCCATATAATCCTTTAATATTAATATTAGGGTTTATGTTCTTCAAAGCTTTAGAAAGCACGTCTACTTTTCTTTTGCCTATATTATTTTCAAAATTATAAAGAATTTGTCGATTTGGATTAGTAGCATCTACTTCATCCATATCAATCATATATATTTGATTTATTCCTAAAAGGGATAATCCTAAACCAACAAAATTTCCTACTGCTCCTGCACCTATCATTACAATTTTTTTATCCTTAAATAAATCTTTTTCATTAAGATAACAGTCAAAATTAAGAGTTATGTCTGATTTGTCCTCAAATCTTTTATTTGATAATAAATTATAAGTTACTGCTTTTTTTAGTAATTTATCATTTGGTTTTAATTTAAGAATAGATTTTCTAATCTCTTCTGTAGCCAATCCACCAATGAGCCCATTAGGTATGTTTCCCTGTTTGGAGTTTTCAAAATCTAAAAATAAATAATCTTCTATAGTTTTTGAATTATTGTTTTTTGATAAAAGGATTTTTTCTACTTGATTCATTGGTTCATAAACCATTATCTTTCCTTTGTTTTCGCTTGTAGAAGCAGTAATTAAAGGTATTCTTAACCTATCTGAAAGTTTTAGACTATTCAATTTTGAGCTCGGTTTGTTTGTAAGATCAACTAAAACATTTGGTTTTCCTATTAAATCATAAAAAGGCTCAGAATGTATGCCCAACACATTAATATTTTCATTCATCTGAGAGATTATTTTTTCAAGGTGCTTAACCTTACTTATTTTTTCCTTTTTTTTATAGTAGTTAAAAAAAAGAAATTCATTAATGTCATTGTGATAATAGTTATTATCAATAATTCTTATATTTCCAACTTGCAATCCTGTAAGATTAGCTAAAACAAAATTACATAAAGAACCAGCCCCTATTATTGTTACAAGAGAACCATCTAACTTTTTTTGGTCCCAATTTGTTATTCTTTCTTGTCTATCGGTCCTTTCTGAAATTTATACCACCAAACAGTTTTTTCTTTCTTTTATGCATTATAAGTTTGTCATCGCTGATTAATTTTGTTTTTAGCTCTTCTAATATTCCATGGTAATCTAAAATCTCCTTATCGGATATTATTTCTTTAAGTTTAACATCTTTTTTTATGATTACCTCCTTTTCAGGATATTTAATAGCTATCTCAGCGTAAGGAAGCATAGAATAAAAGCGATTAAAAACAAGACTATAAGCAAAAGACACACCCCTATATTTTTTTCTTCTAATACTCTTTACCCCAAGGGTTACTAGCTTTGAAAGATTATTTACCTCTATTTCAACATAATCTTCAAAAGGATTTGATCCCTTTACAATAAGGTATTTTTTACCATCATCTTCTTTATTATAGTTTACTTTTAGTGGACCATCCAATAACTGAATTATTTCTCTTTTTAACGCTTTTTTATTATGTGGAAAAACTGCTAGATAAAGATTTTTGAAATTATCATCATCATCTGGTGAATGAAAAGGATGAGATTGGGCATGACTATGCCACCACCCCATTATCTTATAACCTTTATTTTCAATTTCCTTTATTGCATCCATATCAGTTCCCACCTCAGCACTATAATGTGTACTTTCTACATTCTGTTTATTTGACAAAAAAATATCTTTTACAATACAATCATCATCATTCTTTGGTGTTATAAGATAACCGCCGCACTCAAGCGGTTTCCTGAAAATCTTGCAAGCTAATGAAGAATATGCTTTTGCTTTTTTGTAAGCATAGTCAGTTATAGGTACCTCATTCAGAAAATCTTTTGTCTTATTTTTTAATTTGTTTTCTAAAATATATTTTATTTTATCCATCTTACCTCCTATTTGAATTTATTTGTAACCGGAATATGTTCCCTATTCAGTTCTTCTAAACTAATTAGATTATCCCCAAAGTTTTCTTTATTTAACACTAAATGGGGCATCAAATCACCAAAATAACCTGATCTTAAGGCTGGTTCACCAATCTCCTTTAGAAGGTAGCATACTTTTTCAGCAATCTTGCCTTTTTTATCAAATTCATTTAGTTTTTTACTTACCTCTTCTTTTCTATACTTATCACCATAACAAATTCTTTGTTCACTTACATTTTTAGTGGGAATTAAAGGATGAGAATATATATCAATTATAACTGGATAACCAACTTCAATCTTATTTTTTTTTGGTGTTAGTTCAACTCCTAACTTACATTTTTCAAATTTATAATATTCATCAGTCTTAAGCGATTTAAGGGCAAATGGTTTTTCCTTAATAAAAACATAAAAATGGTTATAACTATTTTTATTTGTTTTTAAGAAACCTATATTTCCTTCTTCATAACATCTTTTATTTACTATACTCAGAAAATTGTCTCTTTGTTTAAGCAGTTGGATTCTTTCGGTTAATTTCTGTGAGCCATAATCCGCAGCTTTAGTTATCTCAGTAAATAATAATTTTGAGTATTCATTTTCTAAATTCTTTAAGTTCTTTATGAAACTATATGAATAACATGAATTATTTATTTTAAATTTGTTTCTTATTTTTTGATAAAATGTTTTAGGTATTTTTTTGATTTCATATACATTACCATTAGAGATAAGTATGTTGTTTTTTATTATACCCCTTTCTAGCATGGAGTATTCCCTATTTAAAATATATTCAAAACCATCTTTAGTATTTTTATAGTTATAACTATTTTCTTTTAATTCTAAAATCTTAAGGATTTTTTTATTTAATTTTTTTTTATGATTCACTTTTTTTTTCTTTTTCTTATGGTTAACTAAAGGAAAAATTTCCCCAACAGCAAAATTAATAAGTTCATATTCATTCTTCAATTTATTTATATCTTTTTTTATTAATTGACTTTCTTCTGATTTTGTTTTGGTTAGATTATTAAAAATATCTTTAAATTCATTTTCATTGTTTTTAAAATAAATCATTTCAAGAGATTTTAGAGTTTCCGATTCCTTTAGATTATATTTATTATTAAGCATATAAAAAAAGCTATTGCCCTCTTCAACCTTAGGCTCAACTGTATAAAGCCTATTGTTCACGATAAGGCAAAGCTTAGATTCTTCTGCAATACTAATAAATAAGGGTTTTGGGAGATTCATATTACTTCAATAGAATATAATCCAGCCCAGAAGAACCCTCTGGTGTTACATGAACTTCCAGATCAAGTCCTTTATACACTTTTTCATCAATAGATTTTGGTTCAAAATAATCTTTTGCTATTTCTGTTGGACTTATTAATTCTTGAGTTTCACCATTTCTATTTTGAAAATATTTGTACTCTCCATCACTATCTAACGCTTTTATTCCTAACATTTTTTTAGGTCTTTTTGATTCTTCTAAAACGTTTTCTACACTACCCATTACTTCTTTTTCTGTTTCATTAAAACCATTATCTTTTATTAGGTATTTTATTAAATCATTCATTGTCAAATTTGGTTCACCATACAACTTCTCACTTACATCTTTAACTATTGCATCTGTTTGTGTTATTGGACACTTTATACTTGCAATATATGTTTCTTTTTCATCTGCCATTTTTTACCTCCAAAAATGTTTAATTTTAATTAATAAGAAGAATTTCTTTTTTATATGCATTTCCGATAAAAAAGAGGTATTTTTCCGGACATAACGTGAATCTTTAGAAATAAACCGGAAAATATTCAACTTTAAATAAATAATTAAAAAGCAAATAAAAGAGTTAGTATCTATATCACGAAAGATAATCATCCATTCTATTACCTGAATTTTCAACCCTGTTAAGTTGGGTTGTTATGATATTATCTGCTAGTTTTCTAATTCCAGGATGTGTTCCTAAATAATAGCTGTTAAGTATATTTGGATTGTTTGCAATGGATCCCATATTTTTTAGACCGTCATTTAATTTTTCATGCAAATCATTTGAATAATTACCTAACATAGCAACAGATTCATATAATACGTTGATAATCCTGCCTTCTGATATAAGAGTACCCCATTGTTTTTTTGTATTTCTAACATAACGTAAGATCCCACTTGTTTTATCACCAATTATTTCACAAACTTCTATTCCTGTAGTAAGCATATCTTCAAGATCATTAAGAATTTCATCTTCTTTAGACCTATCACCTATCTTATTAGCTGCACGATTTTTTTGGTGTATAACTGTTCTTGATTTTCTTTCCGCATTCTTATATCCCTTTTTAAAAATAAAAAATTTATTATCACCTTTTTTTGTTGATTTAATTCTCTCTCCTGATTCTAAGTAAACTTCATTCAACTCTGGTTCCATTTTTTTTAATTTATTATAAGTTTTTGTGCTATCAGCCCATTCTTCAAGTATACTATCCCTATAAATTATTAATTCTTTTAATTGTTTTTTTGAATCAAAAATAATGCTTTTTAGCCCTGAATTCATATTTGATATATTGTTTAGTTGTTTATCAAATATATCTTCTATTGAGTATAGCTCCTTACCAAATATTTTTGATTTGATAAAGTCCACTGAACTTACATAAATTTTGTAAGGAATTGGTTTACCAGCAAGGAGTTTTCTATTCATCTCTAAGTTTAATTTAGCTATATCTTTTATATTTTCTTCTAATCCAACAAAATCAGATCCATTTGAAGATATTCTTGAATTTTTTAGATTATATACAATTGAATTTTCTTCTGGAAAATAATCATTTTTATGCTCATTTTTTAAAAACCCATACTTTTCAAGTTTTTGAATTAATAAATCTTGATTGCCCATTTGCTTTTGACTATTTGCTTTAATTTTTTTTATTAAATTTTCATCCATTTTTTTCACCTTTATAGTTTTATTATTTCTTGTCTTTTGGATAATATAATGTCAGGCTTTTTTCAAGCCCATCAAGTTGAATTGTATCTTCCATGACTTTTTTATCGACAGTTTGGTAATAAGCAGGTTTTGTATAACTAATGTCTTTTTTTATTTCATTATTTATGTCTATTTTTTCACATCCTCCACCCATATAATATCCAATTGAGAATATCGCAAAATACTTCAATAATTTAAAGCCGAATCTGATAAGCCCCATTCACTGCTCACCCCTTTCAAAATAATCATTGACTTTCTTTTCAAGGTTTTTGTAAAACTCCTTGACTTTTGGTTTTTGTTCTTCAGCAAAATCTACAATTTTATTGTATGTACTATCAATTTTTTCACTGATTAATGGCTTTATTATCCTGAGCTTTCTCTCATTAGACATCTCGCTTATTCTTTTCTCAAGAAGATCATCGCTGAACATGTCTGCTATTTCTTTGTCATAGTTGTTTTCAATACCAATTTTGCTTATATCTAGAATATAATTCTTGAATTCTTCAGGATTTTTGCTGATAATCCCTTTTGTATACCCAAAAAGCTCATCCATATTTTTCCCGGCAATGCCATACCTTGGCTGCTCTTGTTTTTCAGTCACCACAATCACCTTCTCCTGCACAACAGGTTTTGTTTTCTCTGTTTTTCCACATCCAGCACCAAGGTAGCTTGTTGCTGCAATCGCTCCTGTCAAAAACAAAATTCCAATTGTTCTTTTTAATCCCATCTTGAGATAACATTAACATTTGTTTTTAATAAGCATTTCCAAGAAAAAAGATGAGAATTTCCGTTATTTTTGTAAATATTTTAAGATAAGTGTAAATTTTTTGGAGAATTACAGTTTAGAAATTCCTAAGCATTGTTTTTATTTTGAGCTATAAAACAATAATAATCCCTGCTGTCTTTCCAGATTTTGAGAATTTTGAAATTATGGTAATGTTTTTTTATAACTTTTTTATTATAGATAAAGTGAGTTAATCCCTTCTCATTGCCCATTGTTGGAACATATGTTCTTGGAGCTATTTTTTTAGCTGTCTTAATAAGATAATCCCTAACCTTGCCATTGGAAATCCTTCCGCTAAGTGTTATAAAAATAAGCCCTCCTGGCTTCAGCACCCTTTCAATCTCTTTTATTGCACCTTTTATTTCATTGACTTTGCCATGCTGTAAGACCTGGACACTAATCACTGCATCAAAAAAATTATCTTCATAAGGAAGCTTATTTAATACATTGCCTAATTTAAGGCTGCATTTTCTTTCCTTTTTTAACCTCTTTTTGATGATTTCCAGCCCTTCAGGCGCACAATCGATGCCATATACATCAAAGCCTTTTTCCAATAAATAAACAAGATTCCTGCCAGCACCACAACCCAAGTCGAGAACTCTTTTAATCTTTTGTTTTTTAAAGATAGTTAATATATTGGACATATCTTCATGCGGTTTGAATATATTATAATACCCATACTTTTTACCTTCTTTTTTGTATATTTCATCCCATTGAAGCATTTAATTTATTATATTTTAATTCTATATAATCTTTTCTAAATCCAAAATTTCTATTTTGTTCTTTCTCCATCAGGAGCAGGACAACACATAAGTTCTAAATTCAATGCCTTATACTTTATTTCGTCAAGAGTGTTATTTTTAAAATAATCTTTTGATATTTCAAGCCCAATTTTTTCTATAATTTGCCCATTCTCGTTTTTATCTAACATCTCATAATTATCCTGTCCATTAATCTTTATCAGTAACATATTATAACTCTTTCTTCCTCCTTTTATTTCATATTTTAAGGCTTTTTTTAGTTCTTTTTCCTCTTCATCAAATCCATCATCCTTTAATAAATAACCTATTAATTCGTTAATATTTAAGCTTGGGTTATCTTTTAGTTTTTTAGTTATATCTTTCATAATTGGCATATAATAATCATTATACTTTTTTACACTTGCAATATATGGTTCATCTTTCTGTTCCATTTTCACTCAAAATATAATGGGCTCTTTTTAATAAGCATTTCTAAGAAAAAAGATGAGAATTTCCGCTATATATGCAATATTTCCGAAATAAGGTAATTTAGAGTTAAATAAAAAGAAGTGATATAATTATATTTAGTCTAATATAATTTTTGTTTCCAGCAAAGTTAATTTTCCAGAATCTAAAACTTTTAGTAATCTTGGATTCAATGAGTATATTTTATTTTTGATTTCTTTAACTTCAGGAAAATGAATTGAATGCTTTCTATTAAATTGTTTATTTAATCCATAACTTTTTAATTCATGTTTATTACAGAAAAGGATTCCTTCCCTAGTTCTATATTTAGCTTGGATTTCTAAATCTGTTGGTATTTTATTAGGGAATTTCATTGTACATTCTCCTTCTTTTCCATCTCTAACATCTCCACAATGGTTCAGGCTTGCAAATGCGTGGCCAAATTCATGTAAAGCAGCCTGTTTTATTATTTCTCTTCCGCTATTTTTGTATCTCTTTATACTTATTATTGCCCCCTGATCGCCACCCTCTCCAATCATAAACCTATAGCCATATAATCTATCATATAAATCAAAATCAGATAATAATATTACCTCATAGTGCGGTCTTTCATTTTGAATAGGATCTTCCTTTAAATCTTTCCAAAATACATATAAATCACATTGGCCATTATTAGATATATCATAATTTTTTCTTTCTGGATTAAATGATCTTTTAATATACCAGTCTATGCTTTGGTGAGGTTCATTTCCTTCATTCCAATAACCAAAACTGTGTATTGGCAAAATTTCTTTCATATTTATAGAATTTAACACTTCTTCTAATGCCTCAACAACAATTCCAAGATTTCTATCAGAAGTTCCTTTATCACATGTTACAAAAATAGGTTTAAATCTATAAAAAGGATTTATGGGTGTTTGTAATGAGAGAATTTTATTATCATATTTCACTCTTTCAATCAAGCTTTTTCCTCTCTTTCCTGCTTTTTCTATCGATTGTTTTATTGTTAGTGTTATCTTATTCCCATCATATTTAAAATTTTTTTTAGAATTTAATAATTTAATTAGTTCTGAATTATTTTCATCCATGATATTAAATAGTTTAAAAATTTTATAAACTTTTTCTTTTTGGTGCTTTTTTATAATATTTACAAATTAGATGTTGGTTGACAGCACAAACCAGGCAAAAGCTTTAAATAATCTAACTAAAGAACAAAAACAATGATAGAACTGGAAAGAACATACTTGGCAAAATATCTTCCTCAAGGTCTAAGTAACTGCAAATCAAAGGAAATCATTGATATTTATATTCCAAAATCAAGCATTCACCCAACACTAAGAATCAGAAAAAATGGCAGTGAATATGAAATAACCAAAAAAGAGCCTGTTAAGGGAAATGATTCCTCTCATCAAAGAGAGCAAACAATTATTCTTAGAGAATCTGAATTCAGGGAACTTGAGCAGCTAGACGGAAAACAAGTTAGTAAAATAAGATATTGTTATAATTATAATGGCAGAACCGCTGAAATAGATGTATTTCAGGGTAAATTAAAAGGACTGATTCTTGTAGATTTTGAATTCAAAGAAATAGGGGAAAAAGATTCTTTTGAAATGCCTGATTTTTGTTTAGCAGATGTAACGCAGGAGAAATTTATTGCCGGAGGTATGATTTGCGGGAAATCTTATGAAGATATTAAGGATGATTTAAAGAGGTTTAATTATTCTAAACTATTTTTAAATCCAAAACTATAAAAACAAAAAGGATTTTTTAGATAGAATGAAAGAAATTACTGATGAAAAGCTGGAGAAATACTTTGATATTACAGGTCAAGCACTGAAAAAAGCCAAAGACAATATCTCAAAAGATAACTCAAAGAAAGAGTTTGCAGCTGATTTTCTTGACATGACCCAGCGTTACTACAAAGATGCCAAATATTTCAGGGAAAAAGATGACTATGTTAATGCATTCGCGGCCCTAAGCTATGCACATGGCTGGCTTGACGCAGGCGCAAGAATAAAGCTGTTTGATGTTCATGACTCTAAGTTATTCACTGTTGATGATTAATTTTATTAAATTTTAGAATTTTTAATTAATTTCCTAATATCTTTCCAATTCTTACCAAACCACCTCATATCATTTGTTACAAAACATTTCTCTGGGTTTTTTGCTATATAGTCTGCGAGAGATTTTCCTCCACCCATATTGCAATGGAATTGTCCAACAAATTCTTTATTTTTAGGATAACCCTCAAACTCACAATAAAATAAATAGTCTTTCTTTTTAATTGCGATTTTATGTTTCGAACCATGCCCAAATATATAAACATGTTCTATATTATCATTTAAAATGATTTCTTTAAACTTTTGTTTGTTAACCTTATCATAAACCTTATAGGGAATTTTATTTTTCAGAAAATGCTTTATCAAAATCTCGGCACCATCAACATAAAAACTTTCTTTATCTAATTTATAATCATTGGCTATTATTATTGCCCTATGATTTCCTTCTGGTTTATACTCTTTGTTTCTTTTAACAAATCTTATAACTCTAGGGAAAAGTCTAATTGATAAAATTCTCAATATAAAATCCCCAATTTCGCAGGAAAATTTTCCCATTAGGATTCCTAAGAAAAATATTATTATAATATAATGAATACAACCTAGTCCCATATAATTAAATAAAGTACTTTATTTTAAATATTTATTCTTTTGTTTTTATTTAAACTCAGATTTAATACAAAATAAATTAATAATGAAATAATAACTGCAACAATAATTGTCCTTACAAAGAATCCCTGGAAGAAAGACTGCTGGTAAGCCTGAATCATCAATGAGCCTGCATTAAACTTCCAGTTGCCCATTGGAAAAAAGATTATGTGGAATAATTTAAAAAAACTGTTAAAAAATAGTGAAGCAATTAAAGAAAACAAGGTAATTAAAAACATTATTAATGAGGCTTTTTTAAAGTGATTAATGTGTATTTTCCTTTTGTAAATCAATACAAAAAATCCAATTAATAAAGCAATAAAAAGAAACTCTTCAAATATAATCAGTCTTTTAACATCTGCCATGTGTGATTTTTCATTCTCATCAAAATCAACGTTTAACTCTGAACTAAAGCCGGTTATGTATTTTGTTACATTTTTGTCAATCTCTAAATGAATTGGATTCTCTGAATATTTTTTTATAAGCAAGCCATGAAAAGAAGTTGAATAAAGAAGAAAGTTAAAAGAACCAAAGATAACTATAAAAGCTACTAATAATGCAATGATAATTTCCTTTGAATTGTATTTAATCATGTTAAGCTTTCTCAATCATTGGATATGTTCCAGGAATCATGAAAACCTTTTCTGTTTTTACTGCAAGGCCTTTTTCACCAAGCATTTCCTCAGAATCCAGCTTTGCAGTTCCATAGCAGATAAACTCTCCTTTTAATGTCATTACAGCAACAATATCCTGCACAGTTATGCCTGACTCAAGCTTTGAGATTCCAGGCACATTAAGATTTGCGCCATGGCATAAGCTGTCAACTGCGCTGTCAAGAACATATATTTTTTGCAGATGTTTTACAGCATTTTCTATTGGTTGTATACAATATCTTAGATATTTTTCATTTCCTTCTTCTTTATAATAATAAAAAGCATCTGTTAAATCCTGCAATGTAACAAGATTTGTGCTTTCGTTAAAAGGCCCTGCTTTTGTTCTTCTTAACTCAGCCATATGGGCTCCACAGCCAAGCTTTTGGCCAATGTCATGTATAAGCTTTCTTATGTATGTTCCTGCCTGGCAGCCAACCTTAAACAAGACATCCTGGCCATCAATTTCAATTATATCAAAATAATAAATTTGCCTTTCCCTTAATCTCCTTTTAACAGAGCTTTTTATAGGCGGCATCTGCATTATCTTACCAACAAAATCATTACATGTTGTATAAATCTCATGCTCTGGAATCTCTTTGTGAATATGCATTAGTCCAACATATTCTTTACCTGCCTTAAGCAATGTCTGCACTACTCTTGTTGCCCTGCTAGTTGCTATTGGTAAAACACCTGTAACACCTGGATCTAATGTCCCTGAGTGGCCAGCCTTGCTTATATTAAGAATTTTCTGCAAATAAGCACTTACCTGATGTGATGTAGGCCCAGGAGGCTTGTCTATGTTTACAATGCCATAATTTATGAGTTCTTTTACAGGCCTTTTATCTGGCTCGCATCCAAATTTTGATGAAGTTACAGATTTCTTTCTAACCAGAATCTTTCTTTTAGTCTTTTCAAAAGGCAGTAAATCTTTTTCCATGCCTAGAAAGAGTTTTTTGTTATTTAATAAGCTTTTGCTTTAATAAAATTTATCTATTAAATACTCTTGGTTTGTATGTAATAACCAGCACTCAAATCAAAATATTCAATTACCCCGCACATTATTTCATATGCTTTTTTTTTGTAATAAACAATCTGCCCTTTATTATACTTTTTGTTTTTATCCTTGGGAAAAAACATAGCTTCTTCTTCTCCTTCTCCAATAAACGTTATTCTTCCTTCTAGGTTCTCTTTTTTAAGAATATCCTTTTTCATTTAGGTTTTAGTTAGAACTCTTTTTTCTTCTTTAACTTCTTTTTTATCTTCTGATGGTTTCTTTTCTTCAGTCTTTGTTTCCTTGGATTCTTCTTTCTTTTCTTCTATTTTCTTCTCAGGCTGCTTTTTCTCTTCTTCCTTAGGTAATACTTCCTTTTTTTCTTCTTTCTTTACTGGCTTTTTCTTTTCTTCTTTTGGCTTTTCAACAGGTGCTCCTACAAGCTCTGCTTTTACAAGGCCGTCATCAAACTTCTCAACCTTAACTTTGACTTTGTGTGGTGGATTTTTAATGCCGTGCTCCCATACTTTAAGATTTAAATACTTCCCAATCTTGATATTATCTGATTTCATATGCTTTGCTAAGAATTCTTTTAAGGCCTTGATTGTCTTCTTTGCCCTTTTGTATTTTGGAGCTTTCTGAAACTCTTTTCTTAGGGGGATTATATACTCTCTTTCTAATACAACTTTTGATTTTTCCTCTTTCTTTGCCATTTTATGCCTTTGTCTTTGTTCTTCTCCATGATCTCTTTATTTCAGTATGCCTGCCAGGATGGACTCTTCTTCCTTTTCCATAGATTTTCATGACTGTCCAGAAAGGGGCCCATCTGGTCTGCTTGTGCAATTTTGCAAGCCTTAGTTTCCTGCTTAAATGTTTGTATGTTGCCATTTTATTTCCTTATCATCTTGAATTTATGTTTTTTTGGCTGTAACCTCATTAAAAGATTTTTCAATGCATCATCATCAACTGTTTTTATCTGGCCTGATTGAATTGCCTGACCCAATAAAGCAAGCAACTGAACTGCCAGTTCAGGATGTGCTGTTTTTAGGTTGCCGTATCTTTCCAATGCTTTTTTTGTTAATACTCCTTTAACCAAAAGCTCAAGTTGAGCTATCTGTTGCTGCATCTGAGCTTCTTCTGAATCTGGTTGTTGTTTTGTTTGAAGTTCTTCAAGTCTTTTCCTTTTAAGTTCCTCAAGATCAGTCATTTTTTTGCTTTTTCTGCAAGCTCAGCAGCAGTTGGTACTTTGTCTTCTGGTTTACCAGCCTCTGGTTTGTCTTTTTTCTCAGGCTCTTCTTTTTTCTCTTCAACCTTGTTCTCTGCTTTAGCTTCAGCAGGTTTTTCTTCTGCTGGTTTTTTGATTTCTTGTGATTGTTCAGTTTTGATATCCTGTTTTTTTACTTCTGGTTTTTTCTCAGCTTTTTCTGTTTTTTGAGCAGTAGGTTTTTCTTCTTTTGGCTTCTCCTTAACATCCTCGGGTTTTTTCTCAATTACTTCTGGTTTTTTGATTTCTTTTGGTTGTTCTTTCTTAACAGGCTCTTTTTTTATTTCAACTGGTTTCTCTGCTTTTACTTGTGGTTTTTTGCCGGAAAGCTGGGCAGCAACCTTATCAAGAAGAGATGCCCCTTTTGGAGCAATTATCCTTCCTTTGTGAATTCCTTTTTCTGCTTTTTTAACAAGTTCTGCCTCTTCAAGCTGCTGTAATATTAATCTTATTATTTTTCCAGATCCTTTATAAAATTTCTCTGGTTTAACACCCCTGTTTTTTTTGCCGCCATATTTTGTTCTTAGCTTTGAGACACCAACTGGTCCAATTTTAGCTATTGTCCTTAGAATAGCTGCTGCTCTTACATTCCACCAGTCATCTCTTGCAGGTGCTCTTTCCTTATGAGTGCCTGTTTTAACAAACTCTGACCATGCAGGCGCCTTGATAGAAGCTATTTTTTTCAGTTCTAAGGCTATTTTTTCTATTAATTTGTTCTGAGGAACATTATAAATACTTTTCATCAAAATCACTCCATTATTTAACCTGTATATTTAAAGATAATGGCTTAAAAGTTCTTAATTAGCTTTTTAAACAAATTAGTTTAAAATAGAACCCTTAATCCCATTAAATAAACCCTATTCAATACTATACTCTAGCAAACCAGAAAACGAGGATTATTTAAAAAGCTTGTGTTTGTTAATTATTAACATAATTTGCTGCCAAATAGAAAGATTTAAAAAGGAACCCCCATCCCCCAAAGATATATCGGGACTTTTTGACTATTTGTCGGTAAAGTTTATTTAGGCAATTGTTTTTTTGTTTCTGAGAAAAAATTAATTCAGATTATACAAATGGTAGATTATAAAATAATTAAGCATTGCAGATTATGCAGGAAAAGGTTTGTTGTGAAAAAAGGAGAATCAAAAAGGATTTACTGCGATGAATGCAAATTAAAAATTGAAAATCAAGATAACAATATGGAGGAAATATAAAATGAAAGGAACAGTAAAATTCTTCAACGACATGAAAGGATTTGGATTTATTGCAGCTGAAGATGGCAAGGAGTATTTTGTCCACCAGTCAGGAATTCAGGAAGGAGTGACACTGCAGGAAAATGATGCAGTAACCTTTGATGTTGAAGAAGGAGACAGAGGACCAAAAGCGGTCAACGTTAATAAAGAATAAATAAAATAAATAGATTTTGACTTTTTTTGTTTTTTATAAAGCAAAATAGTTTTGTGAAAGATAGAAAAGGCATTTGCTCAATTTGAACACTTCGCTTTTTCTGAATAATCTATTATTGAGGTAGAAAATGAATGCGTTTAATAGTTTTAAATTCAGCGATGAATTAATGGAATCAATTGAAAAACTTGGGTTTGATAGCCCTACTCAGATACAGAGCAGTTCAATACCCTATATACTTCAGGGTAAGGATGTAATAGGAGAATCTGAAACAGGTTCAGGCAAGACACTTGCTTTTGGCTCAGGAATAGTTGAAAAAACAATTCCTGGAAAAGGGCTTCAGGCACTGGTAATAACGCCGACAAGAGAGCTTGCAGAGCAAGTCAGGAAAGAATTAAAGAAGATTGCAGTAAACAAGAAACTAAACATAATTTCTGTTTATGGAGGGGTTGCAATAAACCCCCAGATTTACGGGTTAAGAACAGCAGAGGTTGTCATTGCAACGCCAGGAAGGTTCAAGGACCATCTTCAGAGATGCACAGTAAACACATCAGGAATAAAGATTCTTGTGCTCGATGAGGCAGACAAGATGCTTGATATGGGATTTATTGATGACATAGAGGATATAATAAAAACATGCCCAAAAGACAGGCAGACATTGTTTTTTTCTGCTACAATTCCTCCAAGAATAGAGGAATTATCAAACAGGTACATGAGGAATCCGGTAAATATTTCTACGAGAAAGCAGGTTGATCCAAGCAAGCTCAAGCAGTTTTACTATAGTATACCAAAAAACTTCAAGCTTTCGTTGCTTTTGCATTTAGTTAAAAAGGAAGACTCAAAACTTATCATGGTTTTCTGCAATACAAGAAGCACCACTGATTTTGTTGCTAAAAATCTCAAGATTAATGGGGTAAATGCAATAGCAATACACGGCGGATTAACGCAGAACAAAAGAGAAAACTCAATGGAAGATTTCAAGAAGGGAAATTCATTTGTTCTTGTTTGCACAGATGTTGCTGCCCGTGGAATACATGTTGATAATGTTTCCCACATAGTTAATTATGAAATTCCAAAAAACCCTATAGATTATGTCCACAGGATAGGCAGGACAGCAAGGGCAGGAGAAGAGGGAAAGGTAATTAATTTGCTTTGTGATGATGATTATGGGAATTTTTCAAGAATCCTGGATGAATACCGTACTTTTGATGTTAAACAGATGGAAAAGCCATATGTTGAGAAGATAAAGATTGTAAGTAACAGTAATCCAAGAAGGAATAACCCAAGAAGAAACACCTATAACAGAAGAAGAAGGTTTCACTAAATTTTTATTTCTTATTTTAAGTATCTACAAAGACTGTGTTATTCTTTTTACTAAAAAGAGAAAATAAAGGGATGAAAAACAAAAAGTTTATAAGAAAAGAGTTTATAAAAGAATGAAAAGGGGTTATTATGTTAAAAAAAAGAGCGGAGATAAGCACTTTTGAGTTGATGGTGCTAATAGTTGGATGTGCAGCAGTTATTCTTGGATTTAATCTTATCAACAGGGTTTACATGGTAGATAAAAATATGGGCTGGCCAATGGTTATCTCAATATTCACGTGGCTTATACTTCTTGTTTTGTTTATTCTTCTAAGTATAAATGTTGATTCTAGTAAGCAGACCCTTAAAGAGATAACTGAAATCAAGAATATTATTAAGAAACTGACCAAAAAGAGAAAATAAGTTTTGTAGGTCAAGCAGATTTAATTCTAAATATCCCCTAAGTTGATTATGGCCTTGCTAATCTTTACAGAATCATCCAAAGCTATTCTTGGACAGGCCGTATTTACAAAGCATTCTATGAATGGAAAGTTTTCCAGCTGGTTAAAGTCAATTGTGTCAAATATTAAGAAATAAAAGTTCTTATCCTTGAATCTTTTTTTAAGTTCAAGGGCTTTTCTTAGCTGCTCCTGACCGGGCTTTGTTGTTACAATAACTCCTATTTCTGTTGATGAGAGAAATTTAATCAAAGCACCTTTTTTTCTTTTGTTTATTTTTGCTGCCTCTTTTTTATCAACTTTATTAAGTTTATTAGTCAATGGATTAAATGTGAAAACATCTTTTTTTGTTTTTAATGAAATTGCTATTGGATGAAACAAACCAGAGCCAATGTAAAGAAATGCATCAACTTTTTTTTCAACATAAACAGCAGCATCAACATCACAGCCAAGAACCTGACCATTATATTTTGTGTGCTTTCCTTTGCCTAAAAATACTTTTTTGCCCCCTTTTTCTAATTGCGACTTAACTTCCTTAACCTGCCCTATAAACTGAACTGTTGTAACTAAGCCAACTCTTGAAGGTAATTTTAAAACATGCTTTTCAATTGATATTGGCTTCTTGTATCTTGCTTCTATAAACATTAGTTTCATATTTTCAAGAAAAAAGTTATTTATTTTTAAATTGTTCTATTTTAATATATCATAGAAAGCATCAAATATTGGCTTGTCTGTTGTTACAATGTTAAAATCAAGTCCAAGCTCATCACATATCTTTGCTATCCTTGATATATGGTCTTCAAGCTTTTTTTTATAACCAACCCTAAGCCTTGGATTTATATATGTCCTTAGCATATTCTTTGTTTCAGAGTCCTTAAGCCTGAAATCTCCCTGAAATGCAAGCTCCCTTTCCACAGGATCCAAGATTTGTATTATTTTCATATCCTGATCTCCAAGCATAATAAGTCCTTGTTCTATCTCTTCAATATCAAACAGGAAATCAGATATAATAACCACAAGGGCTCTTGAGCCTATCATTTTTTTGTACCTGCTCATTGCATCCTTGAATCTTGAAACACCAGTCAGCTTTATGCTATTCAGGTGGTCAACCATGCTTGCAAGGTGACCCATGCCTCTCTTTGGCTTAAAGGTTTCAAGGCCTTCTGAAAAAGTTGAGAACTGGAATTTTTCATTCTCTTTCATCGCTAAATATGCTGTTCCAACTCCAAGCATAGAGGCATAGTCAAACTTTGTAACTCCCTTTCCAAAATTCATGCTTCCGCTGTGGTCAACTATTATATGTGTTGTAAGGCTTTTATCCTCTTCATATCTCTTGATGTAAAGGTCATCTGTCCTTGCAAATATTCTCCAGTCTATTGCCCTGAAATCATCTCCGGGAGCATAAATCCTATGGTCTTTTATTGTTATGCCCCTGCCATGCATTACAGAGCGCCTTTCTCCTGTATAACTTGATGTAACTCTTTTCCTTACAATAAGATTAAACTTGCCAAGCTGGGACAGAAATTCAGTTGTTATCATTTTGCCTTGCTTATTATTTCTTTGATGGCATCATCTGTTGACATTCCCTTTCTTTCAGCCTCAAAATTTAATATAATCCTGTGTCTTAATATTGGGTAAGCCATTGCATCAATATCCTCCTTGCTAACATAGTTTCTTCCCTTTAGAAGTGCTCTTGCCTTTGATGCAAGAACTAAGCCAATAGATGCCCTTGGTGATGCCCCATATTCTATTAAATTGGGGTGTTTTCTTGTCTCAGTAACTATACTGACTATCCTATGCTTAAGGTCATTTGCTATTGGGATTTGTCTTACTAAATCCTGCATATGCATAAGATGCGCCTTATCAAGCAATATACTTAACTTATGATTTTTGACTTCAAATGCATATTTATCTACTATTTCAACTTCTTCATCATATGTTGGGTATCCTATCTTAATCTTTAGCAAAAACCTGTCTGCCTGGGCTTCTGGCAGAGGGTATGTTCCTTCCTGTTCAATAGGATTCTGTGTTGCAAGAACAAAAAACGGCTTGTCAAGCTTGAATGTTGTATTTCCTACAGTAACCTGCTTTTCCTGCATTGCCTCAAGCATGGCAGACTGCGTTTTTGGTGTTGCCCTGTTAATTTCATCTGCAAGCACAATATTTGCAAATATTGGCCCTGGCTGAAACTTAAAGTTTCTCTTGCCAGAGGTCTCTTCAATAATATATGTTCCTGTTATATCAGATGGCATTAAATCAGGGGTATTTTGTATCCTGCTGAATTTAAGGTCCATCATTTGGGCCATTGTTTTTATAGCAAGGGTTTTTGCCAGGCCAGGGTATCCCTCAAGCAGGGCATTTGCATCACATAATATTGTGATCATAATCTGCTCAACAACCTCTTTTTGCCCAACAACTATTTTTCCTATCTCTTTGTATAAACTATCAAAAGTTTCCTTATACATTTTCATTTTAACACCTCTTTAATCTTTTGCAATTTTTAAAAAATATGCTTTTACAAGCTCCTGCTGGTCTTCCTGAATTTTTTCTTCATAAACATCAGCTGTTTCTACAAATACATCATCTGGAAAAAGCTCTTCAAAATCTCTTTTTTCAGGCTCTTTTACCTCATCAAGATTTATCTCATACCCTGCTGGCTTAATTACCATATCAAGCATTTCGCCGCCCATTTGGGCAATTTGTGCATCACCAAATACGCTCTCGCTTATTCCAGAGCTGGCTATTCTCTCAAGACCCTGCTTTCCATCTCCTGTATTATTTCCGCCAATGCTATATACAAAATCAACAGCAGTATTTGCTGCATCTTTGAGATTAAATGATAAGTCAAACCGTGCTGAAAATACCACTAAAAAGCATAATATTATGCTTAATAATATTTTGTAAGAAACATTCTTTTGGTTAAAAAAAGATGTTACTTCAACCTTTTTCATATCCCTCATAATATTGGATTTCAGCTCATCAACAACTGGATTTTCCATTTTTATGTTATCTCTCGCTGTTCTAAGCCTTTCATTAAGAAGGGGATATTTTTTTTCAACATTTATCAAATGTTTTTCCCTAATGCCTTTATATGTTTTAATTATAAAATATAATGCTGCAGGAACTAATGCATATATCTGATAAAAATTAAATAAAGACAAAATAATGTAAATAATTAAAAATATCAGAAATGCATTTAGAAAACTATTAAACAATACAATATTGTTGAATGTAAAATTTATTTCCCTTAAAACCTTATTAAATTTCTTCATTTTTTATGGGCATGTGCATGTAGCCAGCTGAGCATTCAGGTCAACTATATCTTCGTTTAAACCAGCTATATCCACTCTGAGTCCTGATATTGTTGTCTGAGCAGCAGTAAGGCTTGTCTTTGTTGTGCCAAGTTCTGCCTGTACTGTGAATAATTCTGCTTTTTTCAGCTTTAACTCATTTGTTTTTGCTGTTAACTGTGTTTGTAATTTTGCTTTGTCATCCTCTAATTTTTCCTTTTCAGTTCTTAGTTCTGTGTACTGCGTGCTTAGCTCTTTTTCTCTTTCTTCCTTGATAGTAAGTTGCTGGCTTGTCTGCTCAAGCTTTGCTTTTTCAGTGCCCAGGGTTGATGAAACATTTTTTAAATCCTCTATCCTCATTTGGTAATCCATGTACAAATCCTTAAACGTTGCCTGATAATAAAGGCTTAATCCAGCAAGAGATATAAGGACTGCAACTAATAAAAGAAAAAAACCAAAGTTAACATTTCTTTTCATATATGCCATGCTATCACCTTATTATTAATTATTATTTATATAGATTTCCTATTTTCCATAATTCTTCTGATACAAACCTCTATTAAAAATATAGATAATGCTGATAAAATAAAAATCCAGCTATAGCTTTTTTCATCTATTTTTTTTCTTCTTGAATTTTCTTTAATGAATTCTACTATTGCAGTTGTATTATCTTTATTAAATATCCTTCCGTTGGTTATGCTCACAATGTCTACAAGCTCAGGATTTATTCCTAAGTCTTCGTATTCCCTCTTGTAATTAACAGCCATAACTGCATCAAAAAAATCATGAAACCCTGTTGTCTTCGGAACAAATTCTGCCTTATAAATATTTTTGTCTAGCTTTGAAAATGATAATCCTTCAAGCACAGGATTTGTTTCTGAAATAACAATTATCTCTGCAACATCCCCCACTCTTGAATCCTTAAGTTTTACATCAAATTCCTTGTTCCTGCTGGGGTTACCAATAGCCCAGTTGACTGTTCTTGTAATAATTTTTGAATTTTCCTTGTTTAAGAGCTGACCAGCCCATATTTCCGGATCTGTTGTTAATGCAGCAACTCTTCCAAGCCCAAACCTCCATATTGTAACTATGGGATTTGTGTTATGGGTTGCTATAAGCATCCTTGCAGAACTTTTTGGAACAACCTGGTTAAAGCCAGTCACTTTTGCATTCAGGTTAAGATTTTGGGTTATAAAATGATTTGAGTCAATGATTAAAAGTCCCATCACATCAGTCTCCTCTTCCTCAGGCTCCCTGCTGAAAATAATATTTAATCTTTGCGCTTCAGTAGGCTCAAAATAAACACCCTGGCCAGCTAATGCCAAATCCTGCATAAATTGCCTGTTGGTATCAAATCCAACTCCCACAGTATAGGTCTTTATTCCCTTTGAAGCCATTGATTTTGCTCTTTTAATTGCACCATCAGGGTATTGTGTTATTCCGTCAGATATAAGAACAATATTTTTGCTTCCTTTTTCAGATCTTAGCATCTGCTCTGCCCTTATCAAGCCAACAGAAACAAGTGTCCCTGCATTAAAACCACCGCAGTGAATAGTGGATATTGTATAATTTAAGTCAGGTTTTTCATCTATTATTGAAAGGGGGGATATTGAATGATAATTAAAATCAAAGCTGATAACACCTATCTTATCTCCTGGTCTTAAGCCTCCAACAATCTGTGTTGCAACCGCTTTCTCAACATCTATTTTTGTATTTGTGCTTCCACTGCCAAAAGCAGAGCATGTTGTTCCTGAAACATCTATTATAACTATGATATTCATTCCGCTTTCCTCTTCCCTGCCGGCAAGCCCCACTTTAACAGGAAGAATAGTTTCAAACACTGAATTTTCATAGTTGCCGTAATCAAATGAATCCTGCCCACCAATGACTACAAGACCATTGCCATCTGCTGCATAATTGGTTAAGATATCTGTATTTGTTTTAAGCCAGTCTTGATTTATGTTATACAAAACAACAGCAGAATATGATTTAAGGTCTTCCGGCATATAACTCTTTTTGGAAACATCATAGACAGCATCCATTATCTGTGTTATTTTTGCATCCTTTTGTGAAATAAAGAGTATATTTGGCTTTGGCAGAACATGGAGTGTTTTGTAATAAACATTGTTTTGCTGGAAATAATCACTTGCTATTATTGATGCTTTTATTTTATGATATCCTGTCTGCAGCATCTGCTTAATCTCAAATGTTTTTGTACCAGTGGCTTTTTCATTTATTATAATATTATCATCAATCATTACCTGAATGTTATAATCTAATGACAAAGGGCCAACTTGTTTTACATCAATATAAAATAAAGCTTCTGTTCCAAATATTAGTTCAGAAGGGGAATCAATTGTTACAACAAGGTCTGTTTTTATTGGATTAATATCTAATGAGCTGATGGTTGTGTTTAATGAAGATGCAAGCATCATCACATCACCTAAATCAGTTCCTTTGTTATTGTTTCCATCACTGATTAATAATAAGTTGTCATTTCCCTTCATATTATTAAGCAGGCTGTCTCCTATTGGTGATTCTTCTCCACGTGCAATATACCTTATTGTTGTTGGAATCTCTTTTTCAAGGCTAATTTTTAAGTTAGAGCCAATATCCTGCTCAAAAAGCTCAAATGATGTTGAGTTATCTGCAAGTATTGTTAATGAGGGATTTCCCTGAACAGTTTTTTCCTCTAATGTGAATGGTGATGCTATTGCTATTATCAAAAGCGAGAAAACAAAAAACCTTGATATGGCTATTAATATCCTTGAAAGTTTCTTGCTTTTTACATGCTCTTCTTTTTCCTTCTCTGTTGTAAATTTAACAAAAGTTTTTCTAATAATAACAATAAGTGTAATAATCACAGGAATAAAGAGTAATAATGCTTGCGGATTCTTGAGGTAAATGATTATAAATCACCCCTTATCTTTAAAATATATATCTCCAAAAGCATAATAACAATTGCAAAAATAATTAAATAAATATTAAGGTTTAAAACAACTTTCTCTTGGGAAATACCTGAAACAAACTCCTCGTTATCAAAAGATACTGTTTCCCTGGCTATGTCTGATTCATATTCATTAAGAAGGTTCACTGCAATCTTATTGCCATTATCATATATTCCGGCTTTGCCTATTGACGGTTTTTCATCTATCCTGAAGTTATAGTCATTTATATCACCTGCTTCAGCAAGAAAGTTTAATAGTTCATTCCAGAATATTGGATAAGATGTTTGTGTTTTAAAATCAGTCTGCTCGTCAATAATTCCATAATAAACCGAATTTCCTTTTCCCCTTTTACCTAAAGCAACAAGCGGGCTAAAATCATCAGCTTCTATAATTGGTATTGTATTCTCTTTTGGAATTGCCTTGAAATATTTTTTAACTATTGTAAAGCATTTATTGCTCTCAAACTGCTTTGTAAATTCATTTATCACTTTGACGCATGCTTTTGTATTATTGGCTTTTTCATTTAATTCAACAGGAAGGAGCCATGACATTCCTACCTGGTTTAGGTCATCCTGTGCTGTCATAATGAGGCTTTTTCCATTTTCCACCTCTCTTGATATCTCTTCAAGTGTTCCAGGAAGAATAAGGTTCCCTTCTATACTATTTATTATTATAATTTCACTGGACTCAATACCATGTATTATTGGGGGTTCTGTAATCTGAAGATTAATATCCTTTGATGACTGCAATGCCTTCATAAGATAGCTTTTTTTTGCATTTGTTATCAGCAGAACATCTATCTGTTTTTTTAATGGCGCGCTTATATAAGCAATGTTATCAAATTTAAGGTCATCATCTGAATTTATTACAATTTTGCTGATTCCTGTTGGTGTTTCAAAATTAAATATTTCTGTTGAATGGGCAGTTATTGTTTTTGATTTGGTTTCTAAGGTATTTTCTTCTTTGATTATTGCTGCTGTTATTTCTGCATCATCATCAAAATTCTTTACATATGCCATTATATTGTATTTATCAATATCAAGTTCTATGATCCCTATGTTTTTTGCCTTGTTCCAGATGCTTATAAACTCAACATTAATGCCTTTTGAAGATAATATTCTCTTTGCCTTTAATAATTCATTTATATCATCTATTATAAAATCACTTATAACAATAATTCTTCCCTTCCTGTCTGCAAGTATTGATTCTGCCTCATACAATGCACTTTCAAGATTTGTTTTGGTATCCCTTGGTTCTAAGGTTTGAAGCAATGACAATGCCCGGTTTTTTGTTCCATCTTCTAAAATTGTTTCAGGGCTGCCTGAAGCAACTATTATGCTTACTTTGCCCTGCAAATAGTCTTTTGCTATGTCTATTGAGTTTTCAAATCTTGTTTTGCCATTATTGATTGCCTGTGAACTTGCACTTGCATCAATTATAATAACAGTATTTTGAGATACAACAGCCTCAGAAGTTATTATGTAAGGTGAGGCAATTGAAAAAGCCAGTATAGATAATACCAATAACTGCAATAGAAATACAAGATTTCTCAGCAATTTCTGAAAAAAGGAATTCTTTATTGCCCTTTTTTGGTTTTTTATTAAGAACATAAGAGAAGGAACAACCTTTTCAACTGGTTTTGGTTTTATCAGATAAAGTATAACAAGGGGTATTAAGCTTAGAAAAGCATAAAGTCCCAGAGTATTAGCTAGCTGCATTATACACCTCTTTTGTGTTAAGATTTTTAAAACATAATCTATATTTAAATCTTCACTTTTTTAGAACAAAGTTTTACAGTGGATTTAAGGCATATTTTAGAACTATTAATGAAGGATTTAATTTTTTAAAATAACAGAATCTTTCAAAATCATCTGGATTAACATTTTCAGGGATAAAATTGTCTCCCAAAGCCTGCCCTTTCATCTGAGCAAACTTGAATTTGTCCATAATGTTATCGACTTTATGGTTGTCTATTATTGGTGAATCATAATATTTGGCTTCTTTTGATGGAGTATTAAACCCTACAAGAGTTTGTGAGAATATCTTATTTTCATTATTAATCATATAATCATTGTAGTCAAACTTAAAGCCTGAATTTAACTGCGGGTATATTACGTTTTGAATCAATGAGATATAATCTTTTTCCCACCTTCTGAAAGTCTTTTTATTATTAACTTCGGCTACTTCTCCTAAATCTTTTTTTTCTTTTATTGATTCTTTTTTATTGATTATTTTATTTTTGTTCTGCTGCTTTTTTATCTGTTCAATTAATTCAATAAGGTTTTTAGTCTTTTTTATGCTTGTTGATTTGCAATTGTCCTTAATTTTGTTAATTTTTTTATCTTCTTTTACGCCGATTGTTTTGTTTTTTTCTTTAATGTTGTTGGATATCATATCCAACAGAAAACTATAAATAGTATATAAGGCTTTTGTTTCTTATGGTAGGCAACATACCAGGCTATGTAAAAACAGATGTTATAAGGGCATTTTTGCTGATAAAAGAAAATATTAGCAGGAATGAGCTGGTTAAGAAACTTGAATTAGGAGAGGGAACTTTAAGGACAATCTTGGATATTTTGAAGGATAAAAATTTAATTTGCTCTACAAAGCAGGGGCATTCATTGACTGAAAAAGGCAGTTTGTTTCTTAAAAAAACAGAAGAAATTATATTAATTAAAAGTGTGAACATTGGAGACGTTTATCCTGAGCTTGAAAAAGCAGTTGTTTTGCTAAAGAAACCAGATGAGAACATAAAAATAAGTTTTGAGCAAAGGGATATTGCTGTTAAGCAGGGAGCAAATGGAGCAGTTATTCTAAAGTTTGATAATAAGCTTTACATTCCGGATGCAGATGTTAATTTTAAGGAGAATTACAAAAAAGCACATGATGAAATCCTAAAATGTTTTGATTTCAAAAAAGGGGATATATTAATTATATGCTTTGCAGAATCATCAAGAAATGCAGAGAATGGTGCCCTGGCAATTGCTTTAAGCATGAGCAAAGAATTAAGTGAGTTAATATTAATATGACTTGCTGAAATAAACTTTATATTGTGCCTTTTTACCACATTTAATGCATTTTCCAGCTTTTGCATTAGATTCTATGCATCTTGAGGTTGCACCATCTGATTCAGATTTTATTAATTCTTCGCATTCTTTTTCCCCGCAGAAAAATGCCTTTGGTATTTTTTTTGCTTTTACTGCCTTTAGAAAATCATTCCAGTTATCAACCTCAATAATGTTTGTGTCCATAAATTTCTTTGCTTTTGTGAAAAGGTTTTTCTGGATTTTATCAAGGGTTTCCTTAACTTTTTTATTTAATTCTGTTATTTTAACAAATTCTTTTTCTCCTGTGTCTCTTCTTACCAAAACAGCTTGGCTTTTCTCTAAATCTTTTGGACCAATTTCTATTCTTAAAGGAACTCCTTTTAATTCCCATTCATGAAATTTCCATCCAGGGGAATATTCCTCCCTCTTGTCTATTTCAATATTATAATTTTTTAATTTATTTTTTATTTCTTCTGCTTTTTTCAATATCTTTTCTTTGGATTTGTCAAAAATAATTGGAACTATAACTGCATGAATTGGGGCTATTTTTGGTGGTATCACCAAGCCATTATCATCTCCATGAACCATTATTATTGCTCCTATCATCCTTGTGCTTATTCCCCATGATGTCTGCCATGGTATATGGTATTTTTCATCCTTGCCTAAAAATTTTATTTTAAATGCCTTTGCAAAATTCTGCCCAAGCATATGGGATGTTCCCATCTGCAATGCCTTACCATCCGGCATAAATGCCTCAAGAGTTGTTGTATAAACAGCCCCTGCAAATTTTTCCTTGTCTGTTTTTTTGCCAGTTAAAACCGGGATTGCAAGATAGTTTTCCATTAAATCCTTGTACATATTAAGAATATCTATAACCTCTTTATCTGCTCCTTCTTTTGTTGCATGAACAGTGTGTCCTTCCTGCCATAAAAATTCCCTTGTCCTAAGAAATGGCTTAGGATACTTGAATTCCCACCTTACAACATTGCACCACTGGTTTATTAATAAAGGCAGGTCTCTCCAGGATCTTACCCAGTTTGCATATGACTCATACATTATTGTTTCAGATGTAGGCCTTACAGCAAGCCTTTCTTTCATCTTTGTATTGCCAGCATGTGTTACCCAGGCTACCTCTGGTGCAAAGCCTTCAACATGCTCTTTTTCTTTCATTAAAAGATGTTCAGGAATAAACAGGGGAAAGTAGGCGTTCTTGTGACCTGTGTTTTTTATCATGCTGTCAAATATTTTCTGTATGTTTTCCCATATTGCGTAAGAATTAGGCCTTAAAACCATGCAGCCAGATACAGAACTATAATCAGCTAATTCTGCTTTTTGAACAACCTGTGTATACCATTCGCTTAGATTATCGCTTTTCTTTACATTCAGTCCGAGTGTTTCCTTTTTGGCCATATTAACTCTGTTTTTTGTTTTTATTTAAATATTTTGTTTATTTGATACCTTATTTGTAAGTGTAGCTTGGCAAGAAGCTGTAGTGGGGCTGCTGAGACTTCCGAACTGTTTGCGAGCGTTAGCGAGCGTGTCCGGCTTTATGCCGGACTTTGCGTATCAAATGCGCGTAACCATTTGTCGGACTCAGATCGCCGCGTCCCGAACGCGAAATACTGCCATTATACTACAGCCCCATGTTAACAAAATAAGTTATTTTAATAAATTTTAAATATCTTGCTAATTTCTCAAACAATGCGCGGGAGTGGCAGAGTGGCCAAATGCGCAAGGTTCAGAGCCTTGTCTCTTAGTGAGTACGCGTGTTCGAATCACGTCTCCCGCATAAAAACTAAAGAACTATGTGATAATCTCTGATTCTGCTTCAGATTCCAATGTTATGCCCTCAACATCCACTTTCTTTTTTATAATATGCTTCTTAATCTTCAAATAGATAATGTATGTGATAATAAGACTTAAAAACATTGTTAATGGATAAGACCACCAGATTCCTATTGTCTTTAAATTAAAAACAAAAGCAAGCACATAAGCTCCACCCATCCTTAATATAAAATTGTGGATAATGCTTACAACCATTGAGATATCTGTACGCTTTATTCCCCTGAAGAACCCTATGAGGATATGCCTTCCAAGTCCAAGAATTATAAACGGGGAAATAATCCTTAAAAACATGGTTCCAAGATAAATAACCCCTTCATCAACTGTAAAAGCACTTACTATTTGTCTTGCAAAAATAAAGGTAAAAACACTAATAATAATTGTTATCTTAAATCCCAGTTTTGCAGATTCTTTCAATGAAGCAAATGCCCGCCTGAAATTTCCAGCACCAAAATTCTGGGCAACTATTGTTGATATTGCAACAGATATTGCTAATGAGGGAATCATGAAAAAACTAAATAATCTTGTGACTATCCCAAAAGCAGCCAATGTTGCAGTCCCAAAGGCGCTAACCAAATAAGTTATCATAAAAAATCCAAAAGACATTGACCCCATTTCAAAAGTGGTTGGGATTCCAAGTTTAAGAATATCTTTTATTATCTTTATTTTTGGCTTTAGGAAATTAAGTTCAAATCTTATTCCATAGGTTCCTTTAATTAAATGATAAAGCGCAATTAAGCTTATAATTGCTCTTGAGATTACAGTGGCTAAAGCTGCTCCAAAAACACCCATTTTTGGGAAAGGTCCCAGCCCAAAAATAAGTATTGGGTCAAGAATCACATTAATAAGCACTGAGACCAAAACAAATTTCATTGGGGTTTTTGTGTTTCCCAGTGCTCTTAATGCTGCCTCAAAAACATAATAAAGAATCATAAATGAAAACCCTATAAATATCGTTCTCATGTAAATAACTGCACTTTTAAAAACAGCCTGTTCGGAAGTTAACAATGAAACAATTTTTGGGGCAAATAAAAAGCCAATGACAGACACTACAATTGCAGCTAAAAAAAGCAGAACAAAAGTCTGTGAGATTATAAGATTAATCTGTTTTTTGTCTTTTTCCTTTTTTGTCTTAAATGCCTTTCCTGCAGCATGTGCTATGAGTATAGAGCCGCCAACTCCAATTCCCATTGCAATAGCTATCATAACAAAAACAATTGGAAAACTGACTGTCACTGCTGCAATTGCATAGCTTCCAAGCCTGCCAACCCAGAATGTGTCTGTTATGTTGTATGTTGACTGGAGAAAGTTTGAGATCATCATTGGCCAGGAAAGCCTTAGAATTACTTTCTTTAAGTCTCCATTCAGAATCTTTTCTGTCTCATGCATCAAAAAAAGGGAAATGGGCTAACTTAAATAACTTTTGAGAAATTATTTCTTCATTACTTCAAATGCTTATCACAATTGAATTCCTCAACAAAAACATCATTGCCTTTAATATTAAATATTGAAACAGATGTATTGTTAAAGAAATTTTTGCTAATTTCTTTTAATGATTTTTTCAAGAGTTTTTTGAAGAACAACTTATTTATTGTGGCATGAGCAACAATTACTGAGTCTCTTTTTGTTTTAATTATTTTATCTAGAACCCTTAAAGCTCTTACATCTGTTTCTGCATAGCTTTCTCCTTTGGGAATCTTATAGTTAAATTTGTCTTTTTCCCTTGCTTCCCATATTTCCTTGTATTTTTCCTGGATTTCCTTGTCTGTTAATCCTTCTAATATGCCAAAATCAAGTTCCTTAAGGTCTTTATCAACAATAAGCTCTGCTTTTGGATGAAATTTCTTAATCTCTTGAGCAGTTTCCAATGCTCTTTTTAACGGGCTTGTAAATATTAATTCAATATTATGGCTTTTTAGTCTTAGGGCTAATTTTCCTGCCTGCTCTTTTCCTTGTTTAGATAAATCAGTATCTTTAATGCCCTGAAGCCTAGCTGGATCTTCTTTATTCCAGCCTGTTTGTGCATGCCTTGTTATTATTAGTTTCATAGAATGAAAAAATAAAGAATATTATTTAAATTTTGCTACTGAAAAAAATTTCCATCTTTGTTGGTCAAAATAACCATTTTCCTTTAGATAATTTGTTATTTTTTCAAATGCTTGTTTAATTTTTGGAAACTCTTTGAAGTATTTTTCTTTTTCCTCTCTTAAAAATTCTTCTGTCCAGCCTTTCCAGTCTTCTTTATAGTCTAATTCATGGATCTCTGCATCAAGCTTGTCAATTGCCTGGGCAAATTTTGCCTCTTTTGTCTTCTTTTCCTCAAACTCATTAACTAAATTCACAAATTTTGTTTTTAATTGCTTTGGAATTTCATGTTTCAGCTTATTTAATGCCTTTAATTCTCTTTCCCTTTGGTTTTTTCTTTCTTCTTTTTTATGCAGTGGTGTGTCTCCTGCCTCAATCTCTACAATATCATGATACATCAATAATTCATATATTTTTAGCCTGTCAAGCTTAATGTCTGTAATATTTAAGAAATAATCAGCCAAGATCAAACAGCTCCAGCTATGCTCTGCAGAGCTTTCTTTCCTGTTCTCAACAGAGTTGGCCCTGTAAACCTTTTTGAGGCCATATAGTTTCCTTAATTTTATTATTTCTTCCATTTTAATGCCAACATTATTTAACATATAAAAATTTTGCTATATGTATTAAAACCTTTTAGAAATGCTGAAAGAATTCCTGGAATTCTTTGCTATAGTTTATTACTGGTAACACTTAGTGACTACTTTTTCTTGTTTTTGTAGTCACCTAACTTCTTCTTTAGATTCTTGTATTCTTTCATGTATAAACTTATTGTAGGTTTTAAGTTTTTGTTTAGTTCATATGCTTTTAGTGTGCTATAATATTCTACCCTGTTCTTGAAATCTATATTAATTGGTGGCAGGCCATGCTTGATCAATATATTATTTAGGAGAATTCTTCCAACTCTTCCATTTCCATCTTTGAAAGGATGAATATTCTCAAATTGGTTATGAACTACTGCACCAAGAACCAAAGCTGGGTATTTTGTCTTATTTTTATCATACCAATTAATAAGCTCTTTTAATAAGTGGTTTATTCTTGATTGAGATGCTCCTTCATGCACAACATTTCCTTTGCTGTTCATCACAACTACTTCTTCACCTCTCTTTCTTAGCTTTCCTGCAAAAGGCTTTGCGTTTTTGAAAACTATCTTATGTATTTGTTTAATTAGAGATATTGATACATGCTCTTTTGTTCCTCTTATAAACCGTATTGCCTCATCAACGCCATATGCTTCTGCAATATCCTCTTTTGACTTTTTTGGCCATTTATCTTTTTCCAAGAGGTCATTTACTTCTTTTTGGTTTAATCTGCTTCCTTCTATTGCGTTTGTATTATATGTAAATATTTCTGAGAAAGCCTGCCAGTCTTTTTTTGAGAGATGGGATATTTTGAGAGGAATTTTTGACTCTAATGCTTTAATTTCTTCTATCTCTTCCTTAGAGAGCTCAAAATGCAAAGGGTCTTTTATAATATTGTACTTGTGTATTTCTTCTAAAATAAGCTTTTCTGCAATTTGTTTTCTTTCGTTCAGTTTTTCTTTTGTCAAATCCTGCCCTAAGTATTTCCTAAATTTATGGACTTTTTGGCCCTCTCTGTATGAATGAGCAAGATAATACTTTATTCTCTTCCCAGATTCCCTTTTTTCTATGTGCATGATAGTATAATAGGTGACTACATATTTAAATGTTTTGGTAATAGGTGACTACATTTTGCTTATTTTGTAGTCACCTAAAAATTTGGTAATAAATAGGATTTGGCTACTCATTTTCCAGACAGTGTCTGGAATTTTGGAAATTAGCATTTTAGCTTGCTTGTTTTTCTTTTATCTTCAATTTTATTTACATAAATCTCATTCTCACTAAAATCCTCTATTGAGTAGCATATATCTTCATCAAAATAACATAAGATGTATCCTAGTTTTTCTGTAAGAAACCATATAATCTGGTTGTAATACTGGGGCAGACATTGAACTGTGTATCCCTTGCCAAGATATTCTCCTAATTTTATTTCTTTTCCCATTAAACTTTCAGCGAACTTTTTTGCTTTGATTATATCTTTTTCAAATTCTTCTCTTTTTACAGATTTGCCTAACAATGTTTCTTCATGTTCTCCTTCATACCAATCATACTCTACCTTGAAAATGTTTAATTCTACCATTATATTCACCCCTTAATATTTCTTTAATCTTATTTTTTTGCATATTTCAAACCTAATATGCTCTCTAGGCAAGCTTACTTATAAGCCTTATGTGGACATTTGTCCAGTGTCCAATGAAATTTTTGTTTAATTTTTAATTAATACGAAATAATTCCGGTAATTCTTTGTTAATCTTTATTAATCAGTTAATTGAAAATATTTTTACAGTGGAATTAAAGGAATCCCAAACAGTTGAGTTAAAGAAATCATTGTCTCAGTTAGACGATGCTTTAAAGACTGTATGCGCTTTCCTTAATCATAAAGGCGGAACTGTTTATTTTGGTGTGAATGATAAAGGAAAAGTTATTGGTTTGGAAGTTTCTGACAAAACCTTAAGGAAAATATCTCAGCAAATTATTTCAAGAATAAAGCCAGAGATTGCTCCGGAAATAAAAGAAGTAAAAGAGATACGTAAATCAATAATAAAAGTGAAAATTCCTGAAGGGAGCAATAAGCCTTATTTTCTAAATGGAATAGCTTATAAAAAGGTTGGAACTGAAAAAAGAGTTATCCCGCCAGATGAGCTAAAGAG